>NZ_JBIRAW010000004.1:0-424167 GCF_044326315.1 Actinomadura sp. 9N407 | reverse complement strand
GAGCACGGTCGCCGACCCGGCCTACGGCTGCCGATTCAGCGACCCCGCCGCGTACTCGACCGGAACGAGGGCCCTCTACCCGGCCTGCCCCTGACACCCGCTTCCGTTGACTCGTGGCGTGTTCGCCTATGGCCCTGGCGTTTTCAGGCGAACACGCCACGAGTCAACGCTCCGGACGCGGTGAACTAGCTGCCTGAGATGCGGGTTGGTTGGGGCGGGGTTATGGGGGAGTTGCCTGTCAGGTACTCCACGAAGGCGTCTAGGTCTATTGGGCCTAGGACCTGGTCCGTTGCTTCGGTGAACGTGGTGAAGCCGTCGCCGCCGCCCAGGAGGAAGTTGTTGGCGGCGACCTTGTAGGTGGCCGCCGGGTCGGCGGGCCGGCCGTCTACCGTGATGGCTGAGACGCGGTCGCCTATCGGGCGGGACCGGTCGATGGTGAAGTTCAGCGTCGCGGACGGCTGCAGGATCTTCTCGCCGGAGCCGGTCCACTGCTGTTCCAGCAGCTTGTCGAGTTGGGCGCCGGTCAGCGAGACCACGCCCATCACGTTGCTGAACGGCTGGACCGCGAAGGCCTCGCCGTAGGTCACGACGCCGTCGCCCTCGGAGCCGGACGCCTTGTGGACGAGGTCGGTCCGTACGCCGCCCGGGTTCATCAGAGCGATCTGCGCGCCTTGGTCCTTCATCGAGGCCAGTTGCGCGTCGGCGATGACGTCGCCGAGTGCGGTCTCGCCGGAAGGTGAGGGTGTGCGGGTCAGGTCGGCGGTGATGCTGCCGACCGGCTTGTTCGCCTTCTCCGCGACCCGGTCCTTCCAGGTCTGCACGAACGTCTCGGTCTTGGGGTCGGCCGGTACGTCCCGGGTGACCACGTGGTTGTCGCCCTTCATGGACGAGCGGACGACGTTGCCGGAACGGCGGTCGACCTTGAAGTCGATCTGGCTGATGACGCGGCCGAAGGACGAGCCGGACGAGTAGAGCCGGGGCTGGCCGTTCGGGTCGGTCACGTTGCAGACGTACTGCTGGTGGGTGTGCCCGGCGAGGACCATGTCGATCTCGGGGTCGGCGTCCTTGGCGATGCGCGTACCGGCGCCGGGGACCACGCCGCAGGTGTCGGGACGCTGCCCGGACGGCACCTGGTCGCCCTCGTGGACGAGCAGGACCATCGAGCGGACGCCGCGGCGCTTGAGTTCGCGGGCGGCCCTGTTCGCGGCCGTGACCTCGTCGTCGAACCGCAGGCCCTTGATCCCGTCCGCGCTGACGATGGTCGGGGTGGTCTTGGTGACGACGCCGATGAAGCCGATCCTCACCCCGTTGATCTTGCGGATCGTCCAGGGTCTGAGGACGGGCTTCTCGCTGTGCTCGTGGATCACATTGGCGGCGAGGTAGTCGAACTTGGCGCCCTTCCACTTACCGGCGGGCGAGCAGCCGTCCACGGCGTGGCAGCCGCCGTACTGGATCCGCTGCAGCTCGCGGTAGCCCTCGTCGAACTCGTGGTTGCCGACCGCCGACGCGGTCACGCCCACGTTGCCGAGGAACTCCACCGAGGGCTCGTCGTGGTACGCGGCGGAGATCAGCGGCGAGGCGCCGATCATGTCGCCCTGGGCCACCCGCAGCGTGTTGCGGTCGGCCAGGCGCTTGAGGTGGGTCGCGACGTACGCGGCGCCGCCCGCGGGGACGGGCGTGCCGGTCTCGTCGATGGCCGTGCCCGAGCTGCCGGTGGGCGGCTCCAGGTTGCCGTGGAAGTCGTTGAGGGACAGCAGCCGTACGGACGCTGCGGGCGCGGGGTGCGCGGCGGCCGGCTGCGCCGCCACCGCCACCGCGGCGACCACCGCGGTGCCGCACGCCAGGATGATGCGTCGTCGAGTCATGGCTCGCACGCTAAGAGAATCCGGCATCCGGTTCCCTGCGACTCAATGACGTTTATGTGTCGGTTTGACCAGGGGTGGAGGGGTGTGCTTCCCGGCTCGCCGCATAGGCTGACGATCATGACTGAGGTACGGCTGTCCGCGTCCGAGATCGCCCAGGCCCTCGCCCTTGCCGAGGCCGCCACCGCGGCCGACGGGGTGGGGCCGCTGTCGGAGCACGCGCTGCTGCGCCTGCGGGACGGCGGGCACGGGCTGACGATCGTGTCGGCCGGGCGTGTCGTGGGGTATGCCCACGTGGATCCGGCCACGGATGAGGAGAGCGCCGCTGCCGAGCTGGTCGTTCATCCTGAGTATCGCCGTCTGGGGCATGGCCGTGCTTTGCTGCGGGCTGTTCTGGACGTGAACGCGCCGCTGCGGGTTTGGGCGCATGGGGATCTGCCCGCTGCCGCCGCACTGGCCGGGTCGGAAGGTATGAGCCGGGTTCGGGTGCTTTTTCAGATGCGCCGGCCCGCGGTCGACCCGCTTCCTGAGTTCACGGCTGCAAGTGGTGTGCGGTTGCGTGCCTTCGTGCCTGGGCGGGACGAGCAGGCCTGGCTCGACGTCAACGCCCGTGCGTTCGCCGACCACCCCGAGCAGGGGGCCTGGACGATGGACGACCTGCTCCAGCGGGAGGGGGAGTCGTGGTTCGATCCGGACGGTTTCTTCCTCGCGGAGAACGAGCAGGGCGTGCTCGGTTTTCACTGGACCAAGACCCATCCGGACGGTGCCGGTGAGGTCTACGTCGTGGGGGTCGATCCCGCGGCCCAGGGGATGGGGTTGGGGCGCACGCTCACCCTTGCCGGCCTGCATCATCTGCAGCGGCGTGGCGTCCCGTACATCCTGCTCTACGTGGACGAATCCAACGCCGCGGCCGTCCGGCTGTACGAGTCGCTCGGGTTCACCCGGCACGCCGTGGACGTGATGTACGGAAGCTCACCGTCCGCCTCCTGAAGCCCGACAAAACGGGCTTTTAGGGCTACTGACCTGGGCTGTTAACCCGTCGGTCACGGCAAAGCGGGGCAGACTTCGCGGCCGTGGCCAATGGCGTTCATTCTGCGTTCACCTGGATCAGGGTGCCTGGTCACCTCTCCTGCTTAGCGTCCTACCTGACGGTGCCCCTCTACCTGGACATACTGCTCCAGACCACCCGGTGGGGACGCCGCTTAACGGACTTAGAGGAGACCTCCCGGTGAAGAACGGTTCTCGGCTTGCCGCCCTCGGTGGCCTGGTCGTGGCGGGCGCGCTCACCCTCAGCGCCTGCGGCAGTGACAACAACCAGGGGACGAACACCGCGAACGTTCCCAAGGGCGACATCGACTGCGCCAAGGCCACCGTGAACGCGGCGGGCTCGAGCGCGCAGAAGAACGCCATCGAGGAGTGGACCAAGATCTACGCGCAGAAGTGCGCGGGGGCCAACCTCAACTACCAGCCCAGCGGCTCGGGCGCGGGCATCCAGGCGTTCACCCAGGGACAGGTGGCGTTCGCCGGCTCGGACTCGGCGCTCAAGCCCGAAGAGGTCACGGCCGCCAAGCAGCGCTGCCAGGGCGGCAACGCCCTCAACCTGCCGATGGTCGTCGGGCCGGTCGCGGTGATCTTCAACGTGGACGGCGTGGACTCGCTGCAGCTGTCCCCGGCCACCATCGCCGACGCGTTCTCCGGCAAGATCAAGAACTGGAATGATCCGACGATCGCCAAGGAGAACCCGGACGCCAAGCTGCCCAACACCCCGATCAAGCCGGTCTACCGCGCCGACGAGTCGGGTACGACGGACAACTTCACCAGCTACCTGCAGGCCACCGCGCCCAAGGCGTGGACCTGGGAGCCGGCCAAGAAGTGGCCCGCCAAGGCCGGTCAGGGCGCCAACAAGTCCGACGGCGTGACCGCGCAGGTGAAGAACACGCCCGGCACGATCTCCTACGTGGAGATGTCGTACGCCGAGTCCAACGACCTGAAGACCGCCAAGGTCAAGAACGGCGCCGGCGAGTACACCGCGCTGACCGCCGACAGCGCGTCCAAGGCCGTCCAGGGCGCCAAGATCGTCGGTACCGGCAACGATGTCGCGCTGGACATCGACTACACCACCAAGGAGCCGGGCGCCTACCCGATCGTCCTGGTGACGTACGAGATCGCCTGTGAGAAGGGGCTGCCGGCCGAGCAGGCCGCGTTCGTCAAGTCCTTCCTCACCTACACCTCCAGCGCCGACGGCCAGAAGATCCTGACCAACATCGGCTACGCCCCGCTGCCCGCCAGCGTCCTGACGAAGGTCCAGGGCTCTGTGAAGGCCCTGTCCTGACCCTCGATCCCGACAACGGCAGCCCCGCCACCGACGATCTCGGTGGCGGGGCCGCCGTGGGTTCCGCCGCCGCCCGCGACGCGGCGGCCCGTACAGCCGACCCAGCAGCAGCCATTCGAGGAGGGCACCTCGTGACCACCGACACCGGCGTCGAGACGGCCGCCGGAGCCAGACATCGCGCCACCGGCAAGCGCATGAGCACCGGCCGCGCCGGTGACAAGATCTTCGTCTCCGCCGCACGCGGCTCGGGGATCATCGTGCTGGCCATCATGGCCGCGATCGCGGTGTTCCTGATCTGGAAGGCGATCCCGGCACTGCGCGACAACGAGGCCAGCTTCCTGACCTCGGAGGCCTGGGACCCCAACGCCGCGCCGCCCCGGTTCGGGATCGCCCAGCTGGCGTTCGGGACCGTGGTGTCCTCGCTGCTGGCGATGCTGATCGCGACCCCGGTGGCGATCGGGATCGCGCTGTTCATCTCGTTCTACTCGCCGCGCAAGCTGGCCGGCGGGCTCGGCTACCTGGTGGACCTGCTGGCCGCGGTGCCCAGCATCGTGTACGGCCTGTGGGGCCTGATCTTCCTGGCCAAGCACATGGACTCGGTCAGCGCGTTCCTGAACTCGGTGCTCGGCTGGATCCCGCTGTTCGGCGGCGACAGCCCCGGCAAGAACTCGATCTTCACCGCCTCGGTGGTGCTGGCGATCATGATCCTGCCGATCATCTCCTCGATCTCCCGCGAGGTCTTCCTGCAGGTGCCGCGGGCGCACATCGAGGCGTCGCTGGCGCTGGGCGCCACCCGCTGGGAGATGATCCGGATGTCGGTGCTGCCGTACGGCCGGTCCGGCATGATCGGCGCCTCGATGCTCGGCCTCGGCCGCGCGATGGGCGAGACCATCGCGGTCGCGATGGTGCTGACCTTCGTGCCCGGGATCAACTGGCACATCCTGGAGAACGGCGGCGCCACGTTCGCCTCCAACATCGCCAACAGCTTCGCCGAGGCCACCAGGACCGGGCAGGGCGCGCTGATCGCCTCCGGCCTGGTGCTGTTCGTGATCACCCTGCTCGTCAACATGGCCGCGCGCGCCGTCGTCGCCCGCCGCAAGGAGTTCGTGTGACCTCCGTTACCGTCACCAAGAAGGCCGCCCCCGACCCGCAGGGCAGCAGCCTGACCTCGGTCGCCACCGGCCGCAAGGTCAAGGACCGCGTCGTCCAGGTACTGGTGTACGGGGCGTTCGCGCTCGCCATGATCCCGCTGGTGTCGGTGCTGTGGACCGTGTTCGTGAACGGGATCGGCCGGCTGGACGCCGACTTCTTCGCGTTCTCGATGAACGGGCTCAGCGGCCGGGACGCGGGCGGCGGCGCCTACCACGCCGTCATCGGCACCCTGCAGCAGGTGGCGATCAGCACCGTGATCGCGGTCCCGATCGCCATCATGACCGCGATCTACCTGGTCGAGTACGGCGCCGGCGGCCGGCTGGCCCGCACGATCAGTTTCTTCGTGGACGTGATGACCGGCATCCCGTCGATCGTGGCCGGCCTGTTCGTGCTGGCGCTGTGGCTGCTGACGTTCGGCTACAAGTTCTCCGGGTTCGCCGGCGCGCTGGCGCTGACCATCCTGATGATCCCGACGGTGGTCAGGGCCACCGAGGAGATGCTCAAGCTGGTCCCCAACGACCTGCGCGAGGCCTCGTACGCGCTGGGCGTGCCGCGCTGGCGGACCGTCCTGTTCGTGGTACTGCCCACCGCGCTCACCGGGATCATCACCGGCGTGATGCTGGCCGTCGCCCGCGTGATGGGCGAGACCGCCCCGCTGCTGCTGACCATCTTCTTCACCAAGGCGATCAACACCAACCCGTTCGACGGTCCGCAGGCCTCGCTGCCCACGTTCATCTGGGAGCAGGCCGCCGACCCCAACCAGAACTCCATCGACCGGGCCTGGGCCGGTGCGCTGGTGCTGATCCTGATCATCATGCTGCTCAACCTGGGTGCCCGCCTGGTCGCCCGGATGTACCGCCCGTCCGGCGGCCACTGAGCCTCGCGACCACTCGACAAGGAGCATTCACCCCATGGCCAAGCGGATCGAAGTCTCCGGGCTGCACGCCTACTACGGCGGCGTCCACGCCATCGAGGACATCTCGATGACGGTCGAGCCGCGCTCGGTGACCGCGTTCATCGGCCCCTCGGGCTGCGGCAAGTCCACGTTCCTGCGCACGCTCAACCGGATGCACGAGGTGATCCCGGGCGCCCGCGTTGAGGGCAAGGTCATGCTGGACGACGAGGACCTGTACGACCAGGCCGTCGACCCGGTCGCCGTCCGCCGCGTCGTCGGCATGGTCTTCCAGCGCCCCAACCCGTTCCCCACCATGTCGATCTACGACAACGTGGCCGCCGGGCTGAAGCTGAACGGGGTGCGCAAGAAGGCCCACCTCGACGAGATCGTCGAGGGCTCGCTGCAGGACGCCAACCTCTGGAACGAGGTCAAGGACCGGCTGAGCAAGCCCGGCGCCGGCCTGTCCGGCGGCCAGCAGCAGCGGCTGTGCATCGCCCGCGCCATCGCCGTCCAGCCGCAGGTGCTGCTGATGGACGAGCCGTGCTCGGCGCTGGACCCGATCTCCACGCTGGCGATCGAGGACCTGATCGCCAAGCTGAAGAGCCAGTTCACGATCGTGATCGTGACGCACAACATGCAGCAGGCCGCCCGGGTCAGCGACCGGACCGCGTTCTTCAACATCGCCGGCACCGGAAAGCCCGGCAAGCTGATCGAGATCGACGACACCAGCAACATCTTCACGAACCCGGAGCAGAAGGCCACCGAGGACTACATCACCGGCCGCTTCGGCTGACGGTTGACTCGTGGCGTGTTCGCCCTTCCACCCCGGTGAAAGAGGCGAACACGCCACGAGTCAACGTGGGTCAGCCTGTCAACGTGGGGTCAGCCGGTGGGGACGGGCTTGGCCTCTTCGGAGTCGCTGCCCGGACGGTGGTCGGGGACGAAGCGGTAGCCGACGTTGCGCACCGTTCCGATGAGGGACTCGTACTCGGCGCCGAGCTTGGCCCGCAGCCGCCGGACGTGCACGTCCACGGTCCTGGTGCCGCCGAAGTAGTCGTACCCCCACACCTCCTGCAGGAGCTGCGCGCGGGTGAAGACCCGGCCCGGGTGCTGGGCGAGGTACTTCAGCAGCTCGAACTCCTTGAACGTCAGGTCCAGGACCCGGCCGCGCAGCCGCGAGGTGTAGGTGGCCTCGTCGATGGTGAGCTCACCGCTGCGGATCTCGCCGGGGATGTCGTCGGCCTCGGCGCCCGCGGCCGCGCGGCCGACGGCCAGCCGCAGCCGGGCCTCCACCTCGGCGGGCCCCGCGGTCTTCAGCAGCACGTCGTCCAGGCCCCATTCGGGGCTCAGCGCGGCCAGCCCGCCCTCGGTGACGATCGCCAGCAGCGGGCAGTCGAGCCCGGTGGTGCGCAGCAGCCGGCACAGGCTCTTGGCCTGGACCAGGTCGCGGCGGGCGTCGACCAGCACCACGTCGGCGGGTGGCGCGTCGATCAGCGCGGACGCCTCGGCGGGCGCGACCCGTACCGAATGCAGCAGGAGGCCCAGCGCGGGCAGGACCTCGTCGGAAGGTTCCAAAGCGTTGGTCAGCAGGAGCAAGCTGCTCAAGTGCCGCCTCCCAGAATGATCAGGATCCAGGCGGCCCATCGTCCTCGCCCGGCGAGGCGACACCTCGGCCTGAGGGCTTGCGACGCGGCGCCACGCTGGACTGTTCGGATGAACTTCCTGGCCCCATCGCCCGGATCCCTCTCCCCTGAGCATATCCGAGGTGACCATCGGGGCAATGGGCGCATGGTGACGGGACCGTAAGGGCAGCGGAATGAGACGCTTGGGTCATGGCCAAGGGAACGTTGAGATATTGGGCGGCGGCGAAGGCCGCCGCGGGGGTACACGAGGAGCCGTACGACGCCGTGACCCTGGCCGACGCGCTCGCGGCGGCGGCCCGGCTGGATGGGCGAACACCCGATTTCGGTCGCGTCGTGGAGCGCAGCTCGTTCCTGGTCGACGGCACCCCGGTCGGTACGCGGCCGCACGCGGCCATCGCGCTGCCGGAGGGCGGCGTCGTCGAGGTGCTGCCCCCGTTCGCGGGTGGTTGATGTCACAGCGTTGATCTCACAGCTGTGCTGGGAGAAGACCGGAATGTCATTCTGCGGGGCGACTCGACGCCGCGGTGCCCCCCGCTAATGTGAGCCCTCCCGCGCGCGCCGCGCGCCGTCCCCCGCGACGCCGACGTCCTGAGGAGAGTCCATGCGGAAGGTACTGCTGGTCCTGCTGGTCCTAGTCGTCGGCGGCGTCATCGCCACCGACCGGATCGGGGTCCGGATCGCCCAGGACCAGATCGGGCAGCAGATCCAGTCGCAGTACAACCTGCTGCGGCAGCCGGACGTCAAGATCCACGGCTTCCCGTTCCTCACCCAGGCGGTCGGCGGCGAGTACGACCGGATCGAGGTGGGCATCGGCGACTGGACCCAGGAGGACGTCCGGGTGACCGACGTCAAGATCGAGATGCGCGGCCTGAAGGCCCCGCTGAGCGACGTCACCGCGGGCAACTCCGCCAACATGACCGTCCGGACGGCCACCGCGTCCGCCGTGATCCCGTACGGGGCGATCCAGCAGCGCGCGCCCAAGGAGGTCAAGAAGATCGGCCCCAAGGGCGACGACCTCCAGGTGGACCTCACCGGCTCACTCATGGGCCTCCCGCTCAACGGCACCGCGGTCGTGTCGGTCAAGGTCGTCGACAAGGGCCTGGCCATCACCCCCGTCTCGGTCGGTACGGGCGGCGCCCAGATCCCGCTGAACCTCATCCAGCGGCAGCTCACCTGGACCGTCCCGGTCACCGACCTGCCCGTCGGCTCGCGGATCAGCGAGGTCCAGCCGACCCCCGAAGGACTGCGGGTCGCCGCGACCGCCGAGAACCTCCAGCTGAGCAAGCTCGCGCAGTCGTAGGCGTTCCGGCGCACCCGTGAACCGGAACGGTGACTCGTTCCGATGAGGGGGTGTGACCGGAATGAACAGGGCGGGGCCGGACGGCGACGCGGAGCTCCTCAGAGCCGCCGCGGACGGCGACCGGCACGCCTTCGAGGAGCTGTACCGGCGGTTCGCGCCCTGGCTGGCGGCGCGCCTGCGCACGCGGTGCGCCGACCAGGCCGTCGTGGACGACGTCGTACAGGAGACGTTCCTGGCGGTGTGGCGCGGCAGTGCCCGCTACCGGCATGACGGCGATGTCGCCGGCTGGCTGTGGCGGATCGGCTCGCGGCGCCTGATCGACGCGCTGCGCGGGGACGGGGCGCGCGGACGGCTGCGGCAGGCCCTGACCCGCGTACGGCACCGGCAGGAGGAGTCCGCCGAGGAACGCGTGCTGGCGGGCGTCGAACACGGCGATCTCGGCGGCTCGCTCGAACGCCTGTCGCCCGAGCTGCGCGCCGTCCTCCAGGCGACCGTGATCGACGGCCTCACCACACGGGAGGCCGCCGTCCTGCTCGGCATCCCTTCCGGCACGGTCAAGACGCGGGCCATGCGGGCCCGCCGGCAACTGCGGGGGGAGCTGGCATGACCTGGCATCTGCCCGATGACGACCTGCGGGCGTACGTGGCCGGACGGCTCGCACCGCCCCTGCTGTGGTCGGCGGACGAGCACCTGAAGGCCTGCGGGCACTGCCGTGCGGTGCTCGCGCAGCAGACCGATCCGGCCGTCCTGGAGGCCGGCTGGGCGCGGATCTCCGACGAGATGGACGCGCCGCGTCCCGGGATCACCGAATCGCTGCTGCTCAAGGTGCGCGTACCCGAGCACACGGCCCGGCTGCTGGCGGCGACGCCGGTGCTGCGGCGGTCATGGCTGCTGGCGGTGGTCACGGTCCTGGTGCTGAGCATCGCGGTGGGCCGTACGGCGACACCGCTGCTGCTGCTGGCGACGGCTCCGCTTCTGCCACTGGCCGGGGTCACGCTGTCGTTCGGCCCTGGACTGGACCCGACGTACGAGATGGCGGTGGTCGCGCCGCTGCACACGTTCCGGCTGCTGATGCTGCGGGCGCTCGCGGTCCTGGCGACCACGGTGCCGCTGGCCCTGGTCGGCAGCCTGGCGATGCCCTCGTTCGCGACGGTCGCGGCGGGCTGGCTGCTACCCGCTCTGGCGCTCACGGCGCTCGGGTTGTCGCTGATGCCCTGGCTGGGCCCGGTCGGCGCGCCCGCGCTGGTCGGTACCTGCTGGATGGCGGCGCTCGGGTTCAACTACCTGGTCGCCCAGCACATGTTCTTCCCGTTCACGGCGGCCGGGAGGGCCGGCGGCGCCGTCGCCGCGCTCGCCGCGGTCGCGCTCCTGGTGGCCGTCCGGAACCGGTTCGAGAACGGCCGCCACCTCGACACGTCCTTCCGATTCGCGGCCAGGAGGCTGACATGACGATCACGGCATCGGGGCTGGTCCTCGCGTACCGCGGCACCCGGGCGGTGGACGAGGTGTCGCTGCGCCTCGAACGCGGCGTCACCGGCCTGCTCGGCCCCAACGGCGCGGGCAAGACGACGCTGCTGCGGCTGCTGGCGACCGCCATGCGTCCCGACCAGGGCTCGCTGAGCGTGCTGGGCCACGATCCTTCGTCGGTACGCGGCCGTACCGAAGCCCGGCGGGTCCTGGGCTACCTGCCGCAGAACCCCGGCTTCCATCCGGGTTTCACGGCCTTCGAGTTCGTCGACTACGTGGCGATCCTCAAGGAGATGACGCATCGCGGTGCCCGGCACGCGGAGGTACGGCGCGTACTGGACTCCGTCGGCCTCGCCGAGGTGCGCGGCAAGCGGATCAAGGCCCTGTCCGGCGGGATGCGGCAGCGGGTGGCCCTCGCCGCCGCCCTGGTGGGCGATCCGGGCTTCCTCGTCCTGGACGAGCCGACCGTGGGCCTGGACCCGGAGCAGCGGATGCGCTTCCGCGAGCTGATCGCCGAGGCGGGCGAGGGCCGTACCGTCCTGCTGTCGACCCACCAGACCGAGGACGTGGCGATGCTCTGCCGCCGCGTCGTGGTCATGAAGGACGGGCGGGTGCGGTTCGACGGCACCCCGGCCGAACTGGCCGCGCTGGCCGAGGGCCGGGTGTGGTCGAGCGCCGACCGCGTCCCGGAGGCCCTGGCGGGCTGGCGTACCGGCACCGGCGAGTTCCGCAACGTCGGCCACCCGCCGGCCGGAGCGCAGCTGGTCGAGCCGACGCTGGAGGACGGCTACCTGCTGGCCCTCGACGGGATGGTGGAGGCGGCAGCGTGAGTGTTCTGGAGAAGGAGCGGCGGGTGCCGATGCCCGTGCCGAGGTCGGTGATGGGGCGGACGGTGTTCGCGCTGGCGCGGGTCGAGTCGCGGCGGTTGCTGCTGCATCCGCTGGTCGTCCTCGCGGTGCTCGGGTACGTGACGTTGCTGATGTGGCCGAAGGGTGCAGGCGAGGAGGTCTTCCCCGTACTGCACGAGGTGGGGCGCGAGACGCAGCTCGGGGCACTCATGATCGGGTTCGCGGGCCTGGTCGCGGTGAACGCGGCTGTACTGCGGTCCCGTCGCCACGGCACCGAGGCGCATTTCGGTGTCCTCGTCCTGCCCGGATGGCGCCGTACGGTCGCGCACGCCCTCTCGCTCGTGCCGCTGGCGCTCGTCGCGGTGCTCGTGATCGGTGGCGGGTTCGCGCGGGAGGCCCTGCGGCCCGGTGCGGTGGGCCCTGTCCCCGTCTCCGAACTCCTCACCGGCCCGCTGCTGGTGCTGCTGTTCGGCGGGCTGGGGGTGATGCTGGCCCGGCTGGTGCGTTCGGTGCTCGCGGGGCCGCTGGCCGTGGTGGTCCTCATCGCGATCACGTTCGTCTTCGTGTCCGAGCCCGGCGGGCTGCGCTGGCTGGCGCCGCTGGTCGCGGGCGAGGGCGCGCGGCCGCTGCCGGCGGATCTGGTGGGCAGGCCCGCCGGCTGGCACGTGCTGTACCTCGCGGGCCTGGCCCTGCTGCTGGTCCTGGTCGCGGTCATGGTGAGCGGCGGCCGTACGGTGGCGATCCGAGCCACGGCTGCGGGTGCGCTGGCCGTGACGCTGGTCGGCGCGACGATGCAGGTCCAGGGGCCGTCGGCCGAGCTGGTCGCGGCCAGGGAGCAGGCCACCAACGAGCCCGCCTCCGTCCAGGACTGCGAACGCCGCATGCCGACGACGTACTGCGCGTTCCCCGAATTCAAGCCCTGGATCGGCGAATGGCGCCAGGTCGCCGAAGGGGTGCGCTCCTTGGCCGGGGCGCCGGCCGCGACGCGGGAGCTCACCGTACGGCAGCAGGTCTACGCGCTCGACGGCCCTTCCGGGATGCGGGGCTTGCCGCCCGCTTCTCCCGGCGAGGTCACCGTGGGCACCGCGTGGGACGGTGAGCGCCGGCTGGAGTTCGCGGCGAGCTTCGCCCGGGGGCTCGTGGTGAACGACGAGTCCGAGTCGGGCGTGTACTGCGACGCCCGGGGGATCGTCATGATGTGGATGGCGATCAGCGGCATCCCCGACGGCGAGGCCCAGCACGGCGAGGCGCGGGCCGCCATCGCAGGCGCCGGGGGCATGGGCATGATCGCCGCGCCGGTAAGTCCGTTGGTGGTGCGCGATCGCGAGTACGCCGTCGTCAAGGCGATGCTGGACCGGCCCACGGCGGAGATGGCCGCCAAGGTCAAGGCGTCCTGGGCCGAGCTCGTACGGCCGAGCACCACGCCCGACCGCGCCGCCGCTCTGCTCGGCGTCACCGTCCCGGCCGAGGCCGCCGTCGACCGGGACTGGAAGTGCGCATGAAGCCGAACGCGCTGATCCGCCCCGCCGCGAGGACGCTGCCCTGGAAGGCGCTGGCCGGAGCCGGCGGGCTGGGCCTCGCCCTGATCGCCGCTCCGGCCGCCGTGGGCGGGAACGGGGACGTGGGCACGCTGCTCACCCTGCTCCGGATCGCGGCGCTCGCCGGGGCGCTGGGGGCCGCGTTCGTCCTGGAAGACCCGGCCCGGGACATCACCGACGTGGTGCCGGTTCAGCGGCCCGTGCGCCAGGCCCTGCGCGTTGCGCTTGTCCTGCCGGTGGTGGCGGTCTGGTGGGCGGCGGTGCTGGGCCTGGGGTACGCGGGCTCCGGCGGCAAGGCCCTGCCATGGGCCGAGGTGACGCTGGAGGCGGCGGGGCTGTTCGCCCTGACGCTCGGGCTGGCCGGGGCCGCCGTACGGTTCAGCGGTGCGACCGCGCCGGGGGCGGCGGTCGGGGGCGCGGTCCTGGCGATCTTCGTGGTGGCCGCGGTGGTCCCGCCCCGGTTCGCGCTGTTCGTACCGCCGGAGCACGAACGGTTCGACGACACCCACCTCATCTGGGCGGCCGTCCTGGTCCTGGCGCTGCTCGCCTGGGCCGCCTGCGCGCGCGAGCCGGCCGGCCGCCGGGGCAAGAAGATCACGATTGCGGGCCGGGCCTTGTGAACCGATACGGACAGGCGTACGTGTCTGTTGTGTGGGCCCGACCGCGGACGAGGGATTGCTCCGTGCTCTGTACGACGAGCACGGTGGACCTCTCCTCGGCTACGTCCTCCGGCTGACCGGCGGCGACCGGCCCCAGGCGGAGGACATCGTCCAGGAAACGCTGCTGCGCGCCTGGCGGCATCCCGACGCGCTCGCGGGACGTCCCGTACGGCCGTGGCTGTTCACCGTGGCGCGCAACCTGGTGGTGGACGCCCATCGGGCCAGGCGCGCGCGCCCGATCGAGACCGGGATCGACGAGCACCTGATGATGACCGCCGCCGGTTCCGACGACATCGACCGGGCGCTGGAGTCGTGGACAGTGGCCGAGGCCATGGCCGATCTCAGCCCGCAGCACCGCGCCGTCCTGGTGGAGACGTACTACCGGGGCCGTTCGGTGGCCGAGGCCGCCAAGGCGCTCGGCATCCCGGCCGGCACCGTGAAGTCCCGCAGCTACTACGCCCTGCGGGCGCTCAAACTCGCGCTGGAGGAGCGGGGGCTGGCGCCATGAACGACTGCG
Organism: Actinomadura sp. 9N407; assembly: GCF_044326315.1. Classification (NCBI taxonomy): domain Bacteria; kingdom Bacillati; phylum Actinomycetota; class Actinomycetes; order Streptosporangiales; family Thermomonosporaceae; genus Actinomadura; species Actinomadura sp. 9N407. The sequence goes on along the minus strand of NZ_JBIRAW010000004.1, from coordinate 409,954 downwards.
GGGAGATGCGCATCGCGCTCGGCGTGTACGTCCTGGGCGCGATCGAGCCGGGCGAGCGGACCCGGCTGGACTCCCACCTGGACGGCTGCCCGGCCTGCCGGGACGAGCTGGCCGGGCTGGCGGGCCTTCCCGCCCTGCTGGGACGGGTCACCGAACGGCAGATCGAGCAGATGGCAGGGCCGCCACCGGAACTGCTCGACTCGCTCCTGACCCGCGCCGCACAGAAGCGCCGCAGGCTGCCGATCCTGCGCCGACCGCCGTCCGCCGGACGGCTGTGGTGGGCACCCGCCGCGCTGGCCGCCTGCGCGCTGCTGCTGGTCGGGGTTCTGGCCGGAGCCCTGCTGACCTCGGTGAAGGACGAGCCCGTCGCCGTCCCCGTGACGCCTTCCTCGCCCTCGATCACCACCAGCCCGGGAGCCGAGAGGATCCGCGCCGCCGACGCCGGTGTGAAGGGCGAGATCGTCCTCTACCGGAAGAAGTGGGGCACGAAGATCGAGCTGTACCTGGCGGGCGCCCCGTACGGCGGAACGTGCCGGTTCTTCGCCGTCGCCCGCGACGGGCAGCGGGACATGCTGGGGAGCTGGCACGTCGCGTACCGGAAGGGCTTCGGCCAGTACATGGGCTCCACCATGTTCCACCGCGAGCAGCTCTCCTCGTTCGAGATCGTCACGCTGGACGGCCGGCCGCTTCTCAGCATTCCCGCCTGAGCGGGAAGAGACCCGGCGCCGGCGCCGTTGAGGGGTACGTGGAAGGTGCACTGGTCGCGGCCGTGGTGCTTCTGGCGGCCACCGTTTTCGGGCTGATCAGGCGGCACCGCGACGGAACGCTGCGAAAGGGAAGCGTGGACGGACGTCTCGAAGCTCAAGCGCTGGGTGCTGAGCTGGGCGAACGCGCCACCCTGGTGCAGTTCTCCAGCGCGTTCTGTGCCCCCTGCCGCTCGACCCGCCGGATCCTCGGCGAGGTCGCCGCGATGGTCGACGGGGTCGCCCACATCGAGATCGACGCCGAGGACCGGCTCGAACTCGTCCGCGAGCTGAACGTGCTCCGTACCCCCACCGTGCTCGTCCTGGACGGCACCGGAACGATCGTCCAGCGGGCCGCCGGACAGCCCCGCAAGGCCGATGTCATCGCCGCTCTCGGCCAGGCCATCACGTGAGCGGGACGGCGATGACCTGCGTCAAGGCAAGTGTCACTGTCTCGAAAGCCGAGACGGATGTGACATCGCCACGGATCTCGGCTTACCATCGGACCGTGCGTTACTGGACAGAGCAGCTGCTCACGAAGCGTCGCGCGGTGGACTTCTGCCGCCTGTCGGCTTCGCTCTGTCGTATGGCCTGAGGCATCGCGCCCGCCGTTCCCGAGCACGTCGACTTCCGCTCGTACGCACAGATTCTCTCCGCCAGGAGCACCCCGATGCAGGTTGATCCGCGTGGGCAGCGCTTGGCCGCGGCCATCACCACGATCGTCCTGATCGCCGTCCTGGTCACGGGAAACTGGGTGCTCCTCGCCGTCCAGGCCGTGATCTTCGCGATCCCGACCTTCCTCGGCCTCGGGTACGCCCCGTACGGGCTGGTCTTCCGGACGCTGGTCCGCCCCCGGATCGGCCCGCCCGCCGAGCTCGAGGACGCGGCCCCGCCCCGGTTCGCCCAGGCGGTCGGGCTCGGATTCGCCCTGGCCGGGACCATCGGTTACGCGCTGGGCCTCACCTGGCTCGGTATCGGTGCCACCGCCTTCGCGCTGGGGGCGGCGTTCCTGAACGCGGCGTTCGGGTTCTGCCTCGGCTGCGAGATGTACCCGCTGATCCGCCGCATCACCACGAAGATCCGTTCCGACAGGGAGGTTCCCGCATGAGCCGCTCAGACGTCCTGGTGGACGCCGCATGGGTCGAGTCGAACCTGGACTCGCCCGGCCTCGTTCTCGTCGAGGTCGACGAAGATGTCTCCGCCTACGACAAGGGCCACATCCGTGGCGCCGTGAAGATCGACTGGAAGACCGAGCTGCAGGACCCGGTCCGCCGCGACTTCGTCGACCGCACCGGTTTCGAGCAGCTGCTGTCGTCCAAGGGCATCGCCAACGATGACCTGGTCATTCTGTACGGCGGAAACAACAACTGGTTCGCCGCGTACGCGTACTGGTACTTCAAGCTGTACGGCCACGAGAAGGTCCAGCTGCTCGACGGCGGCCGCAAGAAGTGGGAGCTGGACTCCCGCGAGCTGGTCACCGACGTGCCCGAGCGGCCCGGCACCTCCTACAAGGCCAAGGACCAGGACCTCAGCATCCGGTCCTTCCGCGACGAGGTCGTCGACGCCATCGGCACCAAGGGCCTGATCGACGTCCGCTCGCCCGACGAGTTCAGCGGCAAGCTGATGGCTCCCGCCCACCTGCCGCAGGAGCAGGCGCAGCGGGCCGGCCACGTGCCGACCGCGCGCAGCATCCCGTGGTCCAAGACGGCCAACGACGACGGCACGTTCAAGTCCGACGAGGAGCTCCGCGAGATCTACACCGCGGCCGGCGTCGACCTGAGCAAGCCGATCATCGCCTACTGCCGGATCGGCGAGCGCTCCTCGCACACCTGGTTCGCCCTGCGCGAGCTGCTCGGCCTGCCCGACGTCAAGAACTACGACGGTTCCTGGACCGAGTACGGCTCGCTCGTCGGCGTGCCGGTCGAGCTCGGCGACCCCAAGTAATCACCCTTCCGCCCGTACCGGAGATCATCCCGCCGAGCACGGCGGAGAAGGAGAACATCATGACCCAGGGCTGCGCAGCACCCGAGCAGACGGCGCACCTGCCGGCGACCGTCGACCTGACCAACGAGGCCGTCATCCAGGGCACCGTCACCCGTGACGGCACCCCGGTGTCCAGCGCCTACGCCCGGCTGCTCGACTCGACCGGTGAGTTCACCGCCGAGGTCGTCACCGGCGACGAAGGCGTGTTCCGCTTCTTCGCCGCCGACGGCGACTGGACCGTCCGCGTCCTTGCCGCCGGCGGTGTGAGCGTCGACAGCACCATCAGCGCCAAGACCGGTGAAGTCGCAGCCCTCCAGGTCGCGATCTGACCAGGCCCACCGCCTGAACAGACCCCGCCGTCCCGTACCCACGGGCCGGCGGGGTCTGTCGTTTCCTAGGCGCCCGCCCTCCTCCGCGGCCGGGTCAGCGGTACGGCGATGCAGGCGGCGGCGAGCAGGATCCCGAAGGCGACCGCCAGCGCCGTGGCGTAGCCGTGCACGGTCGCGGCGTCCCCGTCCGACCCCAGATAGGACGCGGCCGCACTGGCGGCGATGGTGTTGAGCAGCGCCGTGCCGAGCGCGGCCCCGAGCTGCTGGGAGGCGTTGTACGCCGCGGCCGCCGCTCCGATGTCGTACCCCTGCATCCCCGCCGTGGCCAGGCTCGCGGTCGGCGGGATGACGCACCCGAGGCCCAGCCCCGTGAGCACCATCGCCGGCGCCAGGTACAGCGGCAGGACGTCGCTGCTCTGCGCCGTCAGGAAGGTCAGGATGAACATCCCGGCGGCGGCGACCGCCAGGCCCGGCACGATCAGTGCGCCGGGCGCGACCCGTCCCAGCAGCCGCCCAGCGATGAGCGTCGAGCCGATCAGGGCGGCCAGCGCGTTGATGATGAGCGTCATGCCCGCCTGAACCGGCGAGTAGCCCAGCACCGTCTGGGTGTAGTAGCTCATGAACAGGTAGAACCCGAACATCGCGACGAACATCAGGGTGATCGAGATGAACGCCCCGGCGCGGGCCCGGTCCAGCAGCACGTGCATCGGCAGCAGCGGCCGCGACGACCGCACCTCGACGGCCACGAACGCGGCCAGCAGCACGACGCCGCCTACCAGCAGCGCCACCACCTTGGCCGAGCCCCACCCGAGCGGCTGAGCCTCGTTGAACCCGTACACCACCGCCCCGAAGCCCGCCGCGCTGAGGAGTGCCCCCGCGACGTCGAACCCTCCGCCCTTCAGCGGACGGTCCCTTGGCGCGACGGTCGCGCCGAGCACCGCCAGCGCCGCGATCGGGACGTTGATGTAGAGGCACCACCGCCAGCCCGCGTACTCGGTGAGCAGGCCCCCGAGGACCAGCCCCACGGCCGACCCGGCGGCACCGACCGCCGCGAACACGCCGAACGCCCGGCCCCGCTCCCGCGTCTCGGTGAACGTGGTCGTCAGCAGCGACAGCGCCGCAGGCGCGAGCGCGGCGGCGAACACCCCCTGCAGCGCCCGCGCCGCGAACAGCATCTCGGGATTCACGGCCGCCCCGCCCACCGCCGACGCGGCGGCGAACCCGACCAGCCCGACGGTGAACGTCCGCCGATGCCCGAGTGCGCCGCTGATCCTGCCGCCGATCAGCAGCAGCCCGCCGAACGCCACCGCGTACGCGGTGATCACCCAGTGCCGGCTCGCGTCCGACATCCCGAGCGCGTCCTGCGCCGACGGCAGGGCGATGTTCACGATCGTCCCGTCCAGCACCACGAGCAGCTGAGCGGCGCTCACCACCGGCAGCGTCCACCACCGCCGCCGTCCAGAAGCCGGCCCTTCCGTACCCCCGCGCCCCCGAACGGCACGGCCCGCCCGGGCTCTTTCGTTCTCTCCAACAGTCATGTCTTCAACGATTTCGTTGAACCCACCCCGGAGACTTTCGCCGCCGAAGCCCACCCCACCCAGGCCATCGGCGCGAGAACCCTCAACCCCCGGTTCAATCTCCTCGCTCGCCCAAATAGGCGCCGGGGACGAACTCGCCCGCATTGATCTCTAGCCTCGGACTGGCGGGGCGGTCGGGGGCCGGATCCGCCGGTTCGGTGTTTCTGCTGCAAGGACAGGGTCCTGGTTCGTCCGGATCTGTACCATCTGGCTGGTGCTCGGACTGTCCCCTCGTTCGCCGATCATCCTGCCGTGGGCCACGCTCGCGCTCGCGGGACGGTTCGTGCTGCCGCTCGCGCTCTGGTTCACCGTCGGGGAGTTGCTGCGCTTCGGGGTCCTGGAGGGCGGTTACCGGCTCAGCGTGATCAAGGGGCCGATGGCGAACGTGGCGCCGCTGGTCACGGTCAGCCTGCTGGTGATGATCTCGCTGGCGATCACGGTGGTGATGGTGCACTGCGTCCGCGAGGGGCTGGCGGTGGTGCACGCGCGGGAGGCGGACGGGGATCTCACGCCCTGGGCGGTCGGCAACGACGAGCCGGTGACGGGCGCGATCAGCCGGGCGGTGCTGCCGTTCGTGATCTTCTACCTGGCCTGGGGGATGCAGGGCGAGGACGCCCGGGACTTCGCGAACCTGGCGCAGAGCCGGGGGTTCGCCGAGGAGGGATTCGAGGGGAACACCAAGGGCCTGGGCATGCTGATCCAGCTGGAGAAGCATCTGGCGCTGGCGATCGGGCTCACCGTCGCGTTCCTGGGCCTCAAGCTGCTCGCGGAATGGCTGCTGCGGCACCGGCTGCCGGGGGCGGGCGGCATGCTGCTGGCGTTCTTCGAGGTCAACTTCGCGCTGTTCGGACTCTTCACGATCGACGAGCTGCGCAAGGCGGCCGGGGACTGGGTGACCGCCCGGAAGGCCTGGCAGGCGCTGACGGAGACGGCCGGGCCCGTACTGGAGCTGTGGCCCGCGCTCCGGTACGCGGTGCTCGGCGGGCTCATCTGGCTGGTGGTCGCCGGGGTGATCCTGGGCCTGGACGCCGGCGACGAGCAGGTCGTGCTCGGCCGCGGCCGCGCCGGCCGGCGGCTGGCCCGGGCCGGCGGCATCGAGCGCCACAACAGCCCCCGCGAGGTTCTCACCCGCGGTATCCGCGACCTGTGGCTCCCCGCCTGGTACGGGCTGCGCCTGGTACGCCGGTCCGGGCTGGTGCCGTTCGGGGCGTTCTGCGCGCTGTTCATGGGGCTGCACGTGCTCGAGAACGTGGCCGCGCGGCAGGTGTACGAGCTGGTCGGCGCGCACCCGCTGGACTGGTGGCTGCCCCGCCAGTCGCTGGTCGGGTTCGGCACGGGCCTGGTCTTCGAGATCCTGCGGATCTGCCTGCTGGCCGCCACGTTCAACCTCGTGATGACCAGGGTCAACGTGCGAAACGCAGCGAAGGCAATGGCCCATGGGGATGCAGGTACCGCGGCGGCCGGATCTCCAACATCACCGAATCCGTCTTGGAACGCGGTAGCGCGACCTTGACGGTCAGCTTCGTCGCGATGCCTCCGCGCGGGGGCGTCGCGAGGGAGCCCGAGGCCGTCCATGCGTGCCCTTCGGAGTCGGCGACGCTGTATTTGAGCCCGTACAGCCCCTTGGCGCTCGCGTCGTCCAGCGGCTTGACGGCCAGGGTCAGCTGCAGCACGGCCACCTCGGGCTCCTGACCGGGAGGGGGTCCGCCGACCGCCTGTCCGTGCAGCCGCCACTTCACGTTCCGCCAGGTCGCGACCGTCGTACGGGGCACGACGGTCTGCTTCTCCGGCGGGTCGACGACCTTGGCGGCGAGGTCGGCGTCCACGTTCCAGCGCAGGACCAGCAGGATGGGCAGCAGCGTCAGCAGCGCCATGCACTCCAGGAACCGCCGGTCCCGTGGTCCCATGACCGGTACCGGGGTGGGGTCGGGCCGCGTCCGCTCGAACGGGTCCTCTTCCGAGGGCTCCGGGGGCTTCGGGGGCTCTGCGGGCGTGTACGCATGCCGTCCGGTCATGGTCTCCCCCCGCGCAGGTCGTACGCCTCGGCCGCCGCCTCGACCTTGGCGTCGGTGAGGCCCAGGTCGACCTCGACGGCGGACGACAGCTGGGGAAGCAGCCCGCCCGTACCGACCACGAGCTTGGCTCCGGCGGCGGCCTGCTGTGGGAGCTCGAAGACATGCGCGGACTTGGTCCAGATCATCGGCTGGAACTCGGGGATCGAGGCGGAGCTCGTCCCGAGCCGCGGGGCCGGGCGGAAGCTGTACCCGCCGGGCGTCTCCAGCACGATCGACTGGAGCTTGATCGGCTCCTTCTGGCTCGATGCCCGGAACCGGACGATGAGGAAGATCCCTTCGGTCCGCTCGGGATTCCCGAGCGTGGAGGAGAGCGAACGGGCGGCGTCCACGCGTTCCACCCGGAGGCGGAAGTCGGGGGTCGTGACGACCGCGCCGATCTCGCCGCCGGTACGGATCGGCTCCAGTTCCTTGGCCCGCACGTCGGGACGCAGCGTGTACAGCCACATCGCGGTGGCCAGCAGCGCCGTTCCGGTGATGCCGGCGCCGCCCCGTACGAGAATCGCCTGGACGTTCATGACTGCGCCACCGTCAGCGTCAGGCGTCCGGCCATCTTGTCGCCCTTGGTGTCCAGCCGCCAGCGGTACGTGGAGTCGGTGAAGCCGGGCTCGTAGGCCCACCTGCGCAGCCCCACGGTGAACTGCCGGGGCGCGTCGGTCGGGCCCGCCTTCCACATGACCGACGCCTCCACCGGAAGGCCCGGCTGGATGACGGAGGTCTTGGATCCCGCGACCAGGCCCTCGGCATCGTCCGGCTTGACCCACTTGCCGGCCTTCGTCCGCGCGGCCACGCCCCCTGACAGCCCGCTCCCGCTGAGCGAGGCGGTGTCGTTCCCGGTGTTGACCACGCGCATCCGCACGACGATGTAGCGCTCCTTGCCCGGTCCGAAGGCGTTCCTCGCCGCGATCCGCGCGTCCCGTACGGTCACCTTGAACCGGCCCTGGTCGATCTCCTCGCCCGCCTGCTTGACCGGCTGCGGCGGCGTCTCCGCGAGGCCGCCCGTGACGCCGAGCACGGCCAGCAGCACCGCGACGACGCCCACCACCGCCAGTGGCACGACGAAGCGCCTCCGGGAGCGGCCTGGGGAAGGCAGGCTCGGCGGGGGCGGCTGGAATGTCGGGGAGGGGGCGTGCACCAGCCAGATGGTAACGCCCGTCTTACTGGAGGTTCGGGCGAACCGTGACAAATGTCTGCAACAGCCACCGCGTCCCACCCGGGTCCGCCACGATCGGTCACTAGGCTCCTGCGCACTGGAACCATCACGGAGGGGAAGGCCGGCTTGACCGAGTTCTCAAGTGCGGATCTGGACCGGGTACTGGCCGAGGCCCGCGAAGCGCTGGCCCTTCCTCCCGAGGATCTGGGTGAGCGCCTGGTCGCGGCGGTGAACGCGGCCCTGGACGAGCTGCGTGACCAGCCGAGGGCGGCTCCGGAGGCCGCCGGCGACACGGCCGCCGACGACACCGCCGAGCGGGGGCTGCGGCAGATGGAGCAGATCACCGAGGCGATCAACGACGCGCTCAGCAAGATCGGGGGCGACCGGTGACCGGCGGCTCCGGGTCGCCGCGATCCCTTAGAGTCGTGGTGCCGTTCCCGAGGCTTCAGGAGAGTTAAGAGCATGCGCGTAGCGGGACTCGTGGCCGGTGCTGGTTGCGTCGTGCTGGCCACGGCGTTCGCACCCCCGGTGGCGGCGGCGCCGATGGCGGCGCCGGTGCAGTGCAATCCGGCCCAAGGACAGCCGGCCGCCCAGATCACGCAGGAGCCGTGGCCGCAGCGGCGGCTGGACTTCCAGGAGGCGTGGAAGGTCACCCGCGGCGAGGGCGTGACCGTCGCGGTGGTCGACAGCGGGATCAGTGCCAAGCATCCGCAGCTGGCGGGACGGGTCGTGGCCGAGTTCGACGCCACCAAGACCACCGCGAACGACTGCTTCCAGCACGGGACCGAGGTGGCGGGCATCATCGCCGCCGCCGACCGGCGGCAGTCCCACGGGGTCCCGTTCGTCGGGGTGGCACCGAGGGCCAAGCTCGTGAACGCCAAGTTCACCGCGGGCGAGAGCACCAACGACAACACGCTGCTGCCCAAGGCGATCCAGTGGGCCGCCGACCGCGCCCAGGTCATCAACGTCTCGGTGTCCGCGCCCGACACCCCGGCGCTGCGCAAGGCGGTGCGGTACGCCCAGCAGAAGGACGCGCTGATCGTGGCCGCGGCCGGCAACGTGACCGACGAGCAGAAGGGGCAGGAGCAGAAGGCCTACCCCGCCAGCTACCAGGGCGTGCTCTCGGTCGCCGCCGCCGACGAGAACGGCACCATCGCCGACTTCTCCAACCTCAAGACGCGCGTCGACGTCTCCGCTCCGGGCGAAGGGATCATCTCCACGGGTCCCACCGGCTACATCGGCGGGCTGGGCGGCACCAGTTTCGGCGCCCCGTACGCCTCCGGAGTCGCCGCGCTGGTCCGCTCCCGGCACAAGGACCTGACCTACGAGCAGGTCATCCAGCGGATCAAGGCCACCGCCGAGGGCGGCAACGGCGGTGGCAGCGGCAACGGCATGATCAGCCCGATGCAGGCGGTCACCGGCCTGGTGCAGCCCGGGCAGCAGGGCGCCACCCGCCAGGCGGCCGGGCCGATCGACATCGGCGGCGAGCCCCCCGAGGACGGCCGTACCCGTGGCATCGCCGCCGGCATCGCGGGCGGGACGGTCCTGCTCGCCGTGCTCGTCGCGTTCGGCGGAGCGGTCATCCCGCTGGGGCGGCGGCGCGGCTGGCGGCCGGGCCGTACCCGAGTCGTGAACGGCGACCAAGACTAGCGCGACCAGCCGAAACGCCCCGCTGACAGAAACGCCCCACCAGCGGAAACGAGAGAGGGCCTCCGCCGGGATCGTGTCCCGGTGGAGGCCCTCTCCGATGTCGCGCGGGGTCAGCCGCCCTCGGTGCCCCCGTTCTGGTCTCCCACGAAGGCCGTCTGGATCAGCCGCTTGCCGGTACGCCGGTCGACGAACGTCCCGCGGCCCTGCGGCAGCGGCCTGGGCCGTACGTCGCCGAACAGCGCGCCCTCGTCCTTGGAGCCGGACATCACCAGCGCCGGGCTGGCCATGTCCTTCAGCCGCTGGATCACCGGGTCGAACATGGCGCGGCCCGCGCCGCCCATCGACCGCGACAGGATCACGTGCAGGCCGATGTCGCGGGCCTGCGGCAGCAGCTCGGCGATCTGCGCGATCGGGTTGCCCGACGGGGTGGCCACCAGGTCGTAGTCGTCGATGACCAGGTAGAGGTCCGAGCCCGTCCACCAGGACCGGTTGCGCAGCTGCTCGGGGGTCAGGTCGGACGGTGGCAGCCGGGCCACCAGCGCCCCGTTGATGTCCTTGAGCAGCCCGTTGGCCGCGGTGGACGAGGCGGCGTAGCCGATCACGTGCTCGCCCTCGGCCACGTCGAGCAGGGCGCGGCGGTAGTCGACCATGATCAGGCGCGCCTCGTTCGGGGTGTTCCGCGCCTTGATCGACTGGACGAGCAGCTGCATCAGGTTGGACTTGCCGCACTCGTTGTCGCCGACGACGACGAAGTGCGGGTCGTTCTCCAGGTTGAGCAGCACCGGCGAGAGGGTGTCCTCGTCGATCCCGATCGGGATGCGCTTGCCCGTCTCGGACGCCTGCGGCAGCTGAGCCGCGGGCAGCACGTCGGGCAGCATCCGTACCGGCGGAGCGCCCGGCCGGCCGCCCCAGCCAGCCTTGACCGTCTCGACCACCTGGCGCATGCCGTCGGCCAGGTCGTCGGTCGTGCTGCGGCCGTCGAGCCGTGGCAGCGAGATCAGGAAGTGCAGGCTCTCGCGGCTCAGCCCGCGGCCGGGGCGGCCCTCCGGCACGTTCACCGCCATCTTGCGGTTGATCTCCGACTCGTACGGGTCACCGAGCTTGAGCTCCAGCCGGGTCCCGAACAGGTCGCGGATCGTGGTGCGGAACTCCGACCACTTGTTGGTGGCCGCGATGATGTGGATGCCGAAGCCCAGGCCGCGCCCGGCCAGGTCGGTGATGGTGGACTCGACCTGCTCGAACTCCGAGCGTACGGTCAGCCAGTTGTCGACCACCAGGAAGACGTCGCCGAACCCGTCGCCGGTGATCTCCCCGGCCGCCCGCATCCGCCGGTACGCCGCGATGCCCTCGATGCCGCGCTCGGCGAAGTACCGTTCGCGGGCCTCCATCAGCGCGGACACCTCGGCGACCGTACGGCGGACCCGGTCGGGGTCGAGCCGGGTGGCCACGCCGCCGACGTGCGGCAGCCCCTCCAGGGCGGCCAGCGCGCCGCCGCCGAAGTCCAGGCAGTAGAACTGGATCTCCTGCGGCGTGTGCATGAGCGACAGCGAGGCGATCAGCGTGCGCAGCGCGGTCGACTTGCCGCTCTGCGGCTGGCCCGCGACGCCGACATGCCCGGCGGCACCGGACAGGTCGAGCCACATCGGGTCGCGCCGCTGGTCGAACGGGCGGTCGACGATGCCCGCGAACGCGTGCAGCCGGCCCCGGCCGTCCCAGCCGGCGGTGGTGAAGCCGAACTCCTCGGTCTGCTGGAGCCCGGGCAGCACCTGGTCGAGCGTGCCCGGCTGGTCGAGCGGCGGCAGCCAGATCGGGTGCGGGTCCGGACCGGCGTTGACGAGCCGGCTCACGACCAGGTCGAACAGGCTGATCTTCGGGCCGCTCTCCTCGGCCGGTGCCTGCTGCTGTTGCTGTCCCTGCGGCTGCTCGATCGCCTGCGGCCGGATGTAGTCGGGGCCGAACGCGACGATCTGCGGCGGAGCCGTCCGCTGGACGTTGCCGTTCTGCGGGCCCTGAGCGCTGTCGGGCTCCGGCTCGTACGGGCCCGAGACGTACGCCGCCCGGAAGCGGGTCATCGTCTCGGTGCCGACCTTCAGGTAGCCGTGGCCGGGCGCCTGCGGCAGCTCGTACGCGTCGGGGACGCCCAGCACCACGCGCGACTCGGCCGCCGAGAACGTCCGGAGGCCGATCCGGTACGACAGGTGGGTGTCCAGGCCGCGCAGCTTGCCCTCCTCCAGGCGCTGCGAGGCCAGCAGCAGGTGGACGCCGAGCGACCGGCCCAGCCGGCCGATCATGACGAACAGCTCGGCGAAGTCGGGCTTGGCCGACAGCAGCTCGGAGAACTCGTCCAGCACGATGAACAGGGTCGGCATCGGCTTGAGCGGCGCGCCCTGCTCGCGGGCCTTCTCGTAGTCGCGCAGCGAGGCGTAGTTGCCCGCGGCCCGCAGCCACTCCTGGCGGCGGACCATCTCGCCGTGCAGCGCGTCGTACATCCGGTCGACCAGCGGCAGCTCGTCCTCCAGGTTCGTGATGATCGCCGAGACGTGCTTGAGCCCGTCCATGCCGAGGAACGTCGCGCCGCCCTTGAAGTCGACGAGGACGAAGTTCAGCGTCTCCGACGAGTGGGTCATCACCAGGCCGAGCACGAGCGTACGGAGGAACTCCGACTTACCGGCACCGGTCGCGCCGATGCACAGCCCGTGCGGGCCGAAGCCGCCCTGCGCGGCCTCCTTGATGTCGAGCTCGACCGGGCGGCCGTCGGGGTCCACGCCGACCGGGACCCGCATCCGGTTGCGCGGTGCCCGCGGCTGCCAGGCCGTACGCGGCTCCAGCGCGCGGGGGTCGCCCACGTTCATCAGGGCGGTCAGCGTCGTGGACGCCGACAGCACGTCCATCTCCTCACCGCCGCCGCCCGCGCTGGCGCTGGCGCGCAGCGGGGCCAGCTGCCGGGCCAGGCCGTCGGCCTGGATGACGGTGAGCTGGTCGGCCCTGCCGAGCATGGTCGGCAGGTCCTTGCCGGTACGGTCCCGGCGCAGCATCGCCATCTTGTCGGCGGCGACCCGCAGCCGCAGCATCGTGTTGTCGGCCGTCGGGTTCACCGAGCCGCTGACGTCGATGACGCAGACGCCCTCGATGCCGTCCGCGCCGATCTGCGAGTCCGGCGTCACCTGGCCGCCGTCCACGACGATGATGTGGTACGGCAGGTCGTTGGGCGACAGCCCGGGGGTGAAGCGCGGCCGGTCCTTGAGCTCGGCCGCCAGCATCGCCTCCAGCATGGACAGGCTCGGCGCGATCAGCCGGACCGGGCCCGCGGCGTCGTTCTCGGTGGGATGCATCGCGTGCGGCAGCCACTTGACCCAGTCCCACTGCGGCAGCGCCTCGCGGGACGCGCAGATCGAGACCCGGACGTCGTCGGGGGAGTGGAACGTCGCCAGCTGGACGATCATCGCCCGCACCATGCCGCGGATCACGTCCTGATCGCCGATCGGCATGATCCGGGCGAACGACGGCATGGACGCCGCGATCGGCAGGTTCGGCACCGTGGAGTGCGCCCGGACGAACCGGCGCAGCGCGCCCGCCGTCATCGGCTCCAGGTCCTCGATCGGCTTGGTCTCCGGCGGGATCACCTGCACGGCCAGCTTCTGCGGGCCCGACCCGATCCGGATGTTGCCGAAGTCCTTGTCGGTGGGCCGCCGCTCCCAGAGCCGGGCGCTCATCACCAGCGACCACAGCGACTCCGGCGGCGGGCTGTTCCACTCCAGCGCCTCGCGCTGCTGCTCGGCGGCCCGGCGGACCTTGCGCCTGGCCTGGCCGAGATAGCGGTAGTAGTCGCGGCGCTCGCCGTTCAGCTGGAACTTGCGCTCGCCCGACCCGCGGCCCATCTGGCCGACCATCATGACGCCCATGGCGATCGCCATGCCGCCACTGCTGATCATCATCATCGGGTTCTTGGTGCCGCCGCCCAGCAGCATCAGCCCCATCATCACCGGCATGATCATCATCGGGACGTACATCAGGACCTGCTGGAAGCCGCCGCTCTGGGCCTCGGGGAGCTCGGGCGGCGACTCCAGTAGGATCTCGCCCTTGGGTGTCGGCGGGGCCTGTCTGCGCTGTTGCCGCCGTACGAGGACGGTACTCACGTGGGGGTTCCTCCGGGGGGCCTCATAGACCGTTCTGCTGGACGGTTCGGCGATTCGGGCACGCCACATGCGTATCAGAATGAATCTAGCGGTTGATTTCGCATGATCGGAGCGAACATTCTAGGCTCCGCGCTGTGACTGCCCGGAGTCACCTTCAGGGAGGACTGGACCACTCGTGAACTCGCCGGCTGCCCCCCCGCTGTGCAGGGTGACGATCGTCGCGCCGCGACGCCGTGTCGACCTGTCCATGCCGACCGATGTGCCACTGTCGTACATGCTCCCCACGCTGCTGCGCGCCGCGGGCGAGAACCTCGCCGACGCGGGCCTGGCCCACTCCGGCTGGGTCCTGCAGCGGCTGGACGACGCCCCGTTCGACCCGGCGCGCGACCTGGCGACGCTGGCCGTGCGGGACGGGGAGATCCTCTACTTCCGGCCGCGCTCGGCCCAGCTCCCCGAGTTGGCGTTCGACGATGTGGCCGATGTCATCGCCAGCGGGATCAAGGAGCGCAACGACCGCTGGCGGCCGACCACCACCCGCTCGTTCGGGCTGGGCGTGGCCGCCGCCGCGCTGCTGGTCGGCGCCGCCGTCATCGCGCTGTCCGGTCCGCCCTGGATCGTCCCGGCGATCGCCGCGGGGATCGTGGCCCTCGTCACGGTCATCGCCGCCGGCGCCCTGTCCCGCGCGTTCGGCGACGCAGGCGCCGGGGCCGTCCTCGGGTACGCGGCGCTCCCGTACGCGTTCCTCGCCGGGCTCCTGGCCCCGGCCCGCTCGACGCTGGACATCACCGAACTCGGCGCCCCGCACATGCTGGCGGGCAGCGGGGCGCTGGCCTTCACCGCCATCATCGCGGCCTTCCTCATCGTGGACGGCCTCCCGGTCTTCCTGGGCGTGGCCGTCGCCGCGCTGTTCGGCACGATCGGCTCGGCCTTCGCCTTCTTCTTCACCGGCCTGGAACCCGCCGGGATCGCGGCCGTCGTCGCGGTCATCGCGATGGCCTTCACCGCCGCGATCCCGTCACTGGCGTTCAAGCTGGCCCGGCTCCCGCTGCCACCGATCCCCACCAACGCCGACGACCTCAGGAGCGACACCGAGACCGTCGACGGCCGCAGCGTGCTCGCCCGTACCGGCGCGGCCGACAAGTACGCGACCGGCCTGGTGGCCTGCATCGCGATCACCGCGCTGGGTGCGCTGATCTTCCTGTTCGGCGCCGGCGGCTGGGCGGCCACCGCCACCACCGCCGCGATGTCGCTGTCGCTGCTGCTGCGCTCGCGGGTCTTCCGCAGCGTCGCCCAGCGGTCCTGGCTGCTGGTCTCCGGCCTGATCGGGCTGGGGCTGCTGACCATCGGCACCGCGCTGGACCACAGCCAGGCGGTCTCGCTGGCCGCCGCGCTCGTCCCGCTGCTGCTGATCGGCGGCATCGTGGTCGGCATCGTGATGTGGCTGCCCGACCACCGGCCGACGCCGTTCTGGGGCCGGGCCGGCGACATCATCGACATGATGGTCGTCATCACGCTGATCCCGCTGGCGCTGGCCGTGCTCGACGTCTACTCCCGCGTCCGCGGGCTGGCCGGGTGAACGGCTGATGCAGAACCGCCGAGACCTCTACCAGGCGCATCGCCTGATGATGCAGCGCGTCGGGCTCGCCCTCCTGCACGGCGAACCCGACGTCGCCGAGTCCCCCATGCGCCGGCTGTCGGTCGGCGTGCTGATCGGAGTGGTGGTAGCGGTCCTGGTGGCCGGTGTGTTCGGCATCATCGGGCTCCTCAAGCCGGGCGGCGCCAAGGGCCTGGACAAGGGCGACGTGGTCATCATCGAGAAGGAGACGGGCACCAAGTACGTCTACGACACCAACTCCAGGAAGCTGCTGCCGGTGGCCAACTACGCCTCGGCGCTGCTGGCCGTCAACAAGAAGGGCACCAAGTCCCGCTCGGTGTCGCGCAACTCGCTGAAGGACTTCGAGCGCGGCCCGATGATCGGCATCTCCGGCGCCCCCGACTCGCTGCCCGACGCCAAGCAGCTGATCCGCGGCCCCTGGTCGGTCTGCGTCCGCGAGGCCGACGGCGGCAACGGCGTGCGCAGGTCGATGACCGCGCTCGCGGCCGGCAAGAAGATCGGCGGCCGTACGCTCCCGGCGGGCGAGGCCCTCGTGGTGCAGGCGGCGAACGAGAGCTGGGTCCTGTGGAAGGACCGGCGGATGAGCCTGAAGCTGCCGGCGGCCCAGATCTCCGCCCTCACCGGCGGTGCCGCGCCCGTACAGGTGGCCCCCGCCTGGCTGAACTCCATCCCGGCGACCGGCGACTTCGCGCCCCCGCAGGTACCCGGCCAGCGCGGTAAGGCGGTCGGCGGCCCCGGCAACCAGCCCGGCAGGATCGGCCAGGTCTTCAAGGCCGACACCGGCGGCGGCACCAACTGGTACGTCCTGCTCGAGGACGGCCTGTCCCAGATCTCCCAGACCCAGGCCCGGCTGCTGCTCAGCGACCCCGTGACCAAGACCGCCTACCCGGGCCGGCTGGCCGAGGCGCTCCCGACCGACCTTCCGTCCGCCACCGCGCTGCAGTCGCGTACCCGCCTCTTCAGCGACGCGCTCCCGGCGGCGATGCCCAAGTTCACGGCGTGGACCCCGACCGAGCCGCTGTGCGCGGTCTACTCCGGCGGCGCCTCGGCGACCGCCCAGCTGACCGTCGGCGGCACGCTTCCCGCACCGTCCCAGACCGCCCTCGGCGTCGGCACCTCGGGCGGCGGCGCGGCGGTCGACCAGCTGGTGCTGCCGCCCGGCGGAGCGTCATTGGTACGACTTACTCAGAGCGGCGGCCAAGCCAATACCGCGGGTGCCGCCGGGTCGTTGTCCATCATCAACGACCAAGGCATTCGATACGCCATTCCCTCGGCCGAAATTGCCGCCAATCTAGGTTATGACGCATCGAAGGCCGCTCCGGTTCCCGCGAGTGTCCTACATCTCATCCCCGCAGGTCCGGCCCTAGATCCCAAGGCGGCCACGATGCCCGTACAAAGGGCCAGTTCATGAGCATGATGGAGTGGCAGGCTGCCTAAGCGACCGGGGCCGTAGCCGGGAAGTTAGAGACCTGTGATGGCTATTTCCCTCGACAATGCGTGTGCTGCCCCCTATCGTGAGTGAGTAATTTGGGTCACCGGAGGCGTCCCCCAGCGGCCTCTCCCCGCCGAGGCGTGCGCGGCTGGTTGGTACGGGGGCATGACGGACCGCGTGATCGAACATCGCAACCGGAGGTGAACCATGGGCCAGCAGTCCGCACAGGACAGAGAGGCCATGGGCCAGGCGGCCCAGCGGATCGAACAGTCCGCCGGCATCGTCAAGGGCCTGCAGACCAAGCTGGACAGCCAGAAGTCCCAGCTGATGGGCGGCTGGCAGGGTGCGGCCGCAGGCTCGTTCGACCGGGTCTTCATGGAGTTCCAGACATCGATGGGCAAGGTGCAGCGCGAGCTGGAGGGGATGTACGAGAAGCTCGTGCAGACCAAGATCCAGTACGAGTCGACCGAGCAGGAGCAGGAGGACGCGGCCAACAAGATCGCGGGCCTGCTCAACGGCACCACCTGATCGTTCCCGACTGGATCTGACATCGGAGGATTCTGATGAGCTACACCAAGGCGAACTTCGGCGCCCTGCAGCAGGCCCAGGCGGACTTCACGCTCGCCTACCGCGCGCTGACCGATGAGCTGGACGACCTCGAGAAGAACCTCGAGAGCAAGCTGGCCCAGTGGGAGGGCGCGGCCGTGGAGGCCTACTGGATCCACAAGCGCGAGTGGGACAAGGCCGCCGCCCACATCGGCACGGTCCTCAACCAGCTGGGTATCGTCATCGGCGACGCCCACACCAACTACTCCGGCGCCGAGCAGGTGAACCGGGGTATCTGGGGAGCCTGAGCCCGCGTGCTTTGCGATGTCGTGCGGATCCCATCGGCGGGTCCGCACGACGTCGTCTACCAGCGAAGGCGACGGTTCCACGGAAGTATTCTGGAGTGTGACCAATGGGTGATCACCGCAGCACGACCGGAACGACCAGCTACACGTACGACGACGACCACCTCCCCGAGTATTCCGACGAGCGGATCAGGGAGCTCTACAACCATTACCAGGAGCAGGGGACGCTCGGCGACCACCCGAGGCTCCAGCACCAGCACAACATCGTCACCATGGGTGAGGAAACCCCCAAGGTCGGCGACTACCAGGGGAACACGCGGACGAGCGACCCCAGCACCAAGTGGGGCAAGGAAGCCAAGGACGGCTACGAAGTCGACCCCGAGGAGCTGCGGAACCTCCGCACCACCATCCTCAACGAGCTCGACGACCTCAAGGGCAAGCTGGACGCCGTGAAGGGCCTGAAGGGCTTCACCGAGGAGAAGGTCGGCGGCGGCTCCATCGGCAACACGTGGGTGGGCATGGCGACGAAGGCCAGCACGGTCTTCGGCGAGAACTACGGTCACATCGTGGCCAGTATCGAAGGCGTCGCGGCGAAGCTGAAGGCCTCCGCGGACGCCTACGAGAACGCTCACGACTCGACGAAGAAGTCGACCGAGAACGTCCAGGCATAGAACTGAACTTGTCGCTTTGTCGGTAGGAGAACCGGACGGGGCGAGCTTCCCGGACGCAGGGAGAACGATGGCTCCCTTCCCTGCGTTCTCGCGGGTGTCCGGGCGAGTGCGGGTGTTACTGCGAAAGGGCAAAGGCGATGGGTGAACAGTGGCTTAAGAAGAACATCTACGACAGCAAGGCGGAGGCCAATCCCCAGGCCGCCGGTGATATCAAGTTCAGCCAGGTCAAGGAGATCTTCAAGAAGATCGACCCCGGACCGGTGAACGACGCCTCCAGCGCGTACATCGCGGCCTCCAACGCTTTGGCCGCGTACACCAAGACGCTGGAGGGTTACGCCGACAAGCTGATCAAGCATTGGCAGGGCGAGAACGCTCAGAAGGCCCTGGACCAGCTCGGGCAGGTGCACCGCACCGCCGCCAGGATGTCGGACATCAGTCTCAAGACGTCGAACTCGTTCAAGTGGTACGGCACCGAGATCCTGCCCCACTACAAGTCCGTCGGCGAGACGATGGAAGACGGCTGGGACGACGACGACGGCGACGACAATCGCTGGGCAAAGGACAAGCTCGAAAAGCTGTACATGCGGACGGCGGAGTCGCATAACAACGTTCCGCCGGAAGTCGAGGAAGACCTGCCGGACACGAAGGGCGGTAACGAGCCGCCACCTGGGGGCGGCGGCATGCCCCCTGGCGGAGGCGGCGGCAGTATGCCGGGTGGTGGCCCCGGTGGCATGCCGGGCGGCGGTTCGGGCCTCGACGGCGGCAAGTTCCCTGGCGGAGATGGCAGCCCCTTCGCCAATCCCGACAGCGGCAGGAACCCCCACCTCAGCCCGAGCGGGATGCCCGACTCCAGCAATCTCGCGGGAATCGGCGGCGATCCAGGTTCCGGCTCCGGCCTCGGCTCGTTCGGCTCGGGCGGAGGCAGCAGCCTGTCGAGCATGGGTGACCCCGGCGGAATGCCTCCCGGTGGTGGCGGCGGTGGCGGCATGCCTTCTGGTGGTGGCGGCAACCTTCCCGGCGGCGCGGGCCCCGGTGGCATGGGCACCGCCGGCGGCGGTATGGGCCCGGGGGCCATGGGCGGCATGGGCGCCGGCCGGGGTGGAGCGGGCGCGGGCCGCATGGGCGGTATGCCGATGGGCGGAATGCCCATGGGTGGTGGCGGCGCCGGCAACCAGGGCGGCCAGGACCGCGAGCGCGAGACCTGGCTGACCGAGGACGAGGATGTCTGGGGTGCGGACGACGACACCGCCCCGCCGGTGATCGGCTGACTGCCATCGGTTGACGGGTTTCCGGGCCGGCTCACGTCGGCCCGGACCGGCAACCTGGCCGGATGGGTGAGTCGGCAGGGTCGGCTGACGCGGCCGATCGACTGGCGGTACGGTGTCGGACGCATGTGGCGGCGAGCGTTCTCGCGCCCACCTCGCGGCAGGGAAGGTTTGGAAAGTGCGAAGGCTGATTCGGTTCGCTTCAGCGGTGTCGGCGATCGCCCTGGTCATGGCTCCGGCGACTGCGGGTCAGGCCGCTGCCGCGCAGGCCTCTCCCTTGACTGAACGCCAGTGGTGGTTCGACACGTGGGGTATCGAGAACCTGGTCTGGCCGAAGACCAAGGGTGCGGGCGTGACCGTCGCGGTGCTCGACACCGGTGTGGAGGCGAGCCTTCCCGACATGAGAGGGGCGGTCGTCCCCGGCAAGGCCTTCCGTGTGAGCGGAGACGGCAGCAGCGACACTGAGGATGACGGAGACTTCGGCCACGGCACGGGCATGGCCAGCCTCATCGCGTCCAGGGGCACCAAGACCGGCTTCACGGGGGTGGCCCCGGAGGCGAAGATCATGCCGCTGGCGACACCGGGGGTCGCCGACTCGTCATCCCCGGACGCGATCCGGTTCGCGGTGGACAACGGCGCTAAGATCATCAGCGTCTCCCTGGGATCGCCTTCGGAGACCCATCAGCACCAGTGCCCGGCGGACCTGCTCTCCGCCGTCGCGTACGCGGCGAAGAAGGACGTCATCATCGTCGCCTCCGCCGGCAACGAGGGTGCCAGCGGCAACAAGCCGATCTACCCCGCCTCCTGCCCTGGTGTCGTCGCGGTCGGCGCGATGGACAACCGGGGGCAGGCCTGGGAGAACACCCAGCGGCAGGACTACGTGACCCTCGGAGCGCCCGGAGTGAACATCCCGGCGCTGAGCCAGGACGGCAGGGTCTGGCCGAACGGCGAAGGCAGCAGCCACGCCGCCGCCCTGGTCGCCGGCGGGTTCGCCCTGCTGCGCAGCGAGTTCCCGCAGAAGTCGGCCAGGGAGATCGTGCAGCTGGCCACCAATACCGCCAAGGACTTCGGCCCGCCCGGTAAGGACAACACGCTCGGCTACGGCGTGCTGAGCCTGCGCACCGCGCTGTCCAAGCAGGTGCCCGCCAGCGCGCCCAACCCGGTGTACGAACGTCTCGACAAGGTCATGGGGCAGGTCAACGCCCAGAAGCCGCCGAACGCCAAGGCCGCGGAGGCCGCTGAAGAGTCGTCAGGGATGAGCCCTCTGATTCTGGTCGGCGGCGCCGTGGTCCTGATCGGCGCGGCTCTGCTGGTGGTCTTCCTCTTCCTGCGCCGTGGCAAGCGCTCCGGACCGCAGATCCCGCCCAGCCCGCCATCGCATCCCGGCTACGGCCAGGGCGGCCCAGGCTCGTTCAACGCGGGTCCGCCGCAGCCGCCCGGTCCGGGTACGGGTCAGCCACAGCCTCAGTACGGGCCGCCCCAGCACGGGCCGCCCCAGCACGGGCCGCCCCAGCACGGGCAGCCTCAGTATGGGCAGCCGCCTCAAGGACAGCCTCCGCAGGGCCAGGCTCCGGTGAGCGGCCCGCCAGGACCTCCTCCGGGTGGTACGCCTCCGCAGGGCTGACCGATGAGCGCGGCATGTCCGTGACCGTCAGGCGGCCGTGAGAGGACGGGCATGCGCTTCGGGGTCGAAGAGGAGTTCTTCGTCGTCGATCCGGCCGACGGCAACGTGGTCCCCAGGGCCGACGCCGTGGTGGTCGAGGCGAAGAAGCCGCTCGGCACCAGGGCCGACGGCGAGGACACCGAGTTGCAGGTGGAGAGCCGGACACGGCCCTGCACCACCGCAGCCGAGGTCACCGATCAGCTCCGCGAAGGCCGTTCGTGGCTGGCGTTCGCGGCGGCTCGGGAGGACCTCGCCGTGATCGCCGCCGGTACACCCGTGCTGGGCGCCGCCATCCCTTCCCCCCTCGTCGCTGGGCCGCGAGCGGAACTCGGCCGTGCGGTCGCCCGGGGCCTGCTCGACGAATACGCCATTTGCGCGGTGCACGTACACCTGGAGATGCCGGACCGGGAGCACGCGGTGCTGATGAGCAATCATCTGCGGCCCTATCTCCCCGTACTGCTCGCCCTCACGGCGAACTCTCCATACTGGTCCGAGCGCGACACCGGATACGCGAGCTGGCGCACGCTCCTGTGGAGCCGTTGGCCGGTCGCGGGGCCGCCTCCTTACCTGCGTTCCGCGGCGCACTACGACGGACTGGTCGAGGCGCTGTGCGAGGCTGAGGCGATCACCAGTGAGCGCGGCGTCTACTGGGACATCCGGCCCTCGGCGCAGCACCCGACGCTTGAGATCCGGGTCGGCGACATCCCCATCACATACGAGGAGTCGGCGTCGTACGCCGCGCTCGTGCGCGCTCTGGCCGTGAGCCTCCTGCCTGCGGTCGAACGGGGTGACCCGGGCCCGGCCCTCGAACCCGAGTTGATGCGCCTCGCCTACTGGCGGGCGGCGCGAGACGGATCGTCCGGGTCTGGGATCGACGTTCGCACCGGCAAGGCGGTGCCGGCCGGGGAGCTCGTACGGCGCCTGGTCGACGCCGCGCGACCGGGGCTGGAGCAGCATGGCGAACTCGGCCTTGTGACCCGCTGGCTACGCCGTCTCGATGAGAAAGGCGACGGTGCGCAACGGCAACGCCGGATCGCGGCCGAGCGTGGGTCCCTCCGCGATGTCGTGCACCATCTCATCGAGCAGACCGGAAAGGGCACGTTCCTCTGATTGCGGGGATCAGCCGACGCACTCCTTGCACGAGGTCAGGGCCGTCAGTGTCTCCCGGGTTGCCGTCTCTGCTCCGGCACGGGCCGTGGGGGTGTCCATCGGCATGACCTCGTCCTTCTCGTCCGCCGGCTGGACGGTTCCCGCGTACTCGACCGTTATCAGTACATTCCGGGAGCGGGCCGTCACGAAGACCTTTCCCGTACGCACGAACGAGTCGCCGCTCTGGATCGGCCGGGCGAACGCCTGCTCACCGATGTCCTTGAGGGGAAACGGCTGATCCAGCTCCAGCCCTACCGAGCCACCCGTACTACGACCCGATCCGGTACGCGCGGCGCCCCATTCGGTCTCGTACGCCTCCTGGGCGCGGGCCGTTCCGCCCTTGTCATCCTCATCCAGCATCAGCCGTACACCGATGTCGAGCTGGTGTGACCTGAGGGTCCCGCTGGAGTCACCTTGCAGGGCTTCTTTCCAGACGCAGGCGCCGGCACGTTCACCGGCCACGGCTTTCAGGCCAGAGGGCTTCTGGACCTCCGCTCTAGGAGCCAACCTCTGCACGGTCCCTGGAGAGAGTGAAGAGCAGATGTCGGGCAGCGAACGGAAACCGGCCTGGGCTGAGCCGCCGTCGTTCCCCGGCCAGAGGAAGGCGACCCCACCCGTTAGGACGGCGACGGCCACGACGGCTCCGAGCCACAACGGGCGCCGCCACAACGGGGTTCGGACCTCGGCCTCGGGCCGGTCGTCCGGTGCCTCGTTCGAGCCGTCGACAAGCCGATCCGGAGCGACGAACAGAGGACGTTCACTCAAGTCCGCCGCCTCGGATGGGCTCGGCTCATTCGTCACAGGTGCTCCAGGAAGTCCACGCCGCCAAGACGCTACGACCCTAGCCTCGTCCAGGGGCCGGCGCGGCGGCGGTCATGACCAGTCATGCGAGCCTCCACAGGACAGGATGGCTCCAGAGACCCGCGCTCGCTGGCGAAGGGTGATGGCCCCTGCTTCGCGGTCCACAGCCCGGAGGGGCCCCGCGATCAGAGCCGGTTGGCAGTAGTCGACCGCGTGCCGTTGGTGGCTGGTCGCCATCCCCAGATGCGGTGGATCGCCCGGTGCCGAGGGGAGGACGGCGCTGCGATACGGCTTCTCCACGCATGACAGGCCCGAGATCACTCGCAGTTCGGCCGCGGATTGTGAGTGGGAGCCGGTGAAAAAAGGAATTGCGTTCGAGGGAACTGGAACCGCTTGATCGAGAGAGGACATCTCATTAGGGTGGTCCGGATCCCCCGCCAATGGAGACATAATGTCGCCACCTGAGAACCGTGTTTCGGACATCATTAATCAGTCCACCCCCGCAGCGCCCCCTCAGCCGTGTTCTCCTGACGGTGGGCCTTCAGCGCCGCCACCGCGGAGCAGCGTGCGGCCGACCCCGCCGACCTCGCCCTTCGGGAGCATGCCGGTGAGCGGCGCGATGGGGGAGTCGAAGTTCAACGCCGACAACATCGAGCGTTTCGGCGGCAAGTTGATCGTCAATGTGGGCGGCTACCTCAAGCAGGCGCGGCTGGACATCAACGATGCTCCCCGCAGGGTCGAAGCCAGTAGTTTCACCACCTTCTGCCCAAATCTCGCACATGCCTACATTCAGGCGACCGAGTATGCGGACGTCGATCTGATCACGAAGGAGCGAGTCCTGCTCGATGTCGACGAGAAACTGAAGACCACCGCCAAGATCCTTCGTGAGGCGGAAAAGAAGAGCACGGTACGCGGCGCCTGACAAGGATTGGACGGACAGCTCCCGATGGACTTCTTCGGCTCTCTCGAGCAGGTTGCCAAGGTCGCATTCTATGAGGCGTCCTTCGGTGCCATATTCGTCTCCGGTGCCTGGCCGAGTGTGGCGATCATCTATGGAGCCCAGTCCAACCCGGGTGAGCTCTGGGAGGCCGCAGGAAAGTGGGGCGACGTTGCCGACCGCTTGTCCGATGCCTCTGACGAAGTGGATGCTCAGCTCAAGACGCTCAGCGAGTCTGACTGGTCGGGCAAGGATCGCGACGCGTTCGAGAAGCAGTTGAACGATTACCAGAACCAGATTTGGCTCTCCCGTGCCTTCGCCTGGTGCATGCAGATGATTCTCAAACTCATGACCCTGCTCATCTCGGCGTTCATCATCATGATGGCCGTGCTCGCAACCATTCTGATGGGTTTTGCGGTCGCGATAATCGCGCTATGGGTGGTAAGTAAGATTCCCTTCCCGCCTACGAAAGCGGCGGCAGAGGCCGCGCTTGCCAGCGTCAAAGCTGCTTCGACCGCATTCTCGATCAAGATGAGGGCCATGTTGCGGGCGGGAGAAAAGGCACTCACCTCGGCAGGCAATGCTGCCGCCGGTACCATCGCCGGGCTTATGGCCATCGATGTCATGGGGCAGATGCTGACCGGGAATACCCGGGCTTACGGCGATTTCGTGCAGGCTACCGTGAAGAGTGCTGATGACGTCGTCGCCGGGCGCCTGTCCTTGCTGGAGCAGAAGCTCACCGGGCAGTTGATGAGGGGCTACACCGTCGGAGGGCTCAAAATCGGCAACAAGATGGTCCTGCCGATCCAGCGGATTCCTCAGCAAATGCGTCCCTGGATCCAGCCGGGCACCGCTTTCACTAAGGGGTTCGCTGATGTGGGCATGCCCTTGGCCGGAACTGACCCCGACAGCCCTATCCAGGTCAATGAGAACAGTCCACTGCCGGGCGGATCTCCCTCCATGACCAGACCATTGACGGACGCGGCGGCCAAGTATGGCGAGGACGGCAGCGAATATGTCGGGGGCAGTGACGCGCTTCCCGGCAACGTCGCCCCCAAGGGGGGCTCCTGATGTCCCATCCCGAGGGCCTCTTTCTCGACAAGGACAGCCAGCCAAGCATCCTTAGTGCGGTCGGCGTCTTTCTTGGTGGGGTGGCGGCGGGTGTGCTCGCCTATTTTGTAGGTGGATGGATCGGTATCGTGATCGCGGTTTTCGCGGCGTTGCTCGCCGCCGCCGGGGTGGCCATATTCTTGGGGACCCGCCATCCTGAGTGGTATCAGAGGACCATGCTGACCGAGCGTGGCCTGATCCAGTCACACAAAGGCAAGCAGACGGAGGTGGTGCCCGTCGAAGCGATCGAGGCGGTAGGGCTGCACGTAAGGTTCGAAGAGCTCGTGCAGCTCGTTCTGTGGTACGACCGCTCGATGGTCACCGAGTTGCCTTTTGCCTGGCGCATCGCCGAGTTCTCCCCCGGCGTGCTTCGTTTGGACGTTGTGAATCCTGAGTTGAAGAAGCGGCAAATGGGCTATCTCGGCCTGGCCGACGTTCGCGAGGTCAGAGAGTTCGTCGAGGCGCATGGCCTTGGGGAGTGGCGGCACGAGCGCGCGTGATGGGTGCCCCAGTATGGGGTTCCGGAACGGACGTCAGATTTGCGGCGGGTTGAGGTCGGCTTCCATGGCGGCGACCGTGAAGCCGACGATCAACCTGGTCCAGTCGTCCGTGAGATTCGGTTCGAGGTCGATCGCCCACGTATCGCCCTGGAGGACGGTGGAGGCCACCTTCTGGTCGTCCGCCTCGAAGACCTCGTACTTCTGCCGGGCATGGCTACCCCGGATGGCGCCCAGGATGTCGCCGGCGCCGTCGAGCACGTTGAAGGCCTCGCTGGTGAGGCGTAGTCCGCCTTGGGATTTGATCGTGCCGACCCGCTGGTCCTGGCCGTCCCACACTGGAACGGTCTTGACCTTCCTGCCCTCCGGCCGTTCGATGCTGAGCAGCACTGAGCCGTCCGGGCGGATGAGCCGTACCTTCTGGTCGGTGGTCATGAAGAGTGTTCGCCATGTACCTCGGGGATAGCGGAGGTCCGCGAAGCTCGTACCGTCCCAGTCCTTGAGGTCGCCGTGTGAGTACAGGAGCTCACGGGTACCCAGGAGCGCGTTCGTCATTTTTCGAAGGTCCTGCGGAGCTGTTCGAGGAGGGCCGTGGTGTCCTTCATCGTGTCGCCGAACATGTCCTGCAGCTCGTCCATCTTGCTCTGCATCTCCTCCTGGTCGGGGACCGCGCTCATCGGGTCGCCGTCCTCGCCGAAGATCTCCTTCATCAGCTCACCGGACCTGCGCTCCAGGTCGGCCTTGGCTTCCCGGGAGGTCTCGACGATGAGCTCGGAGAGCTGGTCGGCTCCCAATCGCATCGCGCGGGGATCGATCTCGATTCGGTGCAGCCCCTCGCCGTTCCACTCCACCGTCACCCGGCCGTCGGCGGATTCGGCGCGTCCGATCAGCTCGGCCGTGCGCTCTTGGAGCCTGTTGGTGTCGGCAAGATGCTGCTCGGAGGCCTTGAGCATCTTCTCGAGATCGAGCTCGAACATCGGATACCTCTCCTGGCGGACAGCGCTGCCCGCATCAAGGTAACGCCACCCCTACCTTCCGTGAGGAACGTTCGACAACTCGGTTCATTTAGCGTGGGCCATGTCACTCGTGTCGCCGGCGGTCGGCCCGAACCTCCATGATCGTTGCTGCGTCCCATGCGGTGGACGGACGTCTCCGTGAGAGGCACACCCCATAGCGTGACGTTTGGCGACATAGAGGTTGCGTGGGGTTGGTCTTGCCGCGAGGATGGCTGACCATCTGTGGACACGGAGGCTTGCGGGCTTCAGGTTGACGATCGGCTTGTGAGGGGTTCTGCTGCATGCGCGAGGAATGGCAGGCGCACATCGATGAGCTGCTCGAACGGTACAAGGAGCAGCGTCAGCAGCTGAAGGACCTCCAGGAGAGGATCGAGTCGCTGGGGGCCACCGGCGAGGCGGCGGACGGGATGGTCAAGGTCACCGTCGGCGCCCAGGGCCAGGTGACCGAGGTGGAGTTCGACCCTCGCGTCTACCGCAAGCTGGCGTCCGAGGAACTGGCCGAGGCTGTGCTGGCGGCCTCGCAGGACGCGAACCGGAAGGTGGCCGAGCAGCGCCGCGAGGCGATGGCCGGCTCTGTACCCGACGAGGTCCTCGACGGGGACGTCGACAAGATGCTTCCCGCGGACCTCACCAACATCGAGGCGGTCGTCCAGCGCTACGGGCTGCGTGGCAAGTGAGCTACGAACTCAAGGTAGAGCGGGATGCGCTCAAGCGGGCGGGCGGCGGTTTCAAGGACGGCGCGCAGTCGCTGACCCAGGCAGGGGCGAGCCTCGACGGCAAGCTGTCGGCCGAGGGCAAGTGCTGGGGCGCGGACGAGACCGGCCAGGCGTTCGAGAAGGACTACCTGAAGAACGCCACGGACGTCATCAAGATGATCGAGTCGGTCGCCAAGAACGTCGCGCAGATGAAAGAGGGCATCGACCGGATGGCGGGCACTCTCGGGGACGCCGAAGACGCGTCCGGGGGTCGATGACCCATGGGGATGGAGATTCCCGACTCGGTCAAGTGGCTCTCCTGGATCGTCGGCTCGGACTGGCCTGAGGGTGACGAGACCGCGATGCGCCGCTGCGCCGACGCCTGGCGGGAGGCCGGCGTCGACGTCAAGGAGATCGCGGACGAACTGACGACGGCGGCCACCAAGGTCCTGTCGACCGTCGAGGGCGATGGGGCCGACTCCTTCCGGGCCAACTGGGAGAAGTACGTCGATGTCGATCCCCAGATCTTCCCCAAGCTGATCGAGGCGTGCGACCAGCTCGGTGAGGCCCTGGACGGCGGCGCACTCGAGATCGAGTACGCCAAGTACATGTTCATCGCCCTGCTGATCATCACGGCGATCGAGATCATCATGCTGATCAACGCGGCGTTCGTGACGTTCGGCGCGTCCACGGCGGCGATCCCCGCCGCCCAGATCGCGGGGCAGATCGCCAGCCGTGCGATCAGCCAGACCCTGCTGAAGGCCATCGGCCGGGGCATCCTGATGGGCGTCATCGAGGGCGTCGGCCTCGACCTGGCGATCCAGACGCTGCAGATCGCTCAGGGCAACCGCGACGGCGTCGACTGGCAGAAGACCGGCATGGCCGCCCTCGACGGTGCCATCGGCGGCGCGATGTCGGGCGGCATCGGGCACGGACTGGGCAAGACCGGCCTCGGTGACAACGCCGCCGACAGTGCGCTGGGTGCGATGGGGCGGGGGGCACTGCGCGAGGGCCTGTCCGAATCCCTCAGCGGCGTCGGCTCGACCGTCGCCTCCGCGGCGATCAGCGGCGAAGCACTCACGGCCGAAGGGCTGGCCAAGGGTGCCACCTCCGGCGCCTTCGGTGGCGCGGTAGGCGGCGCCAAGGGCGGCCTCGACCTGCACCTTCCTAACACCAACCCCGAAGGCAATGGTCCGGGCCCGGGACCGGAGCCGGGACCTGATCCTGGTCCGGAGCCAGGGCCGGATCCTGCGCTTGGGCCGGAGCCTGGACCCGGACCCGGACCCGAGCCTGGACCTGGGCCTGGGCCTGGGCCTGGGCCTGGGCCTGGGCCAGATAATGGTCCGGGTCCGGCTCCCGGCCCCGGTCCGAGTAGTGGCCCAGGCACCGATCCAGTGGGCGGGCCCGGCGGCGGCCCGAGTGGCGGCCCGAGCGGCGGTCCTGAAGGTGGTCCGGGTGGTGGCCCCGGCGGCGGGCCAGGTGGTGGCCCGGGCGGCGGACCGGGTGGCAACGACGGAGGAGGCGGCCCACAGGGCGGAAGCCAGCAGGGCGGCGGCCCGCAGGGTGGCGGCGAGGGTGGCGGCAACCGGATCGCGGCTCTGCTGGGTGGCGAAGGCGGAGGAGGCGGCGGCGGTTCCTCGCTTGCCGGCGTCGGTCCGTCCGATGGCGGTGGCGGCCCCGCGGCAGGTGGTCCCGGAGCTGGTGGCGGTCAGCCCGGCGGTGGCGGTGTCCCCGCTGGAGGTGCCGCGCCGGCGGCCGGTGGCGGCGCCCCAATGGGTGGGGCTGTCGGTGGCGTCATGGGTGCCCCCGCAGCCGGACCGAACGTTGGAGGTGCTCCTGCCGGAGGTGCTCCGGTAGGTGGAGCGGCTCCTGGCGGTGCCGCACCAGGCGGTGGCGGCGGACGTTCTACGCCCACCCCCTCCTCCACTAGTTCTCCTGGATCCACCAGTGGTGCCGGGAACGCGCCTTCTTCCGCTAGTGATCCTTCGGGTACGTCGACGCAGAATCCTGCCGATGGCCCCGGCCCGCAGCCTTCGGCAACTCCCGAGACCGGTCCGTCCCAGGATGCTTCGGACGGCGACGGCGCCCACACCCCCGACCGTTCGACGGACTCCGCCACTCCGGGCGCCGAGCCCAGGAGCGAGAACGGTCCGGGTGCCGATCGGCCTGGTGACGCCGACCGTACGTCCGACACTGAGCGTCCCGGCGACACTGACCGGCCTGGTGACGCGACTCGTACACCGGAGACGGACCGCACCTCGGACAGCGACCAGGCGGGCGAGCCGGATCGCACCCCGGATTCCGAGCGCACACCCGAAGGGGACCGCACGCCCGAGCGCACGCCCGAGCGCACGCCCGAAGGGGAGCGCACACCCGAGCGCACGCCGGATTCCGAGCGTTCGGACACGGAACGTACGCCCGACCCGGAACGGGCGCCGGACACGGATCGCACGCCGGAGGCGCAGCGGTCGGAGTCGGATAGCGACCGGGCGACCGAGCCGGACCGCACTTCCGATCCTGAGCGGACGCCGGATTCCGAGCGCGCGCCGGAAGGGGAGCGGACACCGGACTCGGAGACGTCCGAGCCGGAGCGGGCGCCGGAGGCCGAGCGCACACCCGAGCGCACACCCGAGGGGGAGCGCGCGCCCGACACCGGCGGGGAGCCGGACGGCTCGCGCGAGCCTGATCGGCTTGCGGACGGTCCGGACCAGACGGACGGATCCTGGTCGTCGCCGAGTGGGGCTCGGACGGATTCCGAGGCCGATGGTCCGGGGACCTTCGGCGTGTTCCCGATGCCTATGGGTGGCATGCCGGGATCCACGCCGGGCCGCCCGTCGAGCGGGACGCCTGCCGGGCGTTCCACGCCTCCGTTGCGTACGACGCCCACGGAGCCGAGCGGTATCGGCATGCCGGAGCCCGCGAGGGCGGACGCGTCGCGGACGGACGCTCCCGAGGAGACGCCGCAGCAGCCTTCGCCGGGACGGGACGAGCGCGACGGCCGGCAGGACGAACCCGGCCGGCAGGACGAGACCGCGGCGCAGCCCGCGCGGCCGCTCACGACCGATGAGCGGATGCAGGACGCCCACGACGCGATGTCGCAGGGCGCGGTCACGTTCCCCGACAACGAGGCCGCGAGCCGGTACGGCGCCGATCACTGGAACGGCTATGCCGACGGGCTGCCCGAGGCGCAGCGGGACGCGCTCCGCGACTACACCGACTCGCCGCCGACGAGGCCGACGTACCAGGACATCAACGGGCAGCTGCGGGACGGCGGCGCGCTCGATGAGGATGTGCGGAATCACATCATCCAGCTGGACGAGGCCCTGGCCGGGAATCCGGTACCGGAAGACGTGGTCATCACGCGCGGTACCGGTCTCGGGCACATCGACATGGACCCGGCCGACATGGTCGGGCAGACGTTCAGCGATCCCGGCTACATGTCCACGTCGCTCGGCGGTCCCGCGGGCGCCTTCTCCGGCAACGACGCGATCCTGCACATGCGGGTCCCGGCGGGGACCCCTGCGCTGTGGGTAGAGAACGTTTCCGCCTTCGGTGGTGGCGAGCGCGAGCTGCTGCTCGGCCGCGGCATGACGTTCCAGGTGGACGACGTCGTCTTCGCCGATGGGCAGTGGCAGGTCTACGGCAGCTTCGTTCCGACCGAGGCGCCGGCCATGTCCGATGGCGGTACGTCGGGTGCGGCCACGCCGGAGGGGGACGGCCCGCCCGCGAGGACGGGAGACGACGCTTCGGAGGGTGAGACCGGCAGTGGAGCGCCGTCGCCTGATTCGGACGCGGCGTACTCGGACGGCCTGCTGAGGGGCACTGGTCCGCTGGACGACGCGCCTGCGGATCCGAGCACCACTCCGAGTCCTGACCGCGCCGACCCCTCCGCTTCACGCGAGGAGTCCGCAGAGTCGGCCACGCCTGGTACGGACCCGAATCGGGCCGAGACGCCCGGTACGGATCGGGACAGGACCGATGAGGCCGCCGGTGCGGACCGGGAACGGTCGGAAACGCCTGAAGAGGGCCGGCCGGATCCCAGGGAAGGTGGGCAGACTCGTACGCCCACGCCTGACCGTACGGACGCCGACCCCAGCCGGACCGACGATGTCGACCCCGACCGGGCTGATCCCAATCGGACCGACGACGCCGAGCCCAGCCGGACCGACCCCGATCGGACCGACGACGCCGACTCCGGCCGGACCGACTCCGGCCGGACCGACTCCGACCGGACCGACAACGTCGATCCTGACCGGACCGACGATGCCGATGGGACGCCTCCGCGGCAGGACGTGCCGGAAGGTCTGCCGGACCGTCTGCACGACGCGTGGCGCAACAGCGATGAGACGCCGGCGGGACGGGCGTTCTATGGTCCGGACGAGCCGGGCATGCGCGGGCTGGCGCGGACGGTCCAGGCCGATCCCCACCGGTTCGTCATCGACGGGCATGGTGACCGGGACGGGCTGATCGTCGACGGCCGGCGGCTGAGCGCGGCGGACGTCGCGGATCTCGTCCGCAGCGACCCGAACTGGAACGGCCGTGATCTGCTCATGATCACGAACGAGTCCGGTAGCGGGCGGTTCACCACGGATCTGGCCCATCAGCTCGGTGTACGGGTCGTCGCGCCCACCGGAGCCGTCGATCTGGACGCGGCCGGAAACGTCACCTCGAACGGCTGGACGGTGGCGGGCGACAGGCCCCCGGCCCCGACGCCCAGCGCGCCCGTTCAGGATCCGGTGCAGCGGTTCGGTACCGACGAGGAAGGCCAGGCGTACGGCGACGCGCGGCTCGCGGACGTCTACCCCAGCCTTCCGCCGCACCTGCAGAACGCGTTGTACCAGTACACGGTGCAATCGATGGTCAACGGGTTCCTGCGGCCGGGCACCGATCTGCCCGGTTACCTGAACTTGCTGCGGAGCGATGACCAGAGCGCCCGGGCGCTGTGGAACATGAACGGCGGCTCCTGGCCGACGGTGGACGGCCTGCGGAACATGCAGGCCAATCCGAACCTCACCCCGGAGCAGCGGGGCCTGATCGACCATGTGCTGAACTCGCCGGAAGCGCGGGAGCGGCTCCAGCAGATCATCACCAACGGCCAGTACCACAACTTCCTGCACGGGCACTTCGGCGAGCCGCCGACGGTGGACGCGTTCAACCGGCGCATCGCCGAGCTCGACCAGGCACTGAACCAGCCCCTGCCGGAGCCGCTGCAGACCGAGCGCGGCCTGCACGACGTCAACTTCATGACGCTTCCCGACGGCACGCCGCTGGGCGGTCGCGACGCGATGGCGCTGGTCGGTTCGATCCAGACCGAGCCCGGATACATGTCGACCTCGCTCGGGCGGGATCCCGCCGTCGTCGACGACAACCCGTTCACGTACCGCCTGCACATCGACCTGCCGGAGGGCTCGCACGGGGTCTGGATGGGGCTCAACAGCCACTATTCCGACCAGCGCGAGCTGATCCTGCCCCGGGGCGTCCGCTACCAGATCACGCATGTCGATCCCGATGCCAGGGATGCCGACGGCAATCCCATCGTCGAGATGCGCGCCACGGTGATCCCGCCGGGCATGCCGGATCCGCCTCCGCCGGGGTCGGCCGACACGTCCGCTCCGCACTCCGGTACGGATCCGTCCGCGGCTCCGCGCGGTGGCGACGGCGCGGCCCCACGGGGTGGTGACGGCGCCGCTCCGCGTGGCGGTGACGGCCCGGCCTCGCGTGGCGGTGACAGCGCGGCCTCGCGGTCCTCTGACGACGGCGCGGCCTCGCGCGGCGACGGGGCGGCTCCGCGGTCGTCCGCCGGCGACGGTACGGGGCGTGCCGACGATGACGGGGCCGATCCTCATGACGGCGACACGGGCGGGACGCCTCCGGACGGACTTCCCGATCATCTGCACGACGTCTACCAGGGCAGCCAGGAGACTCCGGCGGGGCGCGCGTTCTATGCCCCCGGCGAGGGGCCGATGCGGGATCTGGCCGGGCGGGTGCCGGCCGACCCTGACCGGTTCATCATCGACGGCCACGGCGATGCCGACGGGATGCGGGTCGGCGACCGCCGGCTCAGCGTGGACGATGTCGCGGACCTGATCCGCAGCGACCCGAACTGGAACGGCCGCGAGGTCATGCTGCTGTCCTGCGAGACGGGCGAGGGCGGCTTCGCGTCCGAGCTCGCGCAGCGGCTCGGTGTGCCGGTCACGGCTCCGCGCGGGCTCGCGTGGTCCGACAACGACGGCAACGTGTACGCCTCGTCCGGCCACCAGGGCCCGGACGGCCGTACGCGCCCGGACCTGCCGCCGAACGGCGGTTGGACCACGCACACCCCGGACGGCGGGCGCGTCCAGGCGGGCCGGGACGGTCATGCCCCTGGGCACCCGGTCTCCGACCCGGTCGCCGCGTCCAGGCGGCCGGACGCGGGTGAGACGACGCGTGCCTCGCCGCAGCAGAATCCGTGGAATCCGCCGCCGGGGGCGAACCGGGCCCAGACCGCGGACCGGAGCCTGCGGCCCGACCAGCGTGCCGCGGACATGACCGGCCTGCCCGAACGGGCGGCCAGGTACCGCGTCCTCGCGCTGGACGAGCACGGTAATCCCGTCATGGAGAACGGGCAGCCGGTCGTTCGTTCCATCGTCTACACCGATGAGACCGGCCAGGTCACCCACGTCACGAACCCTCAGGCCGAGGGCGAGCCGAACGCGCTGCGCAACCCCAACGAGAACATCGACCTCACCCAGCCGGAGCCGGGTGTCGTCCATCAGATCGACTTCGGCCGCGGCGACCCGCATGTCTTCGTCGGTGGGGACGACGGCCGCTCACCGGCGGCCGCTCCCTTCGATCCGCCGACCCACGTGCTGGGGACCGACCCGCCGCGGCCGCTGAACGACGCGACGGTCAACGACTTCGATCCCGCCACGGGGCCGTACAGCGCGCGGCAGCCGCTGCCGGAGAATTCCAGGATCGCGGTCTACGACAATCATCAGCCTCCGCGCCTGCACGGCATCTTCTGGACGGACGGGAACGGCGAGATAACCCACGTCCGTACCTGGTACGGCGATGAGGACGGCGCCGCCAATTACAATCCCGAGCTCGGCCTGCTCAAGCACAAGTCGGCCGGGGTCCCGCTGCCGAACGCGCATTACATGGTCGAACCGCGCGACCGCTTCAAGGACGTCCAATCGGCGGACTTCGATCCTGGTGACGCCGTTCGCCGCGGCGACCTGGGTGCCCAGGTCAAGCGGGACGACGACCCGGACTCGATCGATCTCGGAAATCCGGACGCCGGCAACACCCGGGCACAGCCGGACTACCAGGTCGCACCGGGCACCTTCCTGTTCCATACCGACGCGAACGGGCAGGCCGACGCGGCGACCGGACGCCCCGATTTCGAGGGTGACGAGGGTGCCCGGTACGGGGCGCAGGGCAAGGTCGGCAAGCTCGGCCCGGGCGAGTATTCGGGGACGCCCTTCAACGGTGGCCATATCTTCGGCCACCAGGGAATGGGCCCCAGGGAGCGCATCAACTACTTCCCGCAATGGGAGGTCGAGAACCAGGGGAAGAACGAGCAGCAGGTCACGCGTCCGCAGAGCTGGTACGGCCTGGAGGAGCATCTGGCGGGCCTCGCCAACGACCAGGGCAACAGCATCGTGGTCGACCGGTTCGAGTTCTTCGCGGAACCGAACACGGGGCCCGACGGCAGGCTCGCCTACACCCCGCAGGTCGTCCATGCCCGCTGGGCCCAGACCGATTTCAGTACCGACCCGCCGACCACCACCGTTCACTACCGGACGTTCTACAACCTGCCGCCCCATCAGCTGGGGACGTCGCCGACGTTCCCCGCCGATCCGGACAAGACGCCGTCGCGGCCGTTCGGCTACGCGGACCCGGCGCCCCGGTCGAGCGATTCCGGCAA
This sequence comes from Actinomadura sp. 9N407, assembly GCF_044326315.1. NCBI lineage: Bacteria > Bacillati > Actinomycetota > Actinomycetes > Streptosporangiales > Thermomonosporaceae > Actinomadura > Actinomadura sp. 9N407. The sequence goes on along the minus strand of NZ_JBIRAW010000004.1, from coordinate 374,703 downwards.
CACCGGCAACACCGGGGACTCCGGTGAGCCGCCGCAGGCCGCGGCGCGTTCGGCGGATCCGGTCCCGGAGGCGGAGGGGGCCGCTCCCAGGCAGGCCGCGGACGACGGCCCCGCCTCCGATGGCGACACACCGGACGGCCCTGCTTCCGAAGGCGGAACACCGGACGGTCCCGTCCCGGACGGGCGTACACCCGACGAGGTGATGCGCCGTATCCACGAGGACCCGCGCGTCCAGGACATGCTGGATCGGGCCGCGGCCGCCGACGGCAACCTGCACTCCAATCTGCAGGCGCAGCTGCGGGACGTACTGCCGAACCACCCGGAACTCGCCCGGATCATCGCCGGTGACGGGCTCGGCAGCCTTGAGGGCTCGCTTCGCGATTCGCTGCTCGCGCGTCCCAAGACGCTGCACAGCCTGCTGAAGCACCCCGAGGCGATCGCGATCCTGAACGACTCGGTCGCCGAGGTCGAGCGGCGCGGTCCCCAGGCCGTGCTGGACGATGACGGGTCGCGCGCCCAGCCGACCCCGCTGACCGACGAGCAGAAGGCGATCAGCGAACGGCTGACCGAGTCCGTCGCCCAGAACCGGGCCGAGGGGGAGATCCAGGATCCCGCCAAGGCTCCGTCCCAGCCCGGGTTCGATCCGCCGGACGACTACCGCGCCATCGACGTCAAGAGCGACCCCGAGGCCGCGCGCGGCCACCCTTACCTCGACGGGTATCTGGACGGGCTGTACGACGCCATGCGGCAGTCCGAACCGCTGCTGCGCGCTCTGGTCAACGACCCCCGGATCCGCGAGCTCGGCGGCGACCCGCACATGCGGCCCGACGAGAAGGACCGGGGACGCGCCCTCGACAAGATCATCGGTGACTACACCGGCGACGCGAGCAGGCTCAGCGACCTGCTCGGCGGCAAGATCCAGTTCGCCACGGTCGACGGTCTGTACCAGGCGCTGGGCAGCATCCAGGACATCGCGCGGTCGCACGGCGTGGAGATCGTGTCGATCAAGGACCGGATGCAGAACCCGGTCCCGAGCGGTTACCGCGACGTCCAGCTGACCGTACGGATGCCGAACGGGCACATCGGTGAGCTGCGCCTGCACCTGTCCTCCATCGACGACGTCGCCGACTACGAGCACTCGCTCTACGAGGTGCGCCGGGACCTGCCGGTCATCGCCGCCGAGCAGGGAAGGGCGATCACCCCGGAGGAGGACGCGCTCAACCAGGCCATCCAGCAGCGGGTGATCGACCGGTTCCAGCACGCGCTGGACCTCGCGCTCGACCCCTCCGCCACCCGCGACCGCACCGAGCCTCAAGCGGACCGTACGGAGACCCCGGCCGATCCTGCCGCGTCCCAGGCCGACCGTACGGAGCCCCCGGCGGATCGTACGGAACCCCAGACGGAAGCGCCCGCGCAGGAGCGGGGGCCGGATGGGCCTCCGGACCGGCGCGAGGAGTCCTCGTCCGGTGATGACGTGGGCGACGGGCCGGGGGAGACGCCTCGTTCGGCCCCGGCTCCCCGCCCGGAGGTGGCCTCCCAGTACGGCTGGTACCAGGAATCACCGATGACCACGGGGAACCCGCCGGCGTCCTCCGCTCCCGCCTCCCCCGCCACGCCCGGCGTGACGCCTGAGGAGACGGGCCGGGACGTCCGCGACCAAGACGCCGGTGGCCCGGAGGTCCGGGATCAGGCCGATCCCGCTTCACATGACGCTGACGGCGACCAGGCCGATCCGAACTCGCGCGACCAGGACCAAGCCCAGGACGAGGACCAGGGGCAGGGCCAGGGCCAGGGCCAGGACTCCTCGGACGGGGTGCCGGCGGACCTGCCGCAGCACCTGCATGACCTGTACCGCGACAGCGAGGGCACTCCGGCGGGCCGGGCGTTCTTCGGCCCGGACGAGCACGCGATGCGCGATCTGGCGCGGCGGGTGGCACCCGATCCGGACACGTTCGTGGTGGACGGCCACGGCGATCCGGACGGGATGCGGGTGAACGGGCGGCGGCTGAGCGTCGACGACATGGCCGCGCTCATCCGCAACGATCCGGGCTGGAACGGCCGCCAGGTGATGCTGCTGTCCTGCCGTACCGGAGAGGGCGACTTCGCATCCCAGCTCTCCCAGCGGCTCGGCGTGCCGGTGATCGCTCCGAACGGCCTGGCCTGGTCCGACACCGACGGGAACGTCTTCGCCTCGTCCGGGCGGCCGGGTCCTGACGGGCAGCAGCGGCCCACCTGGCCGCCGGACGGTGGCTGGAACACGCACCGTCCCGACGGCAGCACCGTTCTCGCAGGCCAGAACGGCTACGCGCCCGGCCATGGGGATCGCCAGGCGGGCGCGCCGCGTCCCGACGAGGCGGGCGCGCGCGGCCTGGGCGACTGGTGGCGGCGGATGACGGGTTCCGACCCTGACGCCGACCATCCGGAAGGGCGCGTGGACAGGAACGGCGTCCGGCGCTTCGACACCGACGCGCAGGGCGAGCGGTACGGGGAGAACAGGCTCGGGCATGTCCTCCGCAACCTGCCTCCAGTGCTGCGGCAGGCCGCGCACTGGTACACGGTGCAGTCGTACCCCAACACCTTCCTGCGTCCGGGATCGCCGCCCATCCAGGCGTCCCTGGACCACCTGGAACGGGAGTACGGCAACGCGTACCACCTCATGCATCTCAACGGTGGTGCCATGCCCACGATGGCGGATCTCCCGCGCCTCGCGAGCATGCCGGGGCTCGATCCGTTCCAGCGCGATCTGCTGCGCGGCGTGATGGCCTCGCTGTCGCCTGCGAACCGGCTCGAGGAGCTGGGAGGCAACTTCGCCCAGTGGGGCCTTCTGCACTCCTACTTCGGTCAGCGGCCGAACGAGGCGCTCGTCCTGCAGCGGATCAACGAGATCGACCACGCGCTGAACCAGCCGCTCCCCGAGCCGGTCCAGGCGCTGCGCGGGCTGCACGACGTGCGGTTCATGATGGCGAGTGACGGGCAGCCGCTGGGTGACCGGCATCCGTCCCTGCTGCTGGGCGAGGTACAGACCGAGCACGCGTACATGTCGACCTCGCTGGGGACGAACACGACGACCGTCGACGGCAAGGGCTTCGACTACACGATCAGGTTGTCGGTGCCGGCGGGGACGCCCGGCCTGTGGATGGGGACCGGCAGCGCGTTCCCCGACCAACGCGAGCTGATCTTGCAGCGCGGCGCCCAGTACCGCGTCACGGAGGTCGTGCAGACCGGGTATAACGACCGGGGACAGCCCACCTTCGAGGTCCATGCCCAGGTCCTGCCGCCGGGGGGCGCTCCATGAACGACGACGTCGAGTTCGGAGGGTGCGCGCGATGAGTGACCTGCCGCCGCCGGGAGCCCCGGGGGGTCCGGGAGCCCCGAGTGCCTTCCCAGGGGTCCCCGGCCTGCCGCCGCTCCCTTCCGGCGGGGCGAAGCCGCCGCGGGAGAACTATTCGGGCTGGACCCGCGACCCCGTGGTCCATCTGCCCGTACTGCTGAGGGGCAGGGAGATCGGGCGCCTGTGGGCCTCCAAGACCCGGATGGCGGCGGGCTTCCTGCGCCTGCCCGAGGTCGTGGACGAGGTCTGGGACGCCCTGGTCGTATGGTCGGACCGGCTGCACGAGGACTACGCGAAGGGCCTGCCCGCCCTGGAGGCCGTCGAGCGCTGGCGCGGCGTTCCGGAGGATCCGGCCGGTGGCGGTGTCCCGGCGGACGCCGAAGCGCGGGAGGCACCGAGCCTGGCGGCGCTGTACGCGCTGATCGATCCGGCGAATCCGCCGCCGCCGGGGCCGCTGATCCAGGACGGGACGTTCCCCGACGGCACCCCGGCGGACCGGTCGCAAGGCTGGGGCCCGCTGATCAGCAGCGCGCCGCCGACGTACGCGCGGGAGACCGGCGGCCCGATCCGGTACGTGCCGGTGATGCTGCGGGACACCGTCGCCGGCTATCTCTGGGCGTCGGCCGACGGGCGGGCCGCCGGTTACCTGGAGCGGGCGGCGGCGGGCGAGGCCGGACAGGTCGCGGGCGGTCTGTGGCGGCTGCGGCTGAGCCGGGCCTTCGCCGCGGGCGTGCCGGCGTTCGAGGCGCTGCGGCGCTGCCGGGAGTCCGCGGCGGACGAGCTGTCGGGGGTCATCGGCCCGGAGGCCCGCGAGCAGGACCTGCCGGATCTGGCGGCGTTGCGGGAGCTGGCCCGGCGGTAGCCTCACCGCGTCGGCCGGCGCCGTCCTGAACGGGCGCCCGCCGGGACGGCCGGGGAAGCGCCGGGACGGCCGGGGAAGACTGGAGGCCGATCGTCTCCGGAGCGGAATCAAGGAGCGGATCGTGGCGGCGAGATATCCCGAGTATTACCTGTACGAGGAGACCCCGGTCGTCTTCGTCGAGCCTCCGGGCGGCGGGCTCGACTGCCTGGTCCTGTCGTCGAGCACCGGCGGGTTCGAGCGGGATCTGGAGTACGTGACCAAGATCCGGTTCGGGACGACCGCCGATATCCGGACGCTCTCGCGGACGGAGTTCGTCCAGCGGGTCGAGGAGTTCCGCGGCCGGTGGCTGCGCGGCGACGGGCCGGTCTTCGCCCTGTACGAGACGATCGGCGGAATCGAGCAGAACGCGCGCGACGAGGCCCGCCGGCTGACCGACGAGGAGGCCGCGCTGGTCCATACGCTCCGCCTGCGTACGCACGAGCTCTTCGAGGCCGGTCTCCAGGCAGAGGGCCGTCCGGGGACTCCCGGGGAATCCTGAGTCTTGTCCATGGTCCAGGGCAGAGAGCCGGATCCCGTGAACCCCGCCGTCGTCGGTGCCGACGCCCTTCCGGCGGTTCCGCAGGACGAGCACGAGCTGGCGGGGGCGCTTCGTCCGGAGAGCGCCTGGATGTTCGTCTGGGGCCGCCGGGTATTGCGCGACCTGGTGGGCGACCGGGTATCGCGCTTCCTGGTCGGCCGACTGGAGCCCGGTCACTGGTCGGTGCTGCGCGGCGATGCGGTGTGGCTCGCGGTCCGATGCGCGGACGACGTCCTACCGGCGGAGCCTTCGCACGCGGTGTCGTTCGGTACGGCCCAGGCGGCGGTCGCGTATGCGGCGGCCGGGCTGATCGTCGACGAGAAGGTGACGGTCCACTCCTACCTCCTGCGGGACCTGGACATCGTCGAGCATGTCCATGATGCGGAGCTCGGCGGTACCTGGGGGGTGACGGAAGAGGGACGGCGCGCGGCGGATGCCGCGCGCGTCGAGGAGCGCCCGCGTTACGGGCGTACCGGCATCGCGCTGGAGCCCATCATTGGACGCCCCGCGGCCTATCGGGTGCTTCGCCCCGGCCCACCATCGACAGGGAACGGCCCGTTCATCGGCACGCACGAGATCTTCCTGCGGCTCGTCGAGCCACGCCTCCCCGGCGACTTCGGCGCGAGCACCGGCGAGGAACTGCCTGAAGGCACTCTCCTGGAGGGCTTCGGAAGTACGGACCAGGAGTACCTGTTCACCATGGGTACGCCGTTCGAGCGGCGCGGCCTGTCCCAGACCGGGATAGCGCACACCCGTCACTTCTACGTCGTACGGCGGCCTCTGTGGGTCTACCAAGGCTTCCCGGTCAAGGCGACCCCCGTACCGGCGTCCGGGCTGCAACACCTCCACGAGCCGTCCGACAAGGGACGCGGCTACCTGATGCACGGTTCGATCGCGGCCCTGCTCGCGTCCGGCGAACTCGCCGAAGTCCCCGTGTGGGAAGCCGCACGCATCCTGAACGAGCGGCGAGAGCGGAAGAAGGCGCGGGAGGTGAAGGATGCTGGAACGGGCTGAGGAAGACAGATGTCTCGACGACATCGCTTCGCTGCTGGTTCACCTCATGCCCGGCGGCTGGGAACTGGCCTCCCTCTCCTACCGCGCGGTCGGTACCTCGTTCGAGTACGCCGTGATCGGTGGCGGGCTGGTGCACCCGAGGCTGCCGAACAGGCACAACGAGGCGACGCCCACCCGGATGCGGGAGGCGGAAGAGCTCCTGCCGCTGTCGGGCGTGCACGAGCTCCTTCGGGACTTGCGGTCACGGATGCACGAGAAGGCGCGCGGTACGTGGCTGGAGATGAACCTGAAGGTTCGCTGCCGCGCCGGTGAGACGTCGGATCTCGACGGCCCGAGGCCGCTGTGGGGCGTCAGCTACAAGTACGCCGACGAGATCTCCTGGGCTGACGAAGTCCCGCCTGCCGCCGCCGCCGAAGAACTGCTGGCGCATCCCCAGGACGCGCAGGACGTTCCCGAGTGGCTGGGACGGCTGGCGATGGTGCAGGCACCGGCGGACCGCTTTGACTCTGGGGAACTCCTGCGGTCGCCGCAACGCGAGAGTGATCTCGTCGCGGCGCTGCCCGAGGGCCTCGCGGACCTGTTCGCGGCGTCGCGCGCTCTCCTGCTGGACGTGCTGGAGCCCGAGGAGGCGGACCGCTTCCTGGTGGGCAGGCTCGCCGATGGCCACTGGTCGGTGGTCCATGCGGCTCCGTCCTGGCTGGCCGTACGGATGGAGGACGGGGCAGGCGCCGAGGTCCACGCCTTCGAGGAGGCCCGTTCCGCGGCGGCGTTCGCGATCGGTGCCGTGCTGGCCGAGGCGGGGGCGGAGGTCAACAGCACGGTCCTGACGGCGGCCGGCGTCCTGTCCATGCTGACGGCCCCCCGGAAGGGCGTCGACACCTGGACGCTCGGCGACTACCAGCAGTTCGGGACCAAGCAAATGCGGCGTTCACGGAGCGTCGAACGGCCGAGCGGTGCCGCCGCGCGAGGGCGCCGCTACATTCGGCTGTCGACCCTCCACAACCGTCCGGGCGGCTACTTCGTCTGCCGGCCCGGCCCGGTGCCTTCCCGGGGCGATTTCGTCAGTACCCATGAGATCTTCCGCCGGTGCGCCGAGAAGTGGCTGCCGAAGGCGAGGCCGCCCGTACGGGAGCGGCCGGTGGCGGAGACCTTCCCCACCGAGGTCCTGGAACCGGGTACGGAGTTGGACGCGTACGGCGAGCCCGACCGGGATGTCCTCTTCACCATCGGGACGCCGTTCTCCAGGCGCGGCCTGTACGGGACGCCCGAGCAGTACGCGTATCACGTGTACCGCGTCCAACGGCCCTTCGAGGTCTCGCCCGGCCTGTTCACCGCGACGCCGATCTTCCCGACCGGGCAGGACCGACCGGCAGAAGAGGAGCGGCCGGCCGGTACCGACGGCCGGGGCTTCTACGTGTCCCGCCCGATCGCCGACCTGCTGCGGTCCGGGGAACTGGTCGAGATCACCGGGCCCGGCGGCGAGCCCGTCCAGCCGGCCGGGAACCCGACCGGGAGCGCGACCCCATGACCCCACGACCAGAGCCACGGCCGTACGACCGGGATCTCCACGCCCGGCTGATCGAGCGGCTGGAACGCGCCCTCGCACGGGACGCGCCGGCGGACTGGCGGCGCATCGATCTCAAGATCCGGATGACGGGTGAGGTCTCCGACGTCGCCCTGACCGTGGTCCTGAAGACCGGAGCCGTCCCGCCGGTGGAACCTTCGGGAGAGCTCACCGAGATCGCGGCCGAGCTGCGGTCGATCATGTACCGGCCGGGCGAGGGCACCTGGTTCGGGATGCGCTTCATGATGGATCCTCCCGATACCCGGTGGCCCGATCCCCACTGGGTGAGCTACAACCGCGCCTTCGATCCGCTCTGGGATCCGCCCCTCCCGCGCGAGGAGTGGGAGCGGGATCTGGCCGCGTTCCCCCGTACCGGCGAGCACGTCCCGAGGTGGCTCCGCGACCGGCTCCAGGGGCCTGTGCATGGGCAATAGACTCGCCCGAGGACCCGCCCGAGGAAGAAAGGAGCAGCGACCCGATGACCCAGCCCCCACCCGAGGTGCCGGTCCCGTGGCAGCAGCCGCGCCCGTACGACCAGCAGCGCTACGAGGCGCTCGTCCAGCAGCTGGGCCGGAGCATGCTGCAGAACGTGCCGCCGGACTGGCGGCGGATCGACCTGAAGATCTTGATGCTGACCGGGGTCTCCGACGTCCGGCTGACCGTGCTCACCAGGGACGGCGGCTCACCGGCGGTGGACCCGCCCCGCGACTGCGTGCCGATCGCGGTCGAGCTGCGGTCGATGATGTACCGGCAGGGCGAGGGCACCTGGTTCGGGATGCGCTTCATGATGGACCCGCCGAGCGCGTACTGGGTCAGCTTCAACGGCGACTTCGACCCGATGTGGGACCCGCCGATCGCGCCCGAGCTCTGGACGCAGGACCTGGCCGCGTTCCCCCGTACGGACGAGCACGTCCCCGGCTGGCTGCGCGAGCGGGCACAAGGGATGGAGGCAGGTAAGTGGTGAGCGAGAACGGGCCGCTGAATCCCGCGGAGCGGCTGAATCCCGTGGAGCAGAACGACCTGCTCCAGAAGATCACCCTGCTGCTGACGCACGCCCTGCCCGCCGGGTGGGAGGAGTGCACGGTGGTGCACCGCGCGCTCGGCTCGCACAGCGAGACGCTGGGGCAGATCCGCCGGGTCACCGGCCCCGGGCTGCCCAGCCCGATCGACGTCCCTGCCGAGCTCGGCGAGCTGTTCGAGCGGCTGCGCGCGGGTATGTACAGCCCCGGCCTCGGCACCTGGTTTTCCGCCACCTTCAAGCTCACGTTCCCCTTCTCCTACGAGATCCAGTACATCCGCGACGAGGAGCCGAGGTGGCAGAGCGCGCCGCCGCCCGCCGCGTACGAGGAGGAGCGCCGGCGCTTCCCGCGCGAGCCGCGGCACACCCCCGAGTGGCTGGACGGCCGCGACGGCGCCGGGCGGGAGATGCGGATGGCCAGGCCGTTCGACTCCACCGAGCCCGACGGGCGGCCGGTGGTCCAGCGGCCCGAGGTCCCGGCCGGTGACCGCGACGCGATGGTGCGCTACCTGGAGCAGGCCCCGATCGTGCTGGCGGCGCGGAGCTACGAGGGCGACATGCTGGACCCCGAACGGGCCCGGAACGTCCCGCTGACCTACCACACCGACGGCACCTGGATCTGGCCCGGAGCCGTCGGCTACTACCTGCGCGCCCACGGTGTCCCGCCGGAGCCGGAGCTGGCCGACCACATCCGGGCCGGCGAGTTCCGCGTCCCCGAGGTCGCCGACGACGTCCGTTCCGCCGCCGTCGCCGCCATCACCGGCTCCTCGTGAGGATGAGGTCGTCATGAGCAATCCCTACCCTCCGGGCGGCCAGAGCGGTCCCCCTCCCGGGCCGTACGGGCCGGGGTCCTCCACCGGGCCGGGACAGTCCGCCGGGCCGTACGGCGCCGGTGCGTCCGAGCAGCGCTACGCGCTCTCGACCAAGCGGCCCATCGTCCATCTGCCCGTGATGCTGAACGGTCACCACGTCGGCTACCTGTGGGCGGGCGTGGACGACCGGTCGGCGGGCTTCATCCGGCGCAACGAGTTCCTGGAGGAGGCGTACGAGGCTCCCTTCGTCTGGGGCCACCGGCTCGACGCCGCGTACGCCGAGGGGACGCCCGCCCGCGAGGCGATCCGGAGCTGGATCGGCCGGCCCGAGGACCCCAAGGGCGGCGGGGTGCCCGCGGGCGCGGAGGAGCGGCCCGCGGTCCACCTCAAGGATCTCCGCCTGCTGGCCAACCCCGACATCCCGCCGTCCCCGTGGGGCTCGATCGCGGACGGGGAGCTTCCCGACGGTTCCCCGATGGACCGGTCGGAGGGCTGGGGCCCGCTGCACATGGAGCTCCCGCCGGGCTATGCCCTGACCACCGGCGCGCCGGTCCGCTACCTGCCGGTCGCCAAGGACGCCGTGGTCCTGGGCTACCTGTGGGCGGCGGTCACCGGCGGCGCGGCGTTCTTCGTCCCGCGCGAGGACGCCGGTGCGCCCGGCAACGCCGCCATGGGCTCCTGGGTCCTGCGGCTCCGCGAGCTGTACGCGCAGGGCGTTCCCGCGTCCGACGTGCTCTCGCGTTGCAGGACCATGCCCGAGGACCCCACGGCCGGAGGCGTACCGCTGGACGCCCACGTGGAGGAGCTGCCGAGCCTGGACGACCTGCGCCGGCACGCCGCCGTCTACGAGCAGTCGCTGCGCGTCTCGTACAACCCCGTCCAGGACGAGCCCGGCGTCGTGATGCGCCCCGCGCTCGCACCCGGCGAGCGTGACGAGGTGCTGCGCTACCTGCGCGAGGCGCCCGTGGTGTACGACAGCGGCAACGTCTTCCCGGACGGTTTCGATCCGGCCCGCCCGGCGCGGGTCCCCGACACGTACCAGACCGATGGCACCTGGATCTGGCTCGGCGGCGTTCCGTACCACCTGGAGGTCCACGGCGTCCCGCCCGAGCCCGACCTGGTCGCGCACATCCGGGCGCACCGTTTCCAGGTCCCCGCGCTCGACGCCGTCGACCGCGACCGGGCCAAGCGCACGCTCCGGTGGCGCGGCATTCTCGTGCCGCCGCCGGTGTAAGGGGGAGAACGAATGGCCACCGATCCGCGGGACGCGCGGCGAACGACCGAGGACCTGCCGTTCAAGCCCGCCGGTCCCGGGCCCGCCAGGTACGCCGCGACGACCGGCCGGCCCGTCCGCTACCTGGCGGTCGGCGACGGAACCGGGACGATCCTGGGCTACCTGTGGGTCGCCGACGGCGAGGAGGCGGCCGGTTTCGTGCGGCGCCCGGCCGCCGGCGACGACGGCGGCAACGAGGCCGTGGCATGGTCGGCGGAGTTGCGCGACGCCAAGTCCCGGGGCGTCCCTGCCGCGGGGCTGCTGGCCGAGTTCGCCCGGGCCGAGCTTCCGATCGCCCAGAACGCCCGCCACCTGGGCGCGGTCATCCCCGGCTCGGAGGCCCGGGCCGACGACCTCGACGACCTGAAGCACCTCGCCGCCCGCTAGGGTCCGCGGGTACCGGCGATCTTCTCGGGCGAGGCGAGGCTCGCGCTGCGTAAGGGTTCGCGAGGGTCGTAGGCTTGTGGCGAGGAAAGGAGGGCCGGTGTCCGACCCGAGCTGGCAGAGCACCGTACTGAGCGAACTCGGCGTGTCCCAGACCGGACTGGCCGTCCCTGACATCTCCGCCCATGACGGTCCCGCGGCCAACTCGGGCATGGCTCCGATCCACGACGTTCCGCCTGCTCCGCAGAGCGCCTGGGGCAGCGGCTCGACCGCCGCCCAGGAGGCGCCGCAAGCGGCCCAGGCGGCCCAGCCGGCGGCCGCGCCGGAGCCCGTCGCTCCCGAGCCGGTGGCTCCGCTGCCCGCCCCCGAGCCGCCCGTTCAGCAGCCCCCGCAGCCGCCGCAGCCGTACGCCCAGCCTCAGCCGCCGGCTCCCGAGCCGCCCACGTTCCCGGCCCCGCCCCCGCAGCAGCAGCCCGCTCCGGTCGCGTACGAGGAGCCGCCCGTCCCCGAGGCTCCGGCTCCCGAGGCTCCCGCTCCAGAAGCGCCCGGCCCGCCGGCGCCCGGCGCGTTCGAGATCCCGCTCGTGGGGTTCCCGCAGGAGCTGCTGGGCGATCCGGCCGCGCCGGGGCCCGACATGGGCGGCCCCCAGCCGGACGCGCCCCACCCGGGCGCGCAGCAGGCGCCTCACCCCGGGCCGCCCGGTCCCGGCGGGCACCGCGTGGACGCGGAGGACCTGGTCGCCAAGAACCGGCACGCCGATCCGCTGCTCCGCCGCATGGGCCGTGGAGTGATCAAGGGCCTCGGCTCCGGTGCCCAGGGCATCCGCGAGATGGGCGAGGTCGCCGATCTGCTCGGCCGGCAGGTGCCCAGCTACCGGCAGATCGCCGTGGTCAGCGTGCGCGGCGGCGCGGGCAAGACGACGATGGCGGCGCTGCTGTCCACCGAGCTGGCCCGCCAGCGCGGCGACCGGGTGCTGGCGGTCGACGCCGACGCCGAGCTGGGCTCGCTGCCGCTGCGGCTCGGGGTGCGGTCGGAGTACTCGCTGTTCGATCTCGCCGGCCGGCAGCCGCAGACGTTCGAGGAGGCGCTGCCCTACCTGTCCCGTACGCAGGACGGCCTGTGGGTGCTGCCCGCCAGCCGGAACGGCCGGATCGCGGGCGAGTTCACGCTGGAGACGTTCCAGGCCGCGCTCGGCGCGGTCAACCGCTACTTCGCGGCGGCGGTCGTCGACTGCGGCGCGGGGATCCTCACCGAGTTGCACGGCGGCATCCTGGCCACCACGCACGCCCAGGTGCTGGTCACCCCCGGTACGGTCGACGGCGCGCTGAGCGCCCGCGGAGCGCTGGAGTGGTTCACCGCCAACGGGCAGGCCGCGCTGCTGTCGCGCACGGTGATCGCGATGGTGACGCACGCGCCCCACGGCGGCGCCGACATCGACCGCGCGGTGGAGATGCTCAACGAGGGCGGCATGCAGGTCGTCCAGGTGCCCTATGACCGGCATCTGGCCACCGGCGGCATGGTGAGCCTCGACAAGATGGGCGCCGGTACGCGGAACGCCGTCACCCGTGTCGCCGCCGAGGTCTTCGCCCGTGCCCTCGGGCTGTCGGGAGTGGCGCAGTGAGCAGCGATCTGGTCGCCCTCGTACGGCGGGAGCCCGACGTCTACGCGGTGGCCGACGGACTGGTCGCGATGGGCGAGCCGCTGGAGCTGCTCGGCGGCGAGTTCCAGGCCGTGCGGGTACGGGACGCGGGCGGCCGGGTGCTGGTGTCCATCGAGGACCCGGTGCTGGTCGAGGCCCCCGGCGAGGTGGCGCGGCTGCTGGGACGGCCGGCCGCCGAGCGGTTCGGGTCGCCGGTCTGGTGGGTCGATGTCCGCGCCGTCGCCGACGTTCCGGACGCGGCGCGGGTGGCGCGCCGGTTCGCCGAGGCGCTGGTGCACTATGCCGGCGGTACGGTCTGGCCCGAGCTTCCGGCCGAGCCGTCCGCGCTGAGCTGGAAGGCCACCGGCGCGGTGGCCGGTCCCGGGCAGTAGCCGGAACGACCGCCGCGCGGCGGGTGATGCGGGGCCGCGCGGCGGAACGTGCTCGCCGCGCGGCGGAGGCGTAGGCCTCCTCACTCCTCAGGGGCTAGCGCAGCTGGTCGACGACTTCCTTGCCGAGCTCGCCGGCCGCGTTGTAGACCGAGCCCTCCCGGCCGCCGGTCGCGCCGCCCCTGGCCCAGTACGACTGCGCGTAGACCACTTGCGAGCCCGTGGTCCAGGCGCGGGTCCAGAAGTCGGGCTCCTTGTCCAGCGTCGGCAGGCCTCTGCCGGGTGCCGGCTTGAGCAGCTTGGGCCAGCCCTCCGAGTTGACGGCGCTGCTCACCGCGCTGGCGTCCGTGGACGAGCCCACCTTCATGATCGAGATGACCGTGATGATGTTGCGGGTCGGGCTGGCGTAGACGCCCGAGTACAGGCTGTCGGTGCACGGGTAGGTCCGCAGCCGGGTGGCGAGCGTGGTGTTGGCCCGTGAGGTGCAGGTACCGGTACGGGTACCGACCTGGGTGTACGTGCCGCCCGTGGTGCGGATGGTCGACGCCAGGATCCCGGACGGGTCGGCGCCGCCGCCCGTGCTCGTGGTCGGGTCGTCGGTGGGCTCCGACGTGTAGCCGCGGGTCGGCGAGGTGATCGGCGGGGGGTCGTCATCGTCGCCGCCGAGGATCACGAAGGCGCCGACGCCGATCAGGACCAGGAACAGCATCGCGCCGGCGATGAGCAGCGCGATGAGCGCGCCGCCACCGCCGCTCTTGCGCGGCGGCGGCATGCCGGGGCCCGGCATTCCCGGGCCGGGCATACCGGGGCCGGGCGGCATGCCCGGGGGCATCCCCATTCCAGGGGGGCCGTGCATGGGCGGGCCCGAGGGCGGGCCGGGCGGGCCGGGCGGGCCGTAAGGCGAACCCGGGTTCTGGCCGGGCCACTCGGGGGGGTTCATGTGCTCTCCAAAGCCGATTGCAGATCAGCGGTTCGCTGTCAAGATCAGGTCAGGGTACGACACCTTTGCGGCGGATTTCGGGTGGACCGAACACCGCGCCGGCTCTGGGGCCGCGAACTCCTTGCGTGCAGGGCGCTCCGGAGGGTGAGAAATGTGTCACATCCCCCACTGGAAGCCCGTTCAGGATCTCAGACGCTGCGCCGCCATGGACCGTTCCGTCCCATTCCGTACGATTTAGAATTCGCGCCCGCAGCTCGCACGTCCGGCACCGCACGCCGGAACGCCCGATCGTCGCAATCCACTCCGTTCAGGACGAAACGGGGATGATGTCGGCCGGGATCGATAGAGTGCCCGCAGTGTTCCGAGCTCACGGATGAGGATGCCGAGTTGAGCGCTCCACCCCCCTATCAACCCGGGCCGCCGCCCCCTCCGTACGGACCGCAGGGACCGTACGGAGGCGGCCCGATGCCGCCGTTCCCCCCGCCCGGTGGCGGGCCGCCCGGTGGCGGGCCGCCCAAGGGGAACGCCCTCGTGGGCATCATCATCGCCGGAGCCATGGGCGTGCTGGCCCTCATCGGCGTCGTGGTGTTCGTCGTGGTGGTGAGCGACGACGGCCCCGAGCGCCGGCGGGCCGGCAGCGGCATCGTCGTGCCGTCGATCACCGCGTCGGTCCCCGAGCCGCCGACCTCCGCGCCCGAGCCGACCTCGACGGGGCCCAGGACGGTCGACCTGAGCCCGTCCTTCTTCGCCACCAGCGTCGAGACGAGCCGTGGCGAGTACCGGCAGTCGAGCCGCTGGACCAGGAGCTGCTCCGCCGAGGCCAAGCCGCGGCTGGCGACGCTGCTGCGCCGCACGCCGTGCGCCGACGACCTTCAGGGCGCGATGTACCAGAGCCCCAACAAGAAGGTGTACGTGCAGATGACCGCGATGAAGTTCGAGACGCCCGAGGACGCCAGGCGGGTCTCGCGGGCCATCAACGACGACGTCGCACCGAAGATCCGCGTCGCGTACGGGAACGAGCCCGGCCACTGGTGGTCGTCCTCGTCCTCGGGCGAGCACGTGCTGATCCGGCAGTCGTTCGTCAACGAGTCCCGCGTCCCGGGCCCCCGAAGCGGTCCGGCGCAGACCTACGGCGACACGCTCATCCGCAGGTTCCACGCGACCCTGAGCAACCTCTACACCATCGGCGACTAGTCGCCTATTTTCAAAGTCCCGGCCTGCGGTGCTCGCCTGGCGGCTCGCACCGCAACCGTGCCTTGGCGAGCGCGACATCGCTTCGCGATCCGCCCGGTGAGGCTCGCCTTCGGCGTCGCCTCCCCGTGCAGGTAGCGCGCTCGCGGTGGCTGGGGCCTGTGACACGCCCTAGGCGCCTGCGCGTTCAGACGGAGGCGTGGGCCGTGCGCAGGTGCTGCATGAGCATGCGGTGGCGCTGCCAGCCCTCGGGGGAGCGGCCGTCGCCCAGGGGGAAGAACGTCAGCGGACCGCGGGTGGGGCCGACCTGCTGGCCGGGCAGCCCGGCCGGGCCCGCCACGGTGCCGCTGACGGCCATCGCCAGCGGGCCGGGCGCGCCGGTCCAGCGCGGCTCGGTGGTGAGATCGCTGCGGCCGGGGATCAGCTGGGCGAACAGCGACAGGATCGGCTGCTCGCCGGCCAGCGCGCCGACCAGCGAGGGCAGATGCTGGACGGGCGGCGGGTCCTCGGGGCTGTAGCCGACCGTGGCGGTGCCGACCTCGGCGATCGCGCCGCCGCCCGTACCGGAGAACTCGCAGATGGCCTGGGCCGGGCGCGGACCGTCCCCGACGATGAACAGTCGGGCGCCGTTGCGGCCGCGGGCGTACTCGGTGAGCAGGTCGGGGCGCCAGGTGTGCGCCAGCGGCTCGGCGGGACCCCAGCCGGTGGGGGCCGTGCCGGTGAGGAGCTTGAGGAGCCGGTCGACCGCGCCGCCCAGATCGCCCTCGGCGCCGTACCGGATCCGGTACGTCAGGCTCAACTGCGCGCCGATCGGGGCACTGGGCCGGGTCGTGAAGCCCGGCGCGTAGTCGCGCGCGTCGGGCACGGGGACGAACGTGCCGCCGCTCCACCGCAGCGGGCGGCCGGTGAGGCCCTCGTAGTAGCCGTTCACGTCCCGGACGACCCATTGCATGCCGGAACCGGCCGCGGCGGCGCGCAGCGGCAGGGACACCCGCGAATCCAGGGGGGTGACCAGCTGCAGGGTGCGCCCCGATTCGGCGCAGTCGGCCAGCGCCTCGGCCAGCCAGGCGCTCAGCGGCACGATCGGGCGGTCCTGCAGCACGACCATGGACTGGTCGGTCAGTACGTCTACGGTGCTCATCTCGACCCGAGTCTAAGGCCTGCCCCGGCCGCGTCCGGGGCGGAGGCGGACGGGGCCCGGGACGAAGTTTCGCGTGACCGCCGTGGCCCGTGTCCTACTTGTGCTGAAATGTGACGGATGCAGCCGCTCGCCGCGCCCGACCGGGTGTACTTCACCGGGACAGCGCCCCCGCCACCGGAACCGCCGGAGCGGGGGCGCGGCTGGCGCGTCCTCGGCTGGGTGTCGACCGTCATGTCGGTGCTGCTGGTGCTCGGCAGCCTCACCGCGTACGGGTTCTGGCGCCGGATCGACGGCCAGATCACCCGCGAGAACGTCGACGGCAAGCTCGGCGACGACCGTCCGGCCAAGCTCAACGGCGCGATGAACATCCTGGTGATGGGCTCCGACAGCCGGGCCGGGGAGAACGCCGGGTACGGCACCGAAGAGGGCCAGCGGTCCGACACCACGATCCTGCTGCACCTGTCCCCGGGCGGCGAGCGCGCCATCGGGATGAGCTTCCCGCGCGACTCCATGGTGCGGATCCCGTCCTGCAAGAAGACCGGCGGCGGTACGGTCCCCGGCCGGCTCGACATGATCAACTCCGCGTACGCGCAGGGCGGCCCCGCCTGCACCTGGAAGACCATCGAGTCGATCACCGACATCCGGATCGACCACTACGTCGAGGTCGACTTCGCCGGCTTCAAGCGCGTGGTGGACGCCCTGGAAGGCGTCGAGATCTGCGTGCCGAAGGCCATCAACGACCCCAAGGCCGAACTGCGCCTGCGCAAGGGCCGCCAGACCGTACGCGGCGACCAGGCCCTCGGCTACGTCCGGACCCGTACCGGCGGCCTGGGCGACGGTTCGGACCTGTCCCGGATCCAGCGGCAGCAGGCGTTCATGGCCTCGGTGGTCAAGAAGGCCACCGACAAGGGGATGCTGGCCGATCCCGGCAAGACCTACAACTTCCTGTCCGCGGTGGCCGGCTCCATCAAGGCCGACGACCGGCTGACGCTGTCGGCGATGCAGAAACTCGCCGGCGGGCTGCGCGGGATCAGCGCGGGCAAGGTCCGCTTCGTCACCGTTCCGGTGCAGGCTTATCCGCCCGACCACAACCGCGTCCAGATCAACCCGGCGCAGGCCGCACCGCTCTTCGAGGCGATCCGCAAGGACAACGCCGTCCCCGAACCCGCGCCGGCCCCCCCGCCGCAGGCGGCCAAGCCGATGCCTCCGGCGCAGGTCAAGGTCGCGGTCTACAACGCGACCCGTACCGATGGGCTCGGGCAGCGCACCGCCGACCAGTTGAAGGAGAAGGGCTTCACGGTCAACAAGGTCGGGACCCGCAAGACGCGTACCGACGGCGCCAAGACCCGGATCCTGTTCGGCCCGGGCGCCCAGCGGCAGGCGGCCGCCCTGGCGGCGGCCATGCCCGGACATCCACCCAAACCATGGGCGGCGGGGAAACCGGGCCAGGTCTACTTGATCGTCGGAGCCGACGGCGCGGTGCTGCCGGGAGCGGCCGCACCGCTCCCCAAGGTGGTCGGCGAGATCCGCGCCGATCAGGACGTTTGCGCCCAGGCCTGAGCAGAGCTGAGCGCATTGGTCCGGACCCGGTATCTTGGCCCCGCTCAACCATAAAGACCTCTCATGCGTCCCACCTAGGACGAACAACTACATCCCGTTCGACCCCCTGTCCCCTCCCTGCCCGCTCCCCGATCGCCGTTCTTCCGTCTCCGGAGCCGAACCCCGTCCCGGGCTCCGCCGGACCGACCACGGCCCGCTGCCGGAAATGGACCCATGCGCCCGGAACCGTTCGCCCTGCTCATGACCGTGTACGGCGGTGACCGGGAGGAGTATGTCCGGGCGGCGTTCCAGAGTGCGGTGCAGGCCCAGTCGCTGCGGCCCGACCAGGTGGTCCTGGTCCAGGACGGACCGGTCGACGCGGAGCTGGGCCGCTGCCTGGCCGAACTGGTCGCAAGCAGCCCGGTCGAGGTGACGTTCGTCCAGCTGGCCGACAACCGCGGCCTGGGCCCGGCGCTGGACGCGGGGCTGCAGGCCAGCCGGTACGACATCGTGGCCCGGATGGACGCCGACGATGTGGCGATGCCGCACCGCTTCCGGCTCCAGGTGCCGCTGGTGGTGAACGGTGCCGACCTGGTCGGCGCCGGGCTGCTGGAGTTCGGTACCGACCTCGACGACATCGTCGGCCGCCGCACGCCGCCGAGCGACCCGCACGACATCGCCCGCTACTCGCGGCTGCACGACCCGTTCAACCACCCGACGGTGGTCTACCGGCGCAGCGCGGTGATCGCGGCGGGCGGCTACGGCGACCTGCCGCTGATGGAGGACTACTGGCTGTTCGCCCGCATGATCGCGAACGGGGCCCGGGTCGAGAACGTCGCCGAGCCGCTGGTCTACTACCGGGTCGGCGACGGTGCGTACGAGCGCCGCGGCGGCCGCGCGCTGCTCCGTTCCGAGCTGCGGCTGCAGCGCGAGATGCGCCGCGAGGGCTTCATCTCGCAGCCGCAGTACGTGCGCAACGTCGTTGTGCGCGGCGGCTACCGGCTGGTGCCGACGCTGATCCGGCGACCCGTCTACCGCTGGATCGTGGCCCCGTACGGGGCGCGCCGCAACCGCTCGCGCCTCCACGACACGGCGGTCGGTGACCACGCCGGGAGCAGGGCCGCCCGGCCGCGCGAGGCGTACGCTCCGCGCCACTCGCGCAGCCCCGCGGCCGAACCCAAGCCCACCACGGACCGCACCTAGGGCCTGCCCTAGGGGACGGGACGGTCCCAGAGGACGGGCTGCTCGCCGGTCGTGCCGCTGCTGCGGCCCACGCCGAGGAGCCGGTCCTTGAACGTGACCAGCCCGAGGATCGCCTGCTCACCGCCGCCCGCGAGGCCCTCGCCCTCCTGCTCGGCGCCCGTCCAGGACGTGCCGTCCGCCGAGGTCCACGAGACGACGTCGGTGTCGTTCGGCGGGCCGCTCGTTCCGGTGAGGGCGAATCCCTTCGGGGTGGCGGTCAGCGCGGTGACCTGGAGGTTCGTGGTGCCCTCCGGGTTCGCGAGGGGAGTCTGCTTCCACGTCTTGCCGCCGTCGGCGGAGATGTAGGCGAGCGAGGCCGCTCCCGCGACGCCGGCCGCGACCACCACATCGCCCTTGGCCGCGACATGGGTCAGCGTGCCCTCGGCGACGCCGCCGGGGAGTTGCAGTTGCTGCAGCGTCCACTGCTTGCCGTCAGGCGAGGTCCACACCGCAGGGCGGGCTCCCGGGCCGCCGCCGGCGGCGGGATCGCGCAGGCCGCCGACCGCGACGTAGCCGGACTGCGCGGCGGTGACGCCCCGCATCCAGCGGTTGGAGTTGGGCAGGGCCTCCAGGCCGTTGTTGCCGACGCTGGCTCCGCGTTCCCACGTCTTGAGGTCGGCCGAGAACCAGACGGCCGCGGACAGGCCGTCCTCGCCGGCGATGACGTAACCGGACGGGCCGGACGTGGCCGCGTAGGTCGCCAGCGACGTGTTCTTGGCGGGCCGGAACTGCTCGGCGGCATCGGCCGCCTGCCAGGCGGCGCCGTCCGCGGAGGTGACGACCAGCGGGCGGCGCGGATTGACCTGGTCGGACCCGACCGCCAACCAGCCCGCCTTGCCGGACGTCACGCTCGTCAGCTGCTGCGTGCCCTTGCGGGACAGCACGTTCTGCGCGCCCTGCCCGCGGGTCCAGGCGGTGCCGTCCTGCGACGTCCACACCGCGGCGTCGCCGCCGGTGCTGCCCACCGCGACCGCGCGGTCGGCGGAGGCGCCCACCGCCGTGACCGCATGGTCGGGCCGGACCGCGCCCGGGATCTTGCCGAGGTCGACCGGGACCTGCGCGCCCGAGCCGTCCCAGACCCCGAGGAGCGCGTCCAGTTCGCCGGTTCCGCTGTCGGAACCGACCATGACGGCCTGTCCCTCGCTCAGCGTGGACGACAGGAGGCTGCGGCCCTTCTGCATCGGAACGGCGCCCGCGTCCTGCCAGGTCGCTCCGTCCTGGCTGCGTGAGATCGCCACGTCACGGCCGCGGACCACCACGGCGGCGTATCCCTGGCCGGAGGCCAGGACGCTGCTGGTGCGCTGGTAGCCGGCGGACTCCAGCCGACCGGTCTGCGTCCAGTCGCTGCCGTCCTTGGACGTGAACGCCTGGCCGTAGGCCTTGCCGCCGGCCCGGATCTCGCGGATCGCGAGGAAACCGCCCGGGCCGCCGCCGACCATCAGCCCGCGGGTGCCCTTGGGGACCGGGACCTTGGACTCGGTCCAGGTGGCCCCGCCGTCGTCGGAACGGAAGGCCCGCCGGCCCACCTGCGGCTTCCCGCCGCCGGGATTGGCGGTGTGCAAGCCTTCGAGCAGCACCACGTTCCCGCTGGTGGCCGCCTCCAGGAACTGGATCTCACCGCGTTCGAACGGCAGGCCCATCTTGTTGCCGTTCTTGACCTCCCAGCGTGTGCCGTCGGCGGAGGTCCACACGGCCGGCTCGGCGTCCTTGAAGTCGCCCTTCTTGGAGGTGGTGCCGATCGCGAGATAGCCGGAGCTCGACGCCACCACGCGCCGCACGCGGGAGTTGGCGCCGAACTGCTGTCCGGCCATGTCAGGCAGCCGTCGCCAGCTCGTACCGTCCTGGCTGGTCCACACGGCGCCGCCGCCACCGGCACGGACACCGATCGCGATCCAGCCCTTCTCCGAACCCGCGACCACGCGCGGCAGCTCGCCGGGGCCGGGCTCGCCGCCGCCCGCGTCCTCGACCTTGGCCACCTTGAACGTACGGCCGCCGTCCCCGGACACCAGGAACCGGCCGCGGGCCGCGCGGGGATCGGCCTCGTAGCCGACCGCGACGACGGTCGCACCGGCCGACGCGACCGAGGTGAGCTGCTGGTCGCGGCCGTCGGTACGGGTGGCCGGGTCGGCCGCGAACACCGAGCCGGCCAGCTTGGCGCCGGCCTCGCCGCCGCTGTCCCCGCCGACCATGTTCACCACGAAGAAACCGCCCCCGGCCACGAGCGCGGCTGCGGCCAGGCCCCCGACGCCGATGAACAGCCCCTTCTTGACGCCCTTGCCCTTGCGCTTGGGCGGGGCCGGGGTACGCCAGGGCTCTTCGATCTGGGGCGGTGGCGCCACCGGCTGCGGGGACGCCTGCGCCTGCATGTACGGCTGGGCCTGCGGCTGCGGCGCGTTGGGCATCTCCTGCGCCCATGGCTGGTTCGCCATCGGATGCTGCTGCGGGGGACCCGGGACTTGCTGCGCCCAGGGGAAGGGCTCCGGCGCCGGAGGAGCCGGAGCGGCCGCCTCGGGCGCGGGGGTGCCCGGGATCTCCTGAGCCCACGGGAACGGCTCGGGCGGGGCCGGAGCCTGGTACGACTGCGGGCCCGGGGTGTCGGGGATCTCCTGAGCCCACGGGAACGGCTCCGGCGGCCCCGGGGGCGCGGTCGGAGCCGGTGGGGGCGGGGCCGGCAGGGGAGCCCCGGGGATGTCCTGCGCGTACGGGAACGGAACCGGAGCCGAGGGAGCGGCCGGAGGAGCGGGGGGCTCCGGGGACTTGGCCGCGGATTCGGCCACCGACCTCGCCTCGGGGATCTGTTCCGTGGCTGGCGGCGGAGGCGTGCTGGAGAAGACGGAGGTCTTGTCGCTGTCCGGTGAGGCCTCGGCCTCGGGCTCGGCAGGCGCGGCGGACTTGTCGGCGAACGGCATGAAGTCCGCCAGATCGGTCACCGTCATGTTCGGGTCGGCGGCCGGAGGGCCGCCGCTGCCCGC
Organism: Actinomadura sp. 9N407; assembly: GCF_044326315.1. Classification (NCBI taxonomy): domain Bacteria; kingdom Bacillati; phylum Actinomycetota; class Actinomycetes; order Streptosporangiales; family Thermomonosporaceae; genus Actinomadura; species Actinomadura sp. 9N407. The sequence goes on along the minus strand of NZ_JBIRAW010000004.1, from coordinate 352,815 downwards.
GGCGGTACCCCGGTCGAAGACCTGGGTGCTGCCGTCGTCGACGTCACCGATCGTCTGGTCGGCGAGCGTCTGGTCCTCTGGCCGCACGGCCTCGCTCGCGCCCTCGGTCCCGCCGCCTTCGGGTGGGAGGGGCGGTGGCTCGGGGAGCAGATGCGCGCCGGGCGGCGCCTGTCCCTCGTCCAGCCACTGCGGCGGGGGCGGTGCCGCGGGCCCGCCGGCGGCGGGTTCCTCGGCCGGCCGCTGTTCGGGCGACTCGGTCTGGGGCCGGTCGCCGCCCGGCTCTTCGTCCGGAGTCCTCGGTGAAGTCACGCCCGTCGTCTCCCCGTGTTCCCTGAGTCGTGGTCGTGGTCAGAGCGCCGTTGACTGGGGGCGTCGATTGCGCCGCATCGGATCATATCGGCGCCGATGACCCGAACCCGTCGTACCGCCGTCTAGCCGACCTTCAGTCGGCCGCTCATCCAGCGTAGGAGCTCCGGCGTGAGCCGCTGGAAGGTGCGCAGATTATGGCCGCCATCGGGCAGGAAGAGCGTCGACACCTGGAGCGGCGGCTTGGCGAGCTTGACGAACCGTTCCGCCTGGTCGAACTCCGGTCCCTGCTCGGTCTGCGCGAGCAGCAGCGACACGGGCGGCGGCGGCAGATGCTCCAGGCGCCAGATCAGGTCGTGGGAGTCCCGGACCCGGTCACTGCCCCCGTACAGGTCTCCGGTCGAACCGTCCTTGACGGACCGCAGATAGCCGCCCATCGAGGCGCCCGCGGCGAACCGGTCGGAGTGCCGCATCGCCAGCTTGGCCGCGCAGTAGCCGCCGGTGGACTGGCCGATGACTCCCCAGCCGCGCAGGTCCGGGGCCACCCGGTAGGTGTTGGCGATGGCCTGCGGAACGTCCTGGGCGAAGAACGACTCCGCCTGCGGCCCGCCGGGCACGTCGGTGCACTCGGTGTCGCGCGGCGGCGCCACCATCGAACGGGTGATGACATAGATCGTGGGCTGGATCCGGCCCGCCTTGATGCCTCCGCTCGCCTCCTTGAGCAGCCCCTGACGCTTGATCATGCCGCGCGGATCGCCGGGGTAGCCGGCCAGCACCAGCACCACCGGGAAGCGGCGGTCCCGGAACTCCGGCTTGAAGTACTGCGGTGGCAGGTAAACGAACGTTCTGGCCTGGAGCCCGGTGCGCGGTCCTTTGATCAGTACCTCGTCCAGCTGGCCGTCCCGGTCCCGCGCGCGCAGGCCGGACGCCGCGCCGAGCGGCGAGATCGTGTGCGGCAGCGGGCGGTTGGCGGCGAGCCCGGTTCCGCCGCCCTTGACCGTGCCGCCGCCTCCGGTCGTGCCGAGCAGGTCGCCCCACGTGATGTAGAAGAGGAAGTAGCCGTTCATTCCGGCGGCCAGGGCGGCGACGAGGGAGACCTGGCAGGCCGCCAGCAGCCCCAGCCGTACGGCGGCGTGCTTGGGGTCACGGCGGCTCACCCGGGGAAGCAGCCACACGGTCAGGCCGGTCACCACGACGGCCAGTACGATGAGCGCCCCGATCAGCCAGCCGCTCGTCAACCGCACACGCAACACCTCTCGTACGCCCCGCCCGTCGCGGAGAATGATCGGCTAGTTTGCCCGAGATCATCCAACTGTAGGGGTCCGACGTCATCCCGAGGGGACGGTGGAATGAGGCACCGGCCGCTCGTCGCCGTCGCCGTGGGCGCGCTGGTCAGCCTGCTCGTGGCGCTGGTGGGCGCGCTCGCGGCGTCCGGGGGCGAGGGTTCCGGAACGGGGCGGGGCCCGTCGGCCGGCGCCACCGGCCCCTCCGGGAGCCCGTCGGTGAGCCCGCCGGCGCAGCAGCCGATGAGCGGAGGGCGGCCTGAGCCCAAGCCGGTCATCGACTCCAACTTCCCCGATCCGGAAGTCATCAAGGTCGGGGCCACCTACTACGGCTACGCCACCAACGACAACGGCAGGAACGTCCCGGTCGCGACCGCGCCCTCGCCCATCGGTCCGTGGACCCGTACCGGCGGCGATGCCCTCCCCGGGCTTCCTGCCTGGGCAGAACTAGGCCGTACATGGGCACCGGACGTCTCGGTCCGCGCGGACGGCTCGTACCTGCTCTACTTCACCGCGGGCCGTAAGGGCACCGACTACCAGTGCATCGGCGCTGCCGTCGCGGCCACTCCGGCAGGTCCGTTCTCGCCTGACACGGCGGGCCCGCTGGCCTGCAAGGGCGGCAAGGACACCATCGACCCGGCCGCGTTCGTCGACGCCGATGGCACCCGATACGTCCTGTACAAGCAGGAGGGCGACGGCCGGAAGGCCCCGGGCGGGCTCTTCGTCCAGCGCACCACCCCGGAGGGGCTGCGTCCGCAGGGCGCGCCGACGCGGGTCCTGGACAAGGGCAAGGACGAACCCAATCTGATCGAGGCCCCGGCGCTGGTGAAGCAGGGCGGACGGTACGTGCTGTTCTACGCGGCGGGTGTCTTCTATGACGCCCGCTACCAGACGCGGTACGCCACGGCGTCCTCGATCACAGGCCCGTACACGAAGGCCGGGCGGCCGCTGCTGAGCACCGAGGGGTACGGCAAGCAGATCACCGGGCCGGGCGGGGCCGACATCGTGCACGACGGAACGAACGCGCACCTGGTCTTCCACGGCATCACCAAGTTCGTCGGCGGTAACACCGTGCTGCGTTCCATGTACGTCGCGCAGCTGGGCTGGGCCGACGGGAAGCCGGTCGTACGGGGCAGCCCCGTCCGCTACGAGGCCGAGAACGGGCGGGTGTACGGCGCTCAGGTGCTCCGCGATGTGGACGGCGCTTCCGGTGGGGCCGTGGTCGGCTACATGGACAACGCCCAATGTCTGGTCGACATCGACGTCTACGCCCCTGCCGCCGGGACGTACCTGCTCAGGGTCCGGCACAACAACCGCACCGCGGCAGGGGGACAGGCCGAGCACGTACTGACCGTCAACGGCGCCGCCCGGACCACCGTGCGCTACCCACCTGACTCGTCCCCACAGTGGAGGGACGCCACGATGGAGGTCAGCCTCCGCGCGGGCTGGAACACATTGCGCCTCGCCTACAGCAGCGGTTTCGCCGAGGTCGACCACATAGACGTGTCGTGAGCTCTCCCAGGCGCCGTCAGGAGCCGTGGTCCGCCGTACGGCATGAGGCGCCCGAACACGTCCTGAGGGCGTTCACGAGCGCGGAGAGCTGGTCGCGGCGGGGGACGGGCAGCCGTGCGGCGCTGTTGTTGAGCGACGACGGGTCGAGATGGAGGTTGTAGTACTCGCGCTCGCCAGCGTCGTATTCCAGGTAGAGATCGTTGAGGGTCCGTACCGCCGCGTACGACGGCGGGTTGCCCCAGCCGCGCCCCGGATAGTCGGGGTCCTTCGGATCCTTGACCGGCCCCGCGTGCTCGATCAGGATCGAGTTGCGCCACTCCGGATCCGCGCCGCGCAGGAACGGGGCCAGCGAGCGGCCGTCCACCTGCGGGGGCGTCTTGACGCCCGCCAGTTCCTCGAACGTGGGCCGCAGATCGGTGTTGGCGGCGAGCTTCCCGACGACCCGCCCGGCCGGGATGCCGGGCCCGGTCACGATGAGCGGGATCCGTACGTCCACGTCGTAGGCGGTGCCCTTGCCCTCTACCAGCCGGTGCTGGCCCATGTGGAAGCCGTTGTCGGAGCCGAAGACGATGTAGGTGTTCCGGTCGAGCCCGCGGTCCACCAGCGCCTTCTGGACGCGGCCGACCATCTCGTCGACCGCCTGCACCATCCGTACCCGGCCCCGGTACTTCTCGTCGATGGTGCGGACGCCCTGCGGGGTGATCTTGGGCCAGTCGTGCATCCAGGCGGGCTTGTCGGAGAGGTCCGCCTCGTTGAACGACGGGCCGCGCGGCGCCTGCACGTTCTTGAACAGGTTCGCGTGCCGGGGCGCCGGCGTGAACGGCGCGTGCGGCGCGAACGTGGAGAGCTTCAGCATGAAGGGGCGTGCGGTGGTGGACCGGTTGACGAAGTCCACCGCCTTGCCCGCCAGGACGTCCGTCAGGTAGTCGGTCGGCTTGTTCCCGTACTTCACGGGCCGGCCGTTCTCGCTGAGCGTGTAGTTGTAATGCTGGTAGCCGAGGCTGGTCGCGTACCACTCGGTCCACCCGGGCGGCACGAAGGCCTGCGCGCCCGCCTGGACCTGCGCGGGGTCGTAGCCGTTGAGGTACTTGCCCATCAGGGCCGTCCGGTAGCCCGCCGCCTCCATCGTGGTGGCGAACGTGTCGCGCTCGCCCCCGTTGGCGTTGAAGCGTTGCCACCCGCCGTTGGGCGGCTCGTTGGTCAGGACCTGCGTGTTGTGCGGGTACTTGCCGGTCAGGATCGTGGCGCGGGACGGGCAGCACAGCGTGTTGGTGGCGATGAAGTTGCTGAACGTGACGCCCTGCTCGCGCATCTTCTTGACGCGCGGCATGTAGTCGACCAGGTCCCAGCTCAGGTCGTCGGTCAGGATGAACACGACGTTGGGCTTGGCGCCCTTAGAAGGGGGCGCGCCACCGGATCCCTTGCGCGGCGCCTCGCCGAACCCGCATCCGGCCAGGACCAGTACCGTCGCCGTGAGCGCCGCGTACCAGCGCAGCCTGCGGGAACGCGAGGCCATCCGCACGCTCACCGGCCCTCGGGCGGGGTCCCGGCCGCGGCCGGCGGTCGCCCGACGGCGGCGTGCCGGGTCTGGCGGTCGCCCCGCCACAGCTTGCCCGCCTCGGCCACGTCGCCGTCGAAGATCTTGCGGCCGCCCCGCATCATGACTCCTCGGTCGCACAGTTCGATCAGCATCCTGATGTCGTGGGCCACGATCACCATCGTGCGGCCCTCGTCGCGCAGCTCACGGATCCGGGCCAGGCACTTGTCCCGGAACGGGGGATCGCCAACGGCCAGCACCTCGTCGATCAGGAAGATGTCCGGTTCGGTGTGCGCGGCGATCGAGAACGCCAGCCGCATGAACATCCCGGACGAGTAGAACTTCACCTGGCTGTCCAGGAAGCGCTCCACCCCGGAGAACTCCACGATCGCGTCGAACTTGCTCCGGATCTCGGCCTCGTCCATGCCGAGGATGGCACCGTTCAGGAACACGTTCTCGCGGCCGGTCAGCTCCGGGTGCAGGCCCGCGCCCACGTCGATCAGCCCGGCGATGCGGCCCCGTACCCGGACCGACCCGGCGTCGGGGATGAGCACCCCGGAGATCAGCTTGAGCAGCGTGCTCTTGCCGGAGCCGTTCAGTCCCATCAGCGCGACCGTTTCGCCCTGGCCGATGGTGAGGCTGACCTCGTCCAGCGCGTTGAACGTCTCCGACAGGCTCTGCCGGCGTACGGCCCGTACGGTGATGTCCTTGATCGAGCGCGCGTGCCGCATCGTGAACTCCTTGCGTACGGAGTCCACCACAATCGAAGTGAGTGGGGTTTGGAAGGTATTCCCTGAGTTCACGTCACAACTCCTGGGCGAAGCGCTTCTGGAGCGTGGCGAACGCCCAGTGCCCGACGAGGAAGACGGCCACCGCGAAGCCCAGTGCGGCGGCGGTGTGCGCGCCGAGCGAGGGCACCGGTGGCAGGGCACCCGGCGCGCCCGGCTCCCAGAACGCGCGCTGGAACAGCGAGACGGCGCTGACCAGCGGGTTGGCGAGGTAGACCTCGAGCAACCAGTCCGGCGCGTGGTCGCGGACATGGGTCCAGGGATAGATCATCGGGACCGACCAGGTGACGACGATCATGGTGATGTCCACGACCTGCTCCATGTCGTGGAAGAACACGTTCACCGCCGCGCACAGCAGCCCGAGGCCGATCCCGAACAGCACCACGATGGCCAGCCCGACGACCGCGCCCGCCAGGCCGCTCAGCGAGGGCCGCCAGCCGAACGACAGCGCCCCGCCCAGCAGGATCGCCATCCCCGGCCCGAAGTGCACCAGCGACACCAGCAGCGACGCGGTCGGGAACAGCTCGCGGGGCAGGTACACCTTCCGGACGAGCGGTGCGTTCTGCAGCACGGACTTGGTCGCCGACTGCAGCGTCTCGGTGAACAGGTTGACCAGCACCATGCCCGAGAACAGGTAGACCGGGAAGTTCTCGATCAGCCGGTCCATGCCCATGAACACGCCGACGACGAAGAAGTACACGGCGAAGTAGACCGCAGGCCGTACGTACGACCAGCCGAGCCCGAGCAGCGAGCCCTTGTAGCGGGCCTTCAGCTCGCGCCGTACCAGCAGCCGCAACAGGTAGCGGCGGCGCAGCACCTCGCGGAATCCGCCGCCCGCCGCCGGATCGCGCATCTCCGGCGGCGGCTGCACCGCGGTCACGGCCGTCATGTGGAGGGGCGCGAGGCCTCGAAGGTCTCGCGCCACCGCTCCGCCGAGGTCAGCTCGTCCATGGCGGACCGGTACTCCTCGGAGAGCCGGGGCCACTCCTTGTAGAGCCTGCCGTGCAGCGCGCTCGTGCGCTGCATGAGCGAGCGGAACCGCTTGGGATCGCGCTGGTACCAGGCGGCGCCGGTGCCGTCGGCCGCCGACACCAGCGCGCTGTCGAACTGCGACAGCTTCCACCACCGCAGGTCGATGTGCGGGACGAGCGCCTGCGGGTTGCGCGCCGCCGCCGTGTCGACCGGCTTCAGCTGCTTGATCCCGCCGACCACGGCCGCCTTGATCAAGCCCTTGCGGCTCTGCGGTGGCGCGGCCTCGCGTCCCTTGCGCGGCGGCCTGGTCCGCCGGATCGCCGGGAAGTCCTCCAGGTCCTCCTCGTACTTGGCGTCGCTGAACCGCCGCCTGAACTCGCGGATCTCGGCCATCTTGGTGACGATCGAGGTGTGCATGTGATCGGGCCCGCGCAGCACGTCCTCGATCGCCATCAGCATCAGCTCGGCCGCCGAGTACTGCATGGCCAGCGCGTGCTTGACCGTGACGAACAGGCTCTCCTTCAGCAGGTTGCCGCCCCGGTCGTACGGGGAGTGCACCAGCGCCGACACCAGCCGGTTGCGCTCGTGGAAGTAGGCCTGCCAGTCGATCGTGTCGTCCTTGTCATGCCACGGCACATGCCACACCGCGCTGCCCGGCAGCGAGACGGTCGGGTAGCCGGCCGCCCGCGCCCGTACGCCGTACTCGGCGTCGTCCCACTTGATGAACATCGGCATCGCCAGCCCGATGTCCTTGATCACGGCGGTCGGGACCAGGCACATCCACCAGCCGTTGTAGTCCACGTCGATCCGGCGGTGCAGCCATGCGGTCTCGCGCATCCGGTGGTAGCCGAAGTCGTGCCCGTGGAAGGTGTGCTCCGCCGGGCCCCAGAACCACCGGTACGGGGCGAGCGTCTCGCCGTAGGCGTGCAGCACCGACCGGTCGTACAGGCTGAACATGTGCCCGCCGACGATGGTCGGCTTGCGGGTGAGGTCGCCGAACGTGACGGCCCGAAGGATGCCCTCGGGCTCGGTCACCACATCGTCGTCGAGCAGCAGCACGTAGTCGCTGGCCCCGGCCCGTACGGTCTCGTCCATGGCCCGCGCGAAGCCGCCGGAGCCGCCCAGGTTGCCCTGGCCGATCACCCGCAGCCGGCCGCCCAGCCCCTTGGCCGCGTCGGCGAAGCCCGGATGGTCCTCGACCCGCTTGTCACCCTGGTCGATCACGTAGATCTCGTCGATGACCTCCAGCACGTCGGCCGCCCCGGCCAGCGCGACCAGCTGCTGGACGCAGAAGTCGGGACGGTTGAACGTGGTGATCCCGATGCTGGTGCGGCCCCGCGGCGCGTCGGTCTCGGCGCACCATTCGGCCTGTTCCAGTACGGCGGGGCCCTTTCCGGCGACCAGCTCGAACCAGTACCAGCCGCCGTCCACGAACGGCTTGAGCGGCAGCGTGAAGCGACGCTCCTCGGTGGTGGCCGCGCTCACCTCGTGCGCCTCGAGCCGCTGGGAGTGGCCCTTGGCGTTGGACCGGTAGATCAGGATCTTGGCGTCGCCGCGGATCCGGATCCGCAGCACGACCTCCTCCAGCCGGGTCCAGCGCCGCCAGTAGCTGGCGGGGAAGGCGTTGAAGTAGGTCAGGAACGAGGCGCGCCGCCCGGCCGGGACGACGACGCGGCGCCGGTCGTGGGCGGCACCGGACTCGTCGTCCGCGCGGTCGGAGCCGTCCCAGTGCTCGGCGGGCTGGAACTCGGCCGATTCCGACCCGGGCGAGGCGAGCTGCTCGGCGGACAGCCTGGCGACACCGCCGATGAGGCCGGCGGCCTGTTCCTCCGGCTCCGCCTGCCGGGTACGGACGATGTTGCCCTCGATGTAGAGCTTGAGGATGTCCTGATCGCGATCGACCGGCATCACGACCCGATGCAGAACCCGCAGTTCAGCTGCGCTCATTGGCTCACTCCGTTCGCCGGCGGGCCTCGTGCTCACTCGTCCGTCCCTCCGCTGGTGAGCGGCGCTCCCTCGGTGAAGTGGGGGCGCAGCCTGTTGTCGACCATGTTCAGCGCGCTCGCGATGGCCATGTGCATGTCGAGGTACTTGTAGGTGCCGAGCCGTCCGCCGAACAGGACGCCGTCCTCGCGCCGGGCCAGCGCCCGGTAGCGCAGCAGCCGGTCGCGGTCCTCGGCGGTGTTGACCGGGTAGTACGGCTCGTCGTCCCGCCCGGCGGAACGGGAGTATTCCCGCATGATGACGGTGCTGTCGGCGGGATGGGAGTCACGCTCGGGGTGGAAGTGCCGGAACTCGTGGATCCGGGTGTACGGGACGTCCTCGTCGGCGTAGTTCATCACCGGGGTGCCCTGGAAGTCGCCGGTCGGCTTGACCTCCACCTCGAAGTCGAGCGTCCGCCAGCTCAGCTCGCCTTCGGCGTACCCGAAGTAGCGGTCGAGCGGGCCGGTGTAGACGACGGGCACGTCGCTGGGGATGTCGTCGCGGACGTCGAAGTAGTCGGTGTTCAGCCGCACCTCGATGTCGGGGTGGTCGGCCATCCGCTCCAGCCAGGCGGTGTAGCCGTCGACCGGCAGGCCCTCGTAGGTGTCGTTGAAGTACCGGTTGTCGAAGGTGTAGCGGACCGGGAGCCGGGTGATGATCTCGGCGGGCAGGTCGCGCGGGTCGGTCTGCCACTGCTTGGCCGTGTAGCCGCGGATGAACGCCTCGTACAGCGGCCGCCCGATCAGCGAGATCGCCTTCTCCTCAAGGTTGGCCGGATCGGTCACCTCGGCGGCCTGCTCGGCGACCAGGGCGCGGGCCTCGTCGGGCGTGAAAGAGCGGCCGAAGTAGGAGCAGATCGTGCCGAGGTTGATCGGCAGCGGGTAGACCCGGCCCTTGAACGTGGAGAACACCCGGTGCTGGTAGCCGGTGAACCGGGTGAAGCGGTTGGCGTACTCCCACACCCGCTCGTTGGAGGTGTGGAACAGGTGCGCCCCGTACCGGTGGATCTCGATCCCGGTCTCCGGCTCGGGCTCGCTGTAGGCGTTGCCGCCGATGTGGTCGCGGCGGTCCAGGACCAGGACGCGCAGACCCAGCTCGGCCGCGCAGCGCTCCGCCACGGTCAGGCCGAAGAAACCGGATCCGGCCACTACAAGATCGAAATTCACCAGGCAACCCCGAAAGCCGACGGCACCGAACCCGCCTCAGCCCAGGGATGCGCCAATGCTTGCCTGCGGTGCTACCTGGGAGCCGGTGGCTGTTGCAGAGAACGGGATTAATAGGGCAAGTGCGCAGCTAAGATACCCGCTGGTCGATGCTCGCGCGGGCCGTTCACCGGCATGGTGATCCTTATCCCGTTCCAACGCCCTCTCCGTTCCCCCGATCCCCGTGGGTGGTGATCCGTGACCCCTGTCGTGTACGTGCACGTGGGCGCCCCCAAGAGCGGTACCACCTACCTCCAGAACGTGATGTGGCACAACCGCGACGCCCTGGCCGGGCAGGGGATCCTCTATCCGGGCGACGACTTCTCCTCGCACGTCTGGGCCGCGTTCGATCTGCGCGGCGCGTTCTTCGACGGGGCTCGCATCCCGGAGACCGCCGGGGCATGGCACCGGATGGTCGAGGAGATCCGGAGCCGGGACGGCGGGGCCGCCGTCATCTCCCAGGAATTGCTCGCCTCCGCGTACCCGAGACATGTCGGCCGGGCACTCGCCGACCTGGAGTTCGCCGAGGTCCATCTCGTCTACACCGTCCGCGACCTGGCCCGGCAGATCCCCGCGCACTGGCAGGAGGACGTCAAGAACCGCGCCGCGCTGACGTTCGGCGACTTCGTCGCGGGCCTGCGCGACCCGGATCGGTCCCGGTCTCCGTGGGTCCGCGAGTTCTGGCGGATGCAGGACGCCGCCGCCGTCCTGGAACGCTGGGGCACCGGCATCCCGCCCGAGCGCGTCCACGTGGTCACCCTGCCGCCATCAGGCGGACCAAGGGGACTGCTGCTCGAACGCTTCTGCGAGGTCATCGGCGCGGATCCGGCCGGCCTGGACACCTCCCAGGCGTTCGGCAACCCGTCGCTCGGTGTCGCCGAGACCGAGCTCGTCCGCCGGATCAACCTCGCCACCCGGGGCTCCGTCGAGTGGCGCACGCACGAGCAGTACGTCAAGCACGACCTGGCCCAGTCGCTGCTGACGTCCCGTACCGGAGCCGTCCGGATCCAGCTGCCCGAGGCGTACCGGCCCTGGGCGCTGGAGCGGTCGCGAGAACTGGCCGAGGCCCTGGCGAAGGCGGGTTACCGGATCATCGGCGATCTGGACGACCTGCTGCCCGCAGTCTCCGACACCCCGTTCCCCTCCGACCCCGATGAGGCCCCGGAGACCGAGGTCCTGGACGCCGCCCTGGACGCGGTCGCACACCTTCTCGGGCACTGTGCCGCGGATCTCCGCGAGGGCACCCGCGGCGCCTCGGCCGATGAGCTGCGTGACCAGGTGACCCGGCTGAGCGCGGAGACGGCGCATCTGGTGTCGTTGTCCTCGTCCCCGGTCAAGGACGTGGTTCGCAGCCTGAGCGAACGCCACGGTCTCGTGATGAGAGCCCGCCGGCTCTACTGGCTCCTCGCCGGGAGCCGCCGTACCGACGACGCAGAAAAGTGAGGCCCCGACGCCTTATGGACAAGCAGATCTACCTGCACATCGGCGCGCCCCTCGTGGGAGCCGATGCGTTGCAGGCAGTGCTGTGGCACCACGGCCCCACCCTCGCGGCGCACGGAGTCTGCTACCCGCTCGAAGGCCCGCACCAGCATTTCGCCATGACCATGGACCTGCGCGAGATGGCCTGGGGCGGCCACCGCGATCCCGCCTGGACCGGCGTGTGGGACCGCGTGGCCAAGCGGGTCCGCGCCTGGGACGGTGACCGTGTCGTCCTATCGCACGAACTGCTGGCGGGAGCGACCGAAGCGCAAGCCGCACGGGCGGTGGAGTCGCTGGGACCGGGCGAGGTGCACATCGTCTTCACCGCCCGCGACCTGGCCCGGCAGATGGCCGTCGACTGGCAGGAGCACATCAAGCACGAGCACACGGTCACCTTCGACCGGTTCGTCGACGACCTGGTGATGAAGGGCATCGACGCGCCCGCCCCGTTCGGCGAGATGTTCTGGGGCCTGCACGACCCCGTGCGGGCGCTGCGCGCATGGGGCACCGCCGTACCGGCTGAACGGGTGCACGTGGTCACCGCCCCAGCGGGCGAGCGCGCCGGAACCGCGCTGTGGCGGCGGTTCGCCGACGTCACCGGGATCGCGCCGGAGTGGTGCGACCTCGCTGGTGTCCGCGAGCAGGAACCGCTCGGCCTGGCCGAGGCCGAACTGCTGCGCCGGCTGAACGAGCGGCTCGGCTCCACCCTGGGCGCCGAGTACGAGCCGCTGGTCCGCCGCCACCTTGCGCACGAGGTGCTGGCCGATCGCGTGGAACGTACCGAGATCGTTCTCCCCGTACGGCACCACCCCTGGATGCGCGGCCGTTCGCAAGAGCTGGTGGACGGCCTGCGCGCGGCCGGCTACGACATCGTGGGCAAGCTTGACGACCTGATGCCGGACTTCAGTGGCGGCGAGCCCGCCGAGCCGGTGGAGCCCACGGAGCTGACCGGCCCGGCCGTCCAGGTGATCGAGGCCCTGCTGCGCGATCTGGCCCGGTCCCGCGAGCGCACCCAGCTCTCGGAGATCAACCACGAGCTGAGCCAGGTCCGCGAGGAGCTCGCCCGGCTGAGTGCGCCACCGATCGCCAGGCCCTCGGCGATGCGCCGCGCCGCCGGTCGATTGCGGAGTGGCCGTGGCTGACACGCCCCGCGTACTCGCCGTCGTCGTCACGTACGACCGGCGCGAGCTGCTCACCGAGGCGCTGGCCGCGATCAGGTCCCAGACCCGCGCGCCCGACGCCGTCATCGTCGTCGACAACGCCTCCACCGACGGCACGGCCGATCTCGTACGGGACCGGTTCGGCGACGTCGAACTCCTCGCGATGGCCCGCAACACCGGTGGCGCGGGCGGATTCGCCGCGGGCACCGGCCTGGCCCTGGAACGCGGCGCCGACCTCATCTGGCTGATGGACGACGACACCGTTCCAAAGCCGGATGCGCTGGCCGCGCTCATGGACGCCCGGGAACGGATTCCGGGACCGCCCGCCCTTGTCGCCAGCCGGGTCGTGTGGACCGACGGCCGCGACCACCCGATGAACACTCCCCGCCCCAAGCCGCGCACCCGCCCGGCCGAGCAGAAGGCCGCCGAAGCCGCCGGATGCGTCCCGGTCCGTTCCGCCTCCTTCGTGTCGGTCCTGGTCGAGGCGGCGGCGGTACGGGAGCGCGGCCTGCCCATCGCCGACTACTTCCTGTGGAACGACGACTTCGAGTTCACCACCCGGCTGCTGCGCGGACGGACCGGGGTGCTGTGCCCGGCGAGCGTGGTCGTCCACAAGACCAGGACGTTCGGCTCAACGGATGTGGACCCCGGCGAGCGCTTCTTCTACGAGGTCCGCAACAAGGTCTGGCTGTTCACCCGCAGCCGGGGTCTGGCCCCGGCCGAGCGCGTCCTCTACGGTGGCTCGACGCTCCGCCGCTGGACGCTGACCTTCGCCCGTTCCCAGGACAGGACCGTCCTGCGCCGGGGCCTGTTCCGCGGCCTCACCGCAGGGCTGCGCGCGGGCCCGCGCCCCAACGACGAAGCCCTCGCAGACTTGGACGTCGAGTGGAAGTAGAAGCCAAGCCGGGCCTGACCCCGGCCCCCGACCGGCTGCGCGTCCTGGACCTGCTGCGCTTCGTCGCGGCGATCGCGGTGGTCACCCACCACTTCACCGGCGTCTACTGGGAACCGTGGGGCGGCGACTCGCGCCTCATCTTCCCGTCCTTGTCGCCGCTCACCCGGCTCGGCTACCTCGGCGTCGACCTGTTCTTCGTCATCAGCGGCTTCGTGATCCTGATGAGCGCCTGGGGACGGCGACCCGGCGACTTCGCGGTGTCACGGGTGTCGCGGCTGTTCCCCGCGTACTGGTTCAGCGTCGTGCTCGCACTCGTCGTCATCACCGCCACCGGCCTGAGCGACGGCAAGCAGGACATCCTGCAGCGCTTCTTCCCCAACCTGACGATGCTGCAGGAAGGCCTGCGAGCCGGCTCGATGGAGAACGTCTACTGGAGCCTCTGGGTGGAGCTGCACTTCTACGCGCTGATCATGCTCCTGGTCTGGCGCGGCGTGACGTACGCGCGGTGCATGGCCTTCATGGCCGGCTGGCTGCTGCTCGGCGCCTTCGCGATGGAGGGCGGGCTGGGCACGCTCACCGCCATCCTGATCCCGACGTACGCGCCGTACTTCGTCGCGGGAATGGCGTTCTTCCTGATCTACCGGTTCGGCTCCAACCTCGGCCCCTGGCTGATGGTCGCGATCTGCTGGGCGCTGTCGGTCCACCACGCTCGGCAGGGCGTTCACCCATGGCAGGCGTGGCCGGGCGTCCAGGACTGGGCGATCCCCGCCGTGATCACCGCCATCTACCTGATCTTCGTACTGGTCGCCACGCACCGGCTCGACCGGATCGACTGGAGGGGATTCACCGTGGCGGGCGCGGTCACGTACCCCCTCTACCTGATCCACCAGACGGTGGCGCGCCCGCTGATCGACCGCCTGTACCCGGCGCTCGACGGCCGGCTGGTCCTGGCGATCGCGCTCGCGACCGTGCTGGTGGCCGCGTACCTGGTGTACCGCTTCATCGAGGACCCCGCCCAGCGCCGGATGCGGGCCATGCTGAGAAACGCGGCCGACCACATCCGTTCCGCCGACCCACCTACCACCGCTCCTGCGAAACGTCCCGCCCCGGCGGTGAGCCCCCGATGACGCTGAACGCCCCGTCCCGCACCCAGTCCGCGACGCCTGAGCCTGCGGCGACCCTGCTGCCTGCCCCGGCCGAACGGCTACGCATCCTCGACCTGCTGCGCTTCATCGCGGTGGCCGCGGTGATGATGTACCACTTCACCGGCGTGCCCACCACCGTGTCCTGGGGCCGGCAGGCGCGGCAAGTCTTCCCCGAGTTGGCATCGGCGGCCTACTTCGGGCAGTACGGTTACGAGCTTTTCTTCATGATCAGCGGCTTCGTGATTCTGATGGCCGCTCACGGCCGCGGTGTGGGCGAGTTCGCCATCTCCCGGATCGCACGGCTCTACCCCGCGTACTGGTTCGCGGTCTCGCTGGCGCTCGTCCTCTACCTGGTGACCGGCGTGAAGTCCGGTACGACCGGGGACCTCGGCGTCGTCCGCAGTTACCTGCCCAACATGACGATGCTGCAGGCGGGCGTCGGCGTCCCGCACATCGAGATCGTCTACTGGGCGCTCTGGGTCACGCTGCACTTCTACGTCCTCGTCGCGCTGCTGGTGTGGTCCGGAAGGCTCACCTATGCCCGCTGCGTGGTCTTCATGGGCGGCTGGTTGCTGCTGAGCGTCTTCGCGCTCGAAGGCGACATGCGTTTTCTCGACATGGCGCTGATCGCCACATGGTCGCCGTACTTCGTCGCCGGGATGGCCTTCTACCTCATCTACCGGTACGGCCCCAATCCCGTTCCGTGGCTGATCGTCTTCTTCTGCTATGGACTGGGCGTGCACTTCACGCTCAAGCGGATCAAGCCGCCGCTCGACTGGCCGGGCGTGGACGAGAAGGCCGTACCGCTTCTGCTCGCCGCCTTCTTCCTGGTCATGGCCCTGGTCGCGACCCGGCGCCTGCGCTGGCCGAACGGGCGCCTGCTGACCGCACTCGGTGCATTGACGTACCCGCTGTACCTCGTCCACGAGACGGTGTCCCGGCCGCTGATCAACAGCCTGTTCCCGTACTACTCCAGGTGGGCGGTGCTGGCCGTCGCGATCGCAACGTCGATCGCCGCCGCGTACCTCATCCACAAACTGGTGGAGGGCCCGGCCCAAAAGTTGCTGAGGCGCCGACTCAAGACCGCCCTCGCACAGATCAGTGCCGGTGGCGGCAGAGGGCCGGATCCGAACAGATGATCTGGGCCCCGGCAAGGCGCCTGCGGTTGCGCGGTTGACGACAGGTCCCCGTCGGTACCGGTGCCCCGCATCGGGTTGATCCTGAGGGCATGCCACGTGTGCCCTTATGCTCCCTAAGCGATGATCTCCTCCCGCGCTGACCGTTTCCGCGCGTTCGGCGCCGCACACTGGCCCTTCCTCACCCTGCTGGTGCTCGGTGCGCTCCTGCGAGTGGTGGCCGTGCTGGGCTACCGCTGGGCGAACTGGTTCCCGGACTCGTTCGAATACCTGGCCGGGGCGATGGAGCCGTCTCCGCACCCGGCCCGCCCGGCCGGCTACTCCCTCTTCCTGCGGGCACTGTGGCCGTTCCACAGCTTCGAACTGGTGATCGTTGTCCAGCACCTGCTCGGGCTGGGCGTGGCCACGGCGGTGTACACGCTGCTGCGCGGCCGGTTCGGCCTGCCCGGATGGGGCGCGGCGCTGGCGGCCGCGCCGATGTTGCTCGACGCGTACGAGATCCAGCTCGAGCACATGGTCATGTCGGACACGCTGTTCACCGCGCTGCTGATGGGGGCCGTCACCGCGGCGCTATGGAACCGGAGACCCGGGCCGGCGGCGGCGGCCACGGCAGGCGGCCTGCTCGCACTGGCCACGCTCACCCGTGCGGTGGCGCTGCCTCTGATCGTGCTGCTGCTCGCGTACCTGTTGATCCGCAGGGCCGGATGGCGGGCGGTGGCCCTGGCGGTCGCCGCCGCGGCGCTGCCACTGAGCTTGTACGCGACGTGGTTCTCCTCCGAACATGACCGCTACGCGCTCAGCAACAGCCGCGGGATCTTCCTCTACAGCCGGGTCATGACCTTCGTCGACTGCGCAAAGGTCGACCCACCGGCCCGCGAGCAGCCGTTGTGCCCCCACCGGCCGCCAGGAGAGCGGCCCACCTCGCACTACTACATCTGGAACGGTAAGGCGGCGCTGCGCAGCGACCCCCGACTGCCACCATGGTTCTCGGCCGAGCAGGAGAAGCTCGCCGGCGACTTCGCCATCCGCGCCATCCGTGCCCAGCCGGGCGATTACGCCTCAACGGTCTGGGAGGAGATGCAGCTCGGTTTCTCCTGGACGCGGCCTCTTTTCCCGGACAAGGTGACCTATCGCTATTACGAATTCGGCCGTCAGGAAAGGTCGCTCCCGCGTTTCGTCAAGGTCGACGTGGCGGCGTACGACGCGGGCCGGGCCAAGACGCGCATCATCGAGCCGTACGCGGGGTTCATGCGCGGCTACCAGGACCGGGTCTACATGCGCGGGGGCATTCTCACCGGCCTGCTGGCCATTGGCCTGATCGGGGTGGCGGCCGGATGGCGGCGGCGTGGCGGGCCCGCCCTGCTGCC
The DNA here is from genome assembly GCF_044326315.1 of Actinomadura sp. 9N407. Taxonomy (NCBI): domain Bacteria; kingdom Bacillati; phylum Actinomycetota; class Actinomycetes; order Streptosporangiales; family Thermomonosporaceae; genus Actinomadura; species Actinomadura sp. 9N407. The sequence continues at coordinate 336,050 of NZ_JBIRAW010000004.1, read as the reverse complement.
CTGGAGCATGGCGCTGGCGCTGACCGTGATCCCGCCTATCACGGTGATGTTCGACTACCGTTACCAACTTCCCGTCGTCCCACTTGTCTCCCTGGCGGCGGCCCTCGCCTTCCCGCTGAAGAACCGGCGAAACGGCGCGGATCACACGGCGCGGCTCAAGACCGGTCTCGGACAAATCCGAGCGGACGGCACCTCCTGATGACACGTGTCCGCGGCCGAATACGGTCACGGACCACAAGGCAGGCCCAATCCTTTCCTGCGATTGTTCGGGACGTATGGAGTGGCGCATCTTCCTTGCCGGTGGCGTGCACTACGGGTTTCCCGCCGCGCTCATTTAGGGCTCGGGAGCAGCGCGGTGGTGACGGCATGCCTTGGCTTTCAGTCGCGGTGCTGCCGCGTGGGCAGAGGGCGACCGGACGGTCGTCTGGTGTTTTCGTTGGCGATTGGCAGCGTTGCAGAGGTTTCCGAAGTCCCTGCTTGTTTCCTGCAGCGTGGCGGTCAGGCTCGGTCCCGCGCTTGGGCGAGAGCGGCCTTGTATTCGTCTAGCCATTCGGCTTCGGCCTGGTCTGCGGGCATTCCGGTTAGGCCGGCGTTGAGCAGTGCTGCGGCGTCGCCGTACTCGCCGATGTTGTTGTGGATCATGCCGATGTTGAGCTGGAAGAACGGCTCGGAGTACCAGTAGACCGGCGGCGGTGGTTCGATGTCGTCTGCGGCTCGTTCGGTGGCCGTGTCGAGCAGGCGGCGTGCCTGGTCGATCTCGCCGAGGGCCGCGTATCCCTGGGCTGCCTGCAACTGGTCGAAGGTTCGTTGAACGGGATGCCCGCCCGGGGTGGCCAGAGCTGCGGACGAGGCGCGTACGACCGCGCGGGGGCGACCCTGCTGGCGGGCCACATACCCACGGAAACTGGTCGCGATCCCGGCGATGGTGCCGTCCGCGAAGTCGTCGCCCAGGTCCTCACCTTGCGCGAACAGGTTCAGTGCCTGGCCGTCCTGACGGACTGCGGCGTGAAGCCACCCGGCGTACACCGTCCACTCGGCCACGAACCGGCCGAGCCGGTCACGCAACGGACCGGACGCATCCCGGAGCATCGCCACGAGGGCGTCGAGTTGGCCGGTGACCGGGCCGAGCAGTGCGGTGGGGCCGACGGCGTCTTCAAGGCGTCTCTGGCCGGCGAGCACGGTGGCGAGGGCATTCAAGGTGCCCACGTCCAACCTTGATGGGCGCCGGACAACCTGCGTGACGCGCTCTTTGTCGTCGGGCGTGAGGGTGGTGCCGAGTGGCCTGGGAGCCGGTGAGACGGCGAGCGTCACCAGTTCGCCATCGGCGCCCAAGGCGTCGTCGAGTTCCTGGGCGAGTTTGGCGGACGGGGGCTTGAGATCCCGGGATATGCGGCTGAGATGGCCGACGTCATAGAAGGTGGCCGCTGCCAGCCTGCGCAACGACATGCCCCGCTCGGCCATGAGCGCGCGCATCTTCTCGCCGAACGTCATCCGCTTGCCACCGTTTCGCCCCGGTGTGCCCCGTTGTCTCTGTTGACCAATCCCGCAGGGCAACAGGTCAACGGCTTCCACGGTAGCCGCCGGTGGGCTCGGCTGGTGCCATGAACGTGCCGCACGGCACGAAGAGCGGCCCCGGCTGGTGGGTGAACACCAAGAGCCCCAGGGCCTCGACCCGACAGGAGGCGTCGGATCCATGTCGAATCGTACGAGCGCACAGCAGAGGCTCGCTGCCCTGGGCGCACGGCTTGGTGCACGCGGCTTCACCGTGGAGCTGGCTGCGGACGGGCTCCGGGTCGCGAACTGGGACGTGACCGGCTGTTGTGACGAGGTGGCCTGCGCGGCGGACACCGTCACCTGCCGTGCGCGCCCGGAGGACGGCGGCCGGATGTGGTTCTGGACGTCGTGGGGCGCGCCGCTGGCCGGGACTGACCGACTAGATGACGCGGTCAGCGCCGTCATACGGAACCTGCTCACTCGGTCCGAAGTGGCGGGATCCGGACGGTGACGCTGGCGGCGCCGTGGGCGTACGTCGACATCGACCCCGAGTTCGCGGTGGCGGAGCTGTTGCGCCGGTTCCCAAGGGCTCGGGCTTGGAGGGGTGAATTCACTGGCTCTTGGTGGGCGATTACGCGGGACCTGGATGGCCGGGACCGGTTGATCGAGGCGGCCGACCCTGCGGAGCTCGCGCGGCGGCTGGAGGTGGTCATCGGCCGGTTCGTCCCGCAAGTCAGTCGTACGGGACCTCAGGCCGGATCGGCGATGCGGTCGACGTCTGCCTCGCCTTGGGAGGCCCGTCCCGCTGCTCATTCAGTTGAAGCAGGGCGGGGACGGCGGCGTCAGGCGGCTCGGCGTCGAGGGTGGGCGGGGCGCTTGTTCGGTCGATAGCCCAGCCGTAGGGCCGTGACTTCCAGGCTCCGGGTGCGGGTGCGGGTGAACGGTCCAGAGCGACTCTTCGGGCGTTCAGTTGCTGCGGGGTCTCGGCGGAGCTGGGGTGGGTGAGCAGGAACGTGTGCCTCTGCAGGGGATGCCGCTGCAGGTGGTTCTGAGGTGGCGGTTCAAGGGCACTCACGCTGACCGGGGCCGCTGGGGGGTTGGCCGGATGTGGTCAGGGGCCGCAATGGGGGTGCCCGATCTTTCCCCCAGGTGACCCTGATGACCGAAATGACGCCCAAAGTGGGCCATCGGGGTCACTGTTCGGTTGAACGGGGCGCGCGGATCGCGGATCCTCTTTAGTCTGTGCTGAGGAGGAGTCCACCCCTGATACCAGGCGTTCCACACCATCCCGTTACACCCAGAGGTCTCTCGACGTGACGGATATGGCGAGCGGGTCCGCGATGGCGCGGTTTGTTCAAGCCGGCCGCGTCTATGTGGGCTGGCGCTACGCACAACAGCATCCTGACCCGGGGCCACCGCCCGGGCGGCCTGAGCCGCCGGAGCCGGTACGGGCCCCGCCGCCCGAGCGGCGTCCCGGCGAGTACCTGGCGGTGCGTCCGTTGCGGATCGCGGCCGTCGGTGCCGGGGTCGGCATGGTCCTGTTCCTGCTGTGCGGCATGTTCGGCGTGCTGCCGTGGGAGTTCGCCGTGGTGGCGATGCTGGCCTGCGGGGTGGCCGTGGGGATCCCCGGCTACCTGTTGTGGCAGGACGAACGTGCCGTACGGGCGAGGCTCGTACGGGAACGGGTCCAGAGCGAGCGGGAGCGGGCCGACTGGCAGCGGCGGCGGGATGCCGCGGAGTCGGAGTACGTCGAGGCCTACCGCGAGTGGGAGCAGCGCCAGCGGGCGTACGCGGGACAGCGCGAGTGGTATCCCGTGGCGGTTCCGCCCGATGTGGACCGCGTCGATGTCGTAGGCGGCACGCTGGCCGGGTGGTCGGCGGCGGTGACCACGATGGGGGCGGCCCGGCTGGCGGTGGGCGCTCGGGTGAGTGTCATCGACCTGTCCGAGGGGGCCGTTGCGCATGACCTGCTGCGGCTTGCGGCGGCGCGGGGTGATGATCCGCTGGTGTGGGTGCTGCCCGATGACCTGCCGCGGATGGACGCGACGCGTGGGCTCGGGCCCGAGGCCTTGGCGGACGTGTTGTCGCTGGTGGTCGGGGCGGGCGAGGAGCAGAGCAGTACGCGGGACCTGTCGTTCGACAACTCCATCCTGGAGCGGATCATCGAGGTGCTCGGTGAGGGCGCCACGATTCCGCGGATCACGGCGGCGCTGCGGGTGCTGGCTCAGGTCGGGGACCCGCGCGATGATCTGCGCAAGGGGTTGCTCACCGATGAGCAGCTGGAACGGATCGCCACGCTGTTCGGGCGGGACGCCACGGACCGGATCGTCGTCCGGCGGGCCTGGGCGCTTGAGGCGCAACTGCGCAAACTGGAGAAGCTCGCCGCTGAGCCGGTACGGCTGCCGCCGTCCAGGCTGCACGTGGTGTCGATGGACCGGCGGGCGGGCGTGCTCACTAACCGGGTGCTCGGTACGTACGTCACGACCGCGCTGACCCACCGGATCCGCGAGGCGCCGCCCGGCAGCCGCTGGGACCACACGCTGTTCCTGTGCGGCGCCGAGAAGCTGCGCGGTGATGTTCTCGACCGTCTGATCGACGCCTGCGAGGCGACCGGGACCGGTCTGGTGCTGATGTACCGGTCGATCCCGCAGCACGTACGAGAACGGCTCGGACGGCGCGGCCACGCGGCCGTCGGCTTCATGCGGCTCGGCAATCCCGAGGACGCGCGGGTCGCCGCCGAGCACATCGGGACCGATCAGCCGCTGCTGGTCGCCGAGATCACCGACTCGGCCGGCGAGGTCCTCACCGATGTGGCCGCCGGAAGCTACGCCAGTACGGTCGCGTACTCCCGAAAGCGTGGGGACGAGCTGAACGATCCCGCGTGGTCGCCTCTGCCCGCTCCGGTCGACGACGACAGTGCGTTGGTCGAGGGCATCAGCTCGGCCACCGACTGGGGGCGCGGACTGGCCGCCACCGAGGGACGGCGCCGCGACGGCGGGGGCGAGCTCAAGCAGGGCTTCCGGGAGCTGCTGATCGAGCCGCCGCAGCTGCAGGAGCTGCCGCCCACCGCGATGGTCTTCACCCATTCCGGCGCGACTGGACGGCGCATCCTGCTGGTCGACGCCAACCCCGGCATCATCACCCTGCCGACCGCGCACTCCATCGAGTTCGAGGAGTACCTGCGCCAGCAGGAGCAGAACGGCCATGCCAACGGCGAGGCCGTGGTCGAGGAGACCGAGGACGAGCCCGGCGACGACGTCGAGGGGACGCCGATGCCCGCTCCGACCGGGTCGCGCGCGCAGGGTTTCCCCTGGACGTCCCGCGCCCGGCACGCCCTTCCGCGCGGTACGGGCTCGCGCAGCACCAACCCGCGCGGGACCCGGATCGTCCCGCCCATGAAGTCCAACGGCAAGCACGCCGCCGACCCGCCCCCTTGACGCCCACCTCGTTGACTCGTGGCGTGTTCGCCCTTCCCCGGGGTCCGAAAAGGCGAACACGCCACGAGTCGACGGGGGAGGCGGTGGCGCTGGGTGGCGTACCGGAGTAAGGATTCTCGGGTGACCACGCCCCCGCGCTCGCACATGCCCGTGCCCCCGCCCGTACGGCCTGTCCTGCCGGGGCCCTGGTACCGGATCCAGGCGATTCCCGCGCCTGAACGGGCTGCTTCGGCGGAGTGGGACTTCGTGAGCGTGCTGCCCGCCGCGCTGTCGGCGGCCCGGCTGCGGCGGCCGTTCGTGGTCGGCTGGCTGTCGCCGGGCGGCGGCGCCCCGCTGGAGCTGATCACGAACGCGGGGCCGATCAATCCCGCGCCGGGCGGGCGCCAAGGACTGCTGTTCCCCAGCGGTGCGAGGGGTGTGCCGGTCGGGGAACGGTGGATGCGGCAGGCCGAGCGGATGGTGTGGACGCGCTGCCCGGGACGGCTGGCTCCGCAGGTCGCGCGTTCGGAGGCCGGGGCGACCCTGTTCGAGTCGACGCTGGTGACGTTGATGGAACGGCCGTTCGGCTGGTTCGTGGTGGCCGAGCCGTGCGACGAGCGCCGGCTCGAGACCGAGATGCGCGAGCTGCAGCACGACCTGCGGATGCTGCGGCGGGGCGAGGACGAGCGCGCCGGGCTCGAGGTGGCGCGTGCGGATCAGCGGCTCGCCGAGCTGGACGCGTTCCGCGAGGCGGGGCTCTGGGAGGTACGGGTCGTGGCGGGCGCCGCCGACCGGGCCGAGCTGGGCCAGATCGCCCCCGTCCTGGTCGGCTCGATGGAACTCGGGCACCATCCGTACCGGCTCAGGTCGGGGCACGGCGGCGGTTCGTTCGGCGAGGTGCTGCGTCCTGAGCCGCTGCCCGCGACGCAGCGGGGCGTGGTGGAGTCCGCCGACCGGTACCCGTTCGTGGCCACCGCCGGGGCCCTGGCGGCCCTGGCCGGGCTGCCGCGCCGCGAGGTCCCCGGGCTGCGGGTCCTGGACGCCGGCTACTTCGACGTGACCTCCGAGACCGAGGAAGCCTCGACCGGGACGCCGATCGAGCTGGGCGCGATCCTGGACGGGCAGGACCGGGAGGTCGGCCGGTTCACCGTGCCGCGCTCGACGATCAACCGGCACGTGTTCGTCACCGGGTCCACCGGGTCCGGCAAGTCGCAGACCGTACGGCACCTGCTGGAGCAGCTGACCCGCGCGGGCATCCCGTGGCTGGCGATCGAGCCGGCGAAGTCGGAGTACGCGGCGATGGCCGGCCGGATCCGCGATCTCGGCGGCCCGGTCACGGTCGTCAACCCGTCCGATCCGGGCTCGGTGCCGCTGTCGGTCAACCCGCTCGCACCCGAGCCTGGATATCCGGTCCAGGCCCATATCGACATGGTCCGGGCGCTCTTCCAGGCCGCGTTCGACGCCGAGGAGCCGTTCCCGCAGATCATGGCGCAGGCACTCCAGCGAGTGTACGAGAGCAACGGCTGGGACGTGGTCACCGGTGGCGGCGTCCCCGGTTCGCTGATCGAGCCTGCCGTACCGACCCTGGAGCAGCTGCAGAGCGCCGCGCTGCAGGTCATCAGTGACGTCGGGTACGGCAGGGAGCTGATGGCCGACGTCAAGGGCTTCGTGGACGTACGGCTGCGGTCGCTGCGGATCGGCTCGGCCGGACGGTTCTTCGAGGGCGGCCACCCGGCCGACATCGGCGGGATGCTGCGCGACAACATCGTGCTGGCCATCGAGGACGTCGCCAACGACGAGGACAAGGCGTTCCTGATGGGCACGCTGATCATCCGGATCGTCGAGCATCTGCGGATGCGCGAGCGGCGCGGTGGCGGTGGCGCCGACCCCGGGCTGCGGCACGTGATCGTGATCGAGGAGGCGCACCGGCTGCTGCGCAACCGCGGGCCCGAACGCACCAGCTCGCACGCCGTGGAGCTGTTCGCCGGGATGCTGGCCGAGATCCGCGCGTACGGCGAGGGCATCATCGTCGCCGAGCAGATCCCGACCAAGCTCGTCCCCGACGTCATCAAGAACACCGCCCTCAAGGTCGTGCACCGCCTGCCGGCGTTCGACGACCGGCACCAGGTCGGCTCGGCCATGAACCTCGACGAGCACCAGTCGCGCGAGGTGGTCTCGCTGCGGCCGGGGGTCGCCGCCGTGTTCGCCGACGGGATGGACCGTCCGCTCCGGATCCGGATTCCCTTGGGGGAGGGCAGGGAAGGCGCGATGCCCGGCCCGCCGCCGCCGGTGGACGGGCGCCGTTCGGCCGCGTGCGGGTGCGAGTGCCGTTCAGGACGGGCCTGCACCCTGTACGAGCTGCGCGAGGCCGACCTGCTCGCCAGCCACCACGACTGGGCCTGGCTGCGCTTGTGGGCCGACACGCTCGTCCTGGCCCACGTCGTCAACCGTCCACTGCCCGCCGTACCGCAAGAGCTGGGCCGCGCCTGGTCGCGCCTTGCCCCGCGCCTGCGCGAGTGCACCCTGGCGACCATGCTGGAAGGGGCCGTCACCCGCCGCTCGTGGGCGCTCCGTACCGTCTACGCACCGTCCGAGCTCACCGCTGCCGCCGCCGCTGTGGCACAACGGCTCCTGGGTGGCGACACCGCGCCGACAGGCACGCTCCCAGGGCCGAACTGGGTCATCCCCCAAGTGCGGTGGCTGCACGAGATGGACCGCCTCTTCCCGTACGGTGCCGGCGCCCCCGACAAGCACAGCCCCGCGCCACCGCTGGAGTACCAGCTGCCCGGCCTGAAGCAGCCCCCGGAGCCCAAGCTCGGCCACCGCCTGCGCGCACTGCGCCGCCACCCCCTGTCGATGGAGCTGGAACGCAACCGCCCCGTCGCCATCACCGCCCTGGGCGGCGAGGACGACAACGCGAGCTTCTACAAGGACCTGACCGTCGTCGCGATCGGTGTGGCCGAAGAGGACCAGATCGCCGACGCCGCCGAGACGATGCGCGTCGGGGCCTGGCTCGAACCCGTCCTGAGCTGGCCCGAACGCCTCGTCATCCCGTTCGCCGACCCCTCCGGCGCCCTGCCCTTCCTGCACGGCTGACCATTCCTTCTGCGGCTGACCGCCTCCGATCAGGCCGGACCGTGACGGTTCTTTGCAGGCCGGATGTGACAGCTCTCCGCGGGTTCGAGCCGTGACGACGGCTCCCTGCGGGCTCGGTCCGTGACCGGCTCCTCGCCAGGCCGGACCGTGACGGCTTCCTGCGGGCTCGGTCCGTGTCGGTTCCGTCACGATCCGGTGCCGACCTACGAAACTGTCAGCCCCACGGGTTAATTTCTTTCCCGTCCGCCCCCTTCCCCGGAGATGGTCATGAGCGCCGAGGCCGCAGAGCCGTTCTTCCGGCACGCGTCGCCTGGTGCGGCCATGGCCGGGGAGCCGCTGCAGAACGACACCCGCTACCTGGCCGCCGCCATGTACCTCGACCGCAGCCTGGCCGACCGGGTGATCCACGAGTACGTGGACGACGACAACCGCGCGGTCGTCCCGTCGTTCGGATTCGACCTGCGGCCGGTGATCCTGCACGCGCTGCGGGCCCGCCGCCTGCGCCTCTACCGGGATCTCATCCTCGCCGCGGTGTGGATCGTCGCGTGGATCCTCGTCCCCGCCGGAGCCTTCGTCTACGGCTTCCTGGCGCTCTACGCGGCGCTGCTGTACGCGATCCCGTGGCGGCGGATGCGCTGGCGCTGGCGGCTGGTGGCGATCTGGTTCATCCTCAACCTCGGGATACCGCTGGCGTGGCTGGGCATCAACGGATTCCGGGATCTGCGCGACTCGTCCTCCTCCCTCAGCGGCTATGACCAGCCCATCGAGGAGCCGGGGCTGCTGGACTCGTTCGAGACCGAGCACCCGTTCCTGCTGATGCTGGCCTTCACCGCGGCGTTCGCGTTCGTGATCATCGGGCATCTCGCGCTGGTCTTCCGGATCCTGGCCCGCGACCTGGGCCCCGAGGCGACCGGCCCCGGGCCCGCCTCGTACGGCGAACGGGTCGGCGGCCTGCTCGACCGCGTCGACTCCGCGCAGCGCGGCAACGTGACCCTCTACTCGGGCGAGAACCCGTTCATCGGTGCCGGAGACGTGAAGGCGCCCTGGGCACGGGCCTGGTCGGTGGTGCTGGAGCTCGACCGTCCCGCCTCCGGAGTACTGGGCACGCTGCAGAAAGCCATGCCCGTCGACCCTGTGGTGATGCACCAGCGGGTACGCACCCGCCTGCAGGAGATGCGTGACGAATGGCCGCCGCGTGAGCCGGGCGCCCCTGAGCCCGATCGGTCGCTCTGGCTGCCGCCGAACGAGCGGATCGCCGGACTGGTCACGGACGTGCACATCGTCGGCCGCGGCGAGTGCGCGCAGCGGCGGCGCCCGCTCGACCCCATCAGCGGGCGCTACTTCGACGGGCATCCGCTGATCGACGCGCAGGCCGGGGTGCCGTTCTCCGTCGCTTCACCGGAGGCGGTGGAGGCGATCATCCGGCATCCGCAGGGCGGCGTCCGCTGCTACCAGCGCGTGACGGTCGGCGCCCGGGGTCAGGCGATCATGGGTCCCGGCGACCGCGCGGTGGCGCCCGCCGAAGACCAGGACATCGCGCTGTCGGCGTTCGTCTACCTCGCGGTCGAGGGCCGGATGCTGTACGCGCAGTTCGTCGCGACCGTGCTGCCGCCCATCCGGCGCGAGTTCCGGCTGATCGACTTCCTGCCCAACTGGAGCGTCCCGACGCTGCTGGCCAAGTCCCTGCGGGCCGGCTGGAGGAGTGTCCTGAGCGGCCTGCTGCTGGCCGTCCCGAGGATCCTCTCGTCCTGCTGGGCGATGTCGCGGGGCGTCCGGGCCGGCCTGACGTCCCGGCACCCGTCCAGGTACATGGCCTACGACTACGGCGCCCGCATCAGCGTGCGCGAGCTGGCCGCCGAGGAGGAGTTCCACACGTTCCTCCAGGAACTCGACGCCGACAAGTACACCCGGCTCATCGAGCGCCGGGTGAACGAGGCGCTGCTCGACCACCTGGAGGGCGAGTGCGGCATCGACGTCTCTGCCTACCGCACCCAGGCCGGCGTCATCCTGAACGAGGGAGTGATCATGACGGGCGGCAGCGTCAGCGGCCAGATCGCCGTCGGCGGCGAGGGTGCCCGGATCGAGCAGCGGCAGACCCGGCAGCCCCCGCGTACCGGAACATCGGGCATCAATCCCTGACTTCTCGAGGAGCGACATGACGCAGCACGGTGGCGAGCGGAGCGTCAACATCGGCGGGAACGCCAGCGTCTCCGGCCAGATCTCGACCGGCGACGACACCGTCCAGATCCAGCGGACCGAGGCGCCGGTGTCCGCCGCCGCCGAGTCGCTGGACCGGGTGGAACGGCTGCTCGAACGGCACGCGGCCGAGATCGCCGAGGTCGACAAGGCGCGCCGGGACCTCGCCGACATCCGCCGCGAGATCGAGGAGAGCGACCCCGACTCCGAGCGCATCGGCGGCGCGCTGGACCGGCTGGGCCGCCGCGTGGCCGGGGTCGCGGTCCTCACCGAAGCGGTCGGCCAACTGACCACCACCCTCGGCCTCGGCTGACCACCGGCTCGGGTCAGATCGTGTCGGCGTTGCGGACGGCGAGGCCGGCCTTCTCGGCGTTGGGGCGCCAGTAGTCGATGAACTCGCGCTTCGCCTGGCTGGCCCGCTCGTTGATCGGCTGGACGGTGTCGTCCGACGGGCAGCCGGGGCCGATGTCGACGTAGCGCTGGTTGGACTCGACGGAGGCCGTGAGCGCCCGGACGAGCGCGGACCGCATCTCGGTGCCGTTCTCCATGGCGTCCACCTCCAGGGCCCTGGCCTTGTCGAGTTGCTCCTTGCGCTGGTCGCGGACCCGTTCCATGTCCGAGATCGCGCAGCCGCCGGTCACGACCGAGCCCAGCTCCGTACGGGTACTGGACATCTCGGTCAGCAGCGCGTCGACCTGGCCCGCCTGCTTGTTGAGGCCGGCTCCGCTGTCCGTGGCGCTGGGGTCGCCGGCGGACTCGGAGCCCGGGCTCTCACCGGCTCCGGCGGTCGGGGTGTTCGCCGCGGACGTGCCGGACTGCTGGGAACTCGGCCAGAAGATGATGGCGAGCGCGATGGCCATCAGTAGCACCACGCCGCCGCCGGCCAGGATGTACGGGAGTGCCTGCTTCTTGGGCGTGGGGCCGGGTGCCCAGACCTCCTCCGCCCACTTCTCGTGCTCCCAGGGCTCCTCCGACAGCGAGATGGTCCGTTCGCCGGAGTCACCGGGAGGCGGCCCGTGCGGGGGAGTCCCGTGCGGGGGAGTCCCGTGCGGGGGAGTGCCCCAGCCGGGGGGATCGGAGGGCGGGGACGACCAGGGCGGTGGGACGGGAGAGTCGGGACCTGGCCCGGATCCCGCGAAAGGGTCGGGTGTGGTGCCTTCCTCGCCGTGTACGCCGCCCAGCGGAGCGTTGCATCGCGTACACCGCGGCAGCGACGGGGTGGTGTCGCTCCCGCATCCTGGGCACCGCATGCCAGAACCTCCCCCGTGAAGCCTCGACGCAGTCAAGATACTGCGCAGTGGACGAACGGGGAGCTTCCCGGCCATGGTTGCAATCCGGTTGTGATCGGACCCCTACAAGCCGTTCCATTGCCGTTGTGGCTGCCCCGCCGCGCGAGCCACAGGATTCCACATCGCGACGAAGTTCTTCTTGGCGATGGTGGCGCGGCGTTCGGCGGAGATCCGCCCGGGCGCCTTCGCGACATTGGGACGGGGCTTGCCGCGGCACTTGCGCTTGGCCTTGTCGGCCCACACCAGCAGGCGCTGGTCGGCCTCCAGCGAGGCCTTGAACGCCTGGTACAGCGTCAGCTTCATCTTCGCGCCGTTGCGCAGCTTGTCGACCTTGAGGGCCTTGGTACGGCGCATCTGGTTCGAACGCTGCTGCGCCACTCCCTGGAATCCCCTGATGGCGGCGGGCAGGGTCTCGCACTTGGCGGTGCCGTTGAGGGCCCCGGCGAGCGCGCGCCGGGCGCTGGCGCTGGTGTTCAGCAGCTCGTTCACCTTGATGGCCTGCTGCCGCGCCGGGCCTATGGGCTTGTTCTGGGCGACCGGAGTGTTCTTGCTCGCCGAGGGCGTCGGCTGGGCCGCCGGGGGCTTGGCGTCGCCGCCGGGCCACAACACCAAGCCGACCGACACCACCGCCACCGTGACAAGAGCGGACACGGCCACGAGGAGCGGTTTGCTGGCCTTGCTGCCACGCGATGCGGGCGGGTACCCGTGCGGCCCGTCCTCATAGCCCATCGGCCCGTACGGCCCTACGGGCCCGAGGGACGAGTCCATGGGGCCTGTAGGCCCGCCCATGTTCATGGGCGACTGGTCGAGCTGGGTCGCGCCGCCACCCGGGTAGCCGGAGTCGAGGAACGTCGCCTGCCCGTTGTCCATACCGAAGCCCTGCGGCTGGGGAGCCCACTGCTGGACGCCCTGGTCCTGCTCTGACTGCGCGCCAGGCTTGCGGGGACGCGCGTACCAGGACTCCGGGACGATCGACTCGGGCGCGCTCACCGAGGGGTCTCCCAGGCCGCCGGGCGACGGACTGCCCATGGGGTTCGCCTGCAGGCTGCCCACAGGCGCCGGGGGCGCCGGGGGCGGCGCAGGCGCCGAGGGGGCTGGGGGTGCCGCAGGGGCGTTGTTCACGAAGTTGCCGCCGGACGGCTGCTCGGAGGCCGCCCAAGCGGGCGGAGGGGGCGGTGCCGTCTCGTAGCCCCCGGTGTCCTCTTCCGCCTCGAAGGACCAAGGCGCGGTCGACTCCGAAGGTCCGTTGGCCGGCCCGAGCGCGCCGTTGTCAGGCCCGAGCGCGCCGTTGGCGAGGGCACTCGCCGGCTCCGCGGGCGGGTCCATGCTCCACGACGGCATGGGCGGCACCACCATGGTCTGGTCGCCCAACGAGGAGGCCGCAGGAGGTCCTATGGGCGCGCTGAGCGGGTCAATGGGTGCGTTGCAGTTCGGACACGTGTCGAGCGTCCCGGGCGTGTTCGTACCGCACGTCGGACACTGCATCGCTCAGACCTCGCCTTGTCGCCGCTTCGTCCGCCAGAGCGCGGGGATCCTTCCCCCGCCGAAACCGCAGGGCTCCCGACAAAGTACTGGCTCGACGCCTCACTCAGGCGTGCTCATGGGTATCCGAGACCCCATTGTTCGGGCTGCCGCGGTCGCACCGAATCATGACATGTTCACATAGGTCAAGATTGGGTGGGACGGTTTACACCAAATGCTGTGATCCTCCTCGCAGTCCGTCCCAGCGGCCCGGGACTGGTCGAGGATCGGCCGAGGACCGGTCGAGGGTCGGCCGACAGACCCGGCAGAGGAGCGGCAGGGAGCCAGAGTCGCACCGCTAAGTCCCCGTACCGGCTAGGCTCGGACCGGTTCCAGAGGCGCTACCGGAGAAGACGGAGTCCATGAGCGATCTTCCGCTGCGTTCGCAGCTGGCCGTCGCGCTCGGGCGCACGGCGGCGAGAATGTCCCGGCTCGCGGGCAAGGGCGACGGCTCGGTGATCGGAGGCCGGATCGGCCTGCGGTTCGACCCCGAGCTGCTGACCCGGCTCTCCCGGGACCGCAAGCTCGTCCTCGTCAGCGCCACGAACGGCAAGACGACGACCACTCGGCTGATCACCTCGGCGATGACACCGCTGGGCGAGGTCGCCACCAACGCGTTCGGCGCGAACATGCCCACCGGGCACGTGTCCGCCCTCGCCTCGGCGCGCAGTGCCCTGTACGGCGTGCTGGAGTGCGACGAGAAGTACGTCCCGATGGTGCTCGCCGAGACCGGTGCCAACGTGGTCGCGCTGATGAACCTCAGCCGCGACCAGATGGACCGTGCCGGGGAGATCTGGCAGCTGGCGGGCAAGTGGCGCAAGGCCCTGGAGGCCGCGCCGCACAGCCACGTCATCGCCAACTGCGACGACCCGCTGGTCACCTGGGGCGCCTCCACCGCCAAGAGCGTGACCTGGGTGGCCGCCGGCCAGCACTGGCGCGAGGACTCGTGGTGCTGTCCCGAGTGCGGCGGCCCGCTGGACCGCCAGGACGCCGACGAGGACAGCGACTGGCGCTGCCGCGAATGCCACTTCTCCCGGCCGCGTCCTGACTACATCCTCAAGGGCGACCAGGTCACGGTGCCCGGCGGCAGGACGTTCCAGCTCTCGGAGCTCTCGCTGCCCGGCCGCGCCAACCGTTCCAACGCCGCGATCGCGCTGGCCGTGGTCGCCCAGTTCGGCGTACCGCCCGAGCAGGCCCTGCCGCTGCTCAGCCAGGTCAGCTCGGTGGCCGGCCGCTTCACCACGGTCGAGCACCAAGGCCGCCAGATCCGGCTGCTGCTGTCGAAGAACCCGGCGGGCTGGCTGGAGGCGTTCGACGTCCTGGACCCCGCGCCCGGCCCGGTCGCCCTGTCGATCAACGCGCAGGGCCCCGACGGCCGCGACACCTCCTGGCTGTGGGACGTCGACTACCGGATCCTGCGCGGCCGCCCGGTCTGGGTGACCGGCGAGCGCCGGGTCGACCTGGCCGCTCGCCTGGAGGCAGCCGAAGTGCCGTTCACCGTGGTGGACGACATCGACCAGGCCGTCATGGCGGTCCCGCCGGGACGCCTCGACGTGATCTCCAATTACACCGCCTTCCAGGACATCAGAACGAGGTACGGCCGTGTCGTCTAGCAGTGAGTATGGCCAGGCCACACCGCCTTCCAGCCGAGTCGTCCAAACGAGGTACAGCCGTGTCGTCTAGCAGTATCAAGATCGTCTGGATCTACCCGGACCTGCTCAGCACGTACGGCGACCAGGGCAACACGATCGTCCTGGAGCGCCGGGCGGCGCTGCGCGGCATCCCGACCGAGACCGTCCATGTCCGGTCCGACGAGCGGGTGCCGGCCGACGGCGACATCTTCCTGCTCGGCGGCGGCGAGGACCGGCCGCAGATCCTGGCGGCCCAGCGGCTGAGCCGCGACGGCGGCCTGCTGGAGGCGGCCGGGCGCGGCGCCGTGGTGTTCGCGGTCTGCGCCGGCTACCAGCTGCTCGGCCATGAGTTCGGCGGCGAGGAGGGGCAGCCCGTCGCGGGGCTGGGCCTGCTCGACATCCGCAGCGGCCGCGGCGACACTCGCGCGGTCGGCGAGATCGTGGGCGATGTCTCGGCCGAGCTGAACGTCCCCCGGATCACCGGCTTCGAGAACCACCAGGGCGTCACCCGGCTGGGCCCGAGCGTCCAGCCGCTCGCCAGGGTGGTCGCGGGCGTCGGCAACGGCGACGGGAACGGCTTCGAGGGCGCCTACCGGGGTCACGTGCTCGGTACGTACATGCACGGCCCGGCCCTGGTCCGCAATCCGGGCCTGGCCGACCTGCTGCTGCGCTGGGCCGTGGGGCAGGAGCTCCAGCCCATCGACGACTCCTGGGCCGGACGGCTGCGCGAGGAGCGCCTGAAGGCCGTCCTGCCCTCCTGAGCCGATCGGTCCGGATCCAGGCCGTCCAGGATCCGGCCGGTCGGGATCCGGCCGTCCAGGATCCGGCTTTCGGGACGAGGACTTCCGGGATCAGGACGAGGAGCTGCGTTCCTCGTCCTGCTGCTTCTTGGACTTGCTCGCCCGCAGCGCCCCGGCGTGCGCCTTCTCCTCCGGGTGCACCCGTACACGCAGCAGGCTGGCGATCGTGGTCGCGACGAGGATCACCAGGATCACGACCAGCGAGACCGGCGTCGCGATGTGCGGGATCGACTCGTTGACGTCCTCGTGCAGGAACTGCAGGATCAGCTTGACGCCGATGAAGGCCAGGATGAGCGACAGGCCGATCGACAGGTAGACCAGCCGTTCCAGCAGGCCCTCGATGAGGAAGTACAGCGCGCGCAGCCCGAGCAGCGCGAACGCGTTGGCGGCGAAGACCAGGAACGGGTCCTTGGTCACGCCGAACACGGCCGGGATCGAGTCGAGCGCGAACAGCAGGTCGGTGCTGCCGATCGCGACGAAGACCAGCAGCAGCGGCGTCATCACGCGCTGCCCGTCCTCGTGCGCCAGCATCCGGCCGCCGTGATAGTCGTCGGTCACCGGCATGATCTTGCGGGCCCGCCGGACCAGGAAGTTGTCCTCGACGTCGGGTTCCTCGTTGCGGTGCCGGATCAGCTGGACGGCGGTCCAGATCAGGATCAGCCCGAACAGCAGGAACGTGAACGAGAACAGCGAGATCGCCGCCGCCCCGACGGCGATGAAGATCGACCGCAGTACCAGCGCGGCCGCGATCCCGAACAGCAGCACCTTCTGCTGGTACTCGTCCGGGACCGTGAACTTGGCCATGATGATGACGAAGACGAACAGGTTGTCGACCGAGAGACTCTTCTCGACTATCCAGCCGGCGAAGTACTCCGTACCGGCCGTACCGCCGAGGAATCCCCACACGGCGAGGCCGAACAGGATCGCCACCGTGATGTAGAACACCGACCAGAACGTGGCCTCACGCAGCCCGACCGCGTGCGGCCGCCGCACGGCCACCAGCAGGTCGAACACGAACAACCCGACGACCAGGACGATCGTCGCCACCCAGAACCACACGGGGATATCGATCAAGCCGCTCACTCCCTCCGCACGCCCCTGCTTATGTCCGCTGGAGTGGAGATCATTCGGATCCCAGGGCCCTCAGTACACGAGGGCCTGGACGCCGTCGGCGCTGATCTCCTCGACGAAGGTGGGCGCCCCGGCGATCCGGACGCCGGGGATCACGTCGTCGGGGCCGATCTCGCGGCGGGCCGCGCACTGCGTGCAGACCGTCACCGTGCCGGCCGCCAGGACCACCGCGAGCAGGTCGTCCAGCGGGGTGGCGTGCGCCAGGTCGAACTCCTTGGCGCGGCCGGGCAGCGCGTACCAGGCCGACTCGCCGGTCAGCCACAGCGACACCGCCAGCCCGCTGGCCACGGCCGCCGCCGCGACCGTGAAGGCCTGGTTGCACCGCTCGGGAACGTCCGCGCCCGCCGTCGCCTTGATCACCAGAGCTCTCGCCATACCGGCAGCGTAACCCGAGGCCGGCCGGGCCGGGCGGTACGGCCCGGCGGGTCGGCGGCGCGGCCCGGGGTACGGCCCGCGGGGCGGGCATAGGATCGGGCACCGTGGGCGGAATGGTGAACGCGGGCGTGCTGGTCCTGGTCTTCGCTCTGATCGTGGTGGGCGCGGTCCTGCTGGTGGTGAAGCTGTCCCGGCTCAGATGAGCGGGACGGCCATGATGTCCCGCCGCGGCCGCGGCGCCGCTACGCTCGGTTGTCATGTCCATGGAGCTTGAGCTGCATCCCGATCTCGAACCGCTGACGTTCCTGCTCGGTACGTGGGAGGGCGCCGGTGTCGGCGGCTACCCCACGATCGAGGGGTTCAACTTCGGGCAGGAAATCTCGTTCAGCCATATCGGCAAGCCGTTCCTGATCTACGCCAGCCGGACCTGGCTGATCGAGGAGGACGGCGCGCTGGGCCGCCCGCTGGCGACCGAGACCGGGTACTGGCGGCCGCGTCCCGACCATCAGGTCGAGGTCACGCTGGCCCATCCGACCGGGATCGTGGAGATCTACCTGGGGAACGTGGCGTTCAACCGGGTCGAGCTGGTCACCGATGTGATCGCGCGGACCGACAGCGCCAAGGAGGTCACCGGCGGCAAGCGGCTGTACGGGCTGATCGGCGAGGACCTGGGCTGGGCGTACGACATGGCGGCGGTGGGCCAGGAGCTCCAGTCGCACCTGTCGGCGCAGCTCAAGAAGGTGGCGTAGAGGCGGAGAAGGGCCCGGACATGAACGATCCCCGGACCTCCCCGCCGGGTGGCGGGAGATGGACAGGACTGATCCATCGGTCCGGGGACCGGGTAACTGCCTGGTAGTGCCGGTCACCGACCGGCCACGCCGGCCCCCGAGGGGGACGGTTCCGAGGCGGAACGGCGACTAGCGGACAGCCACCTCGCGAGTCCCAGAATAATTAATTATCTTGGACCACCTCCTTTCGCGCGTCCTCGCAAACTATGCGAGCCGCCGCGATCGTGGCAAGCGTGTTTTCCGTGATCTCGTTCGTGACGCCGGGCACATACACTCGGGGCATGTCCGAGACGTGGCAGGAGGAGCTGCGGGCCAAGGGATACCGGGTCACCCCGCAGCGCCAGCTGGTGCTGGAGGCCGTGACCGACCTTGAGCACGGGACTCCGGAGGAGATCTGCACGCAGGTGCAGCGCACCGCGCAGGGTGTGAACATCTCCACGATCTACCGCACGCTCGAGCTCCTGGAGGAGCTCGGGCTGGTGAAGCACGTCCATCTGGGGCACGGCCCGCCCAACTACCATCTGGCCACCGACGCCGACCACATCCATCTGGTGTGCCGGGGATGCGGCACGGTGAACGACGTGGATCCGGAGGCCGCCGCCGGCCTGGCCGAGCGGCTGGAGAGCACGTTCGGGTTCGAGACCGATGTGCACCACCTGACCGTGTTCGGGCGCTGCAAGGACTGCCGGACCGCAGGGGGATAGGCCGCGCTCGCGCCGCATAGTGTGGGCGTATGAAGAGCCCGCTGTTGCAGACGCATGGGGCCGTCCCCGCGGACGCGCCCGATCAGGAAATCGCCGCGCACTACGGTGAGCCGTCGCAGGAACAGCGCGCGCTCGAAGCCGGTACGGCGTTCGTCGACCGGAGCAACCGGGGTGTCGTCCGGGTGTCCGGGCCCGACCGCCTGAAGTGGCTGCACAGCCTGCTGAGCCAGCATCTGGAACGGCTGGCGCCGGGCGAGGCCACGGAGGCACTGCTGCTGAGCCCCAAGGGCCATGTCGAGCACCATCTGCACCTGGTGGACGACGGCGAGGCCACCTGGGCGCATGTGGAGGTGGGCACGGCGCCCGATCTGGTCGCGTTCCTGGACAAGATGCGCTTCATGCTGCGGGTCGAGGTCGAGGATCTCAGCGAGACCCACGCCGTGGTGACGACGCCGCGCGAGGCGCCTGCCGGGACCCCGGTGTTCCCCGATGTCGCCGGTACGGCCCAGATCGTCGAGCGCGACGCCCTGCCAGGGCTGGTGGACGGGCTGCGTCCGGCCGGGCTGTGGGCGTACGAGGCGTTGCGGATCGCCGCCCACCGGCCGCGCTTCGGGCTGGACACCGACCACCGCTCGATCCCGCACGAGATGGGCTGGATCGAGGACGCGGTGCATCTGCAGAAGGGCTGCTACCGGGGCCAGGAGACCGTCGCCCGGGTGCACAACCTGGGACGCCCGCCGCGCCGCCTGGTCTTCCTGCACCTGGACGGCAGCGCGGACCGCCTGCCCCTGCACGGCGACCCCGTCGAGATTCCCGGTGGTAAGCAGGTCGGCTTCGTGGGGACGGCTGCTCGTCACCATGAGCTGGGGCCGGTCGCGTTGGCGCTGGTGAAGCGGAACGTCCCGGTGGACGTCACACTGCAGGCGGGCGGGGTCGCGGCGGCCCAGGAGGTCGTGGTGTCACCGGAGACCGGCTCCAACGCCAAGATCGAGTTTCGGCGACAAGCGGCGAATCGCACGTAAAGCGCCTGGGGCACGGGCAAAATCGACACTGGAAAGTGCGCTGCCGCTCGGGTGAGAAAGGTGGGTCCCGCCCGATGGTCATCAGCCCGGGGAACGAGGAACCGCCCCGCCCGGCCGAGGAACCGCCCGGCCCGGCCGGGTCGCCGCGCCCGGACGAGGACGCACCCGGCGCGACCGAGCCGGCAGGGCCGGACGAGCAGCCGCGTCCGGCCGAGGTCCCGCGTCCGGCCGAGCCGAGGGAGCCGTCCGGGGTGCCGCGTCCTCGGTTTCCGGGGAGCGCGCGAGCGCCGCGGAAGGGCGGGGCGGCGCGGCGGCGGCGTCCGCGCCGCGAGTCGGCGCTGGTGTGGTGGGCGGTCTTCGCGGTCTGGGCCGGGGCGGCCTGGTGGCAGCGGTCCTGGCGGCTGGCGCTGCTCGGGCTGCTGCTGTGGTGCCTCTACCAGTTCCTCCTGGTCCCGACGATCTGCCGGGTGATGACCCGGCAGGGCTACTCGTGCCGCGAGCCCGTACGGGGACGCCTGTTCGCCTGCCGGGTCGAGCACCAGCGGGTCAAGAACGGCGGGCTCTGGCGGGTGATCGGCATGAACGATCCGTTCCGCCGCCCGGCCGAGCCCGGTTCCGAGCGGGAGACCGGCCAGATCGTGGTCTCCCCGGCGGTACGGGGGCGGCTGTCGCAGATCGACCGGACGATGATCCTGCTCGCCGCCGCCGGGACGCTGGTGACGATCGCCGGGATGATCTACGGCTACAGCTGAGCCCGGCCGCCAGGGCTCCAGGACCAGATCGGTCAGGGCGGATCCCCAAGGGCAGACCCCCATGGGCGGATCCCCCGGTTCAGATCTCCAGGGTCAGGGTGATCGGGCCGTCGTTGACCAGGGCGACCTTCATGTCGGCGCCGAAGATCCCGGTCTCCACCTTGGCGCCCAGCGCGCGCAGTTCGGCCACGACGGCGTCCACCAGCGGTTCGGCGACCGGTCCCGGCGCCGCCGCGATCCAGGTCGGGCGGCGGCCCTTGCGGGCGTCGCCGTACAGCGTGAACTGGCTGATCACCAGTAGTGGCGCGTTCAGGTCCGAGCAGGACTTCTCGTCCTGCAGGATGCGCAGCCCCCACAGCTTGGCGGCGAGCCTGCGCGCCTGTACGGGCGTGTCGTCGTGCGTCACCCCCACCAGGACCAGCAGGCCCGGACCCTCGATCGACCCCGCGACGCGACCCTCGACGGTCACGCTCGCCTCGCTCACCCTCTGGACTACGGCACGCATGACCATGCATTCTGCCTGGCATGGGAGCAACGACGCTCATCACGGTGGCGCCGACAGGCGCCGAGTCCGCCAAGGCCGATGTGCCGGCCTTGCCCGTCACGCTGGACGAGCTCGTCCGGACGGCCAAGGAATGCGAGGCCGCGGGAGCAGCGGTCGTCCATGTGCACATCCGGGACGGGGACGCGAGACCGACACTGGATCCGGTCAGGCTGCGGGACACGGTCGTCGCGCTGCGGGAGGCGACGGGCCTGATCGTCCAGCTGTCGACGGGAGGCGCGGTCACCGATCCGTACGAGGACCGGCTGCGGGTCCTGGACGCCGAGCCGGACGGGTGCTCGCTGACCTGCGGGACGGTCAATTTCGGCGACGACGTCTTCATGAACCCGTGGCCGTTCATGGTGGAGCTGTACCGGCGCACGCAGCAGCTGGAGATCGTTCCGGAGTTCGAGCTGTTCGACCTCGGGCAGGTCGCGGCGCTGCACCGGCTGCTGGACAAGCACGGCGCCCCGTACGGCGGCCATGTTCACTGCGACCTGGTGATGGGCGTTCCGGGCGGGATGCCGGGGGACGCCAGGACGCTGGTCGCGGCGGTCGACGCGCTGCCTGAGGGCGCGACCTGGTCGGCCACGGGCGTGGGCCGGACGTCGCTGCCGGTGATGCTCGCGGCGCTGTCGGCGGGCGGGCATCTGCGGGTCGGCATGGAGGACACGATCACGTACGCGAAGGGCCGTCCGGTGGTCGCGAACGCGGAGCTGGTCGAACGGGCCGCCGCGCTCGCCGGGCTCGCCCAGCGCCCGCCGATGCCCGCGGCGGAGGCGCGCGGGCTCCTCGGCGTCAAGCGGCGCTGACCCGGTGCGGATCGACACCGTGTGACCGGGGAGGATGAGGGCATGGTGGAGATCAATCCGGTCCTGGTGGAAGTGGAGCGCTCGGGCTTCGTGGAGTCGCGGCACCGCGGCTGCGCGGCCGGTCTGGACGCCGGCGGCGCGGTCGCGGTACGGCTCGGGGCGCCCGAGGAGCCGATCTTCCCGCGTTCGGCGAACAAGCCGCTGCAGGCGGTCGCGATGCTCCGGTCCGGCCTCGACCTGGACGATCAGCCGCTGGCGCTGGCCGCGGGCAGCCACTCGGGCGAGGACTTCCATGTGGAGGGCGCGGAGAAGATCCTCGCCGGGGCGGGGCTGTCCGCCGAGGCGCTGCGCTGCCCGCCGCAGTGGCCGCTGGACCGGGCGGTCGCGATGGAGGCGGCGCGCGGCGGGAGCGGCAAGTCACGGCTGCGGATGAACTGCTCCGGCAAGCACGCGGCCATGCTCGCCACCTGCGTGGCCGCCGGCTGGCCGACCGAGTCCTATCTGGACGTCGATCATCCGCTGCAGGCGGCCGTCCGTACCGCCGTGGAGGACCTCAGTGGCGAGCGGGCCGTCACGGTCGGCGTGGACGGTTGTGGCGCGCCGCTGTTCGCCGTGTCGGTGACCGGGGTGGCGCGCGCGTTCCGTGCCCTGGTGCTGGCCGCGCCCGGCAGCCCGGAGCGCCGGATCGCCGACGCGATGCGCGCCCATCCGCACTGGACGTCCGGTACGCGGCGCGAGGAGTGCCGGCTGATGGACGCGGTGCCGGGGCTGCTGGTCAAGTGCGGTGCCGAGGGCGTGGACGCGTTCGCGCTGGCCGACGGGCGGGCCGGGGTCGTGAAGATCGACGACGGGGCGATGCGGGCCCGTACACCGGTCACGGTGGCGCTGCTGCGCGCACTGGGCGGCGGCACGGTCGAGGGTACGGACCAGGCGGTCCTTGAGGAGCTGTCGACCGTTCCGCTGTACGGCGGCGAGCAGCAGGTGGGCGCGATCCGTCCAGCGCCAGGAGTCTTCTGACCTCGCCTGCCCGAGATGTTGACTCGTGGCGTGTTCGCCTCAAACGACATCGCCAGAGGCGAACACGCCACGAGTCAACGGGAGGGGGGCGGGGCGATGGAGTGTGATCACTGCGCTGGAGGGCCTCATCACCCTGGTTCGTCGCCCGGCTTCCACTTGATGCCGCAGCCCAGGCTCGGGGCGTGCGGCTCGGGGACGGGCTTGCCGGCCAGGACGTGATCGAGGGCCGAGCGCAGGGTGGCGCCGTCGGACGGGACGTCGTTCCTCGGCCGGGCCCCGTCGAACTCGCCGCGGTAGGCCAGCCGGCGTCCGGCGTCGTACAGGAAGAAGTCGGGCGTGCAGGCGGCCTTGTAGGCGCGGGCGACCTCCTGCGTGCCGTCGATCAGGTACGGGAAGCCGAATCCGGCCCGTTCCGCCTGCTCCCGCAGGTGCGGGACGCCGTCGTCGGGGTAGTTGGCCACGTCGTTGCTGCAAATACCGACGGCAGCCAGCCCGCCGGCCGCGTACTCGGCCGTCGCCGCGCCGATGCCGTTCTCGATCCGGCGCACGTACGGGCAGTGGTTGGACAGGAACACCACCAGCAGCGCGGAGGCGCCGGAGAAGTCCTGGAGCGCCACCACCGTACGGCCGTCGGCCGACGGGAGCGCGAAGTCGGGAGCGGGGGTACCGAGGGGGACCATGAACGATGCGATCGCCATGGCCCCATTGTCGCCCGGCCCTCCGCGCGGACTCTCCTCAGGTCTCTGACCAAGCGTTCGCTTGCTAATCTCACCTCGACACGAAAGGCGGTCGGACATGCCGACACAGGACCAGATGAAGCAGGCACTGCAGGCCTACATCGACGGCTTCGCGGCCGGCGACGCCGCCGCCGTCGCGGCGCTGTTCGCCGATGACGCCGTGGTCGAGGACCCGGTCGGCAACCCGCCCATCTCGGGCCGGGCCGCGATCGAGGAGTTCTACACCAACGCGGTCGGCGCGGGCAGCAAGCTCGTCCTGGAGGCCCCGATCCGCGGCTCGCACGGCAACGCCGCGGCCATGGCCTTCACGGTCGAGGTCCCCGAGATGGGCCTGCGCATCCGGGTCATCGACGTGATGACGTTCAACGAGGACGGCAAGATCGTCGCCATGCGCGCCCACTGGGGTCCCGATGACGTCGAGCAGAGCTGACTCGGAGCCCCGGCGGTCGGGTCCGACACGGCGTGAGGTGGTGATTCCCGGAGTCCATGTGAACGGTTAGAGTTTAAGCGTTCATACGGACCGGAGGGCGGAACGCTTATGGCCGAGTACGTGGACGCCTTGTGGCCCGGCACGCCCAATGGTGTTACTCGCGCCGAGCGACGGTCCGGCGGCTACCGGGTCTACGTTCCCGACGCCCTCGTGGGCCGGCCGCTGATGCTGACGGCCGAACGGTCGGCGGACATCGCGGATGTGGAGCGCCAGGTCGTCGCGCTGAACGCGGACGAGCACACGCTGGTCGGCCTGGAGGCGCTCGCACGCCTGCTGCTGCGCGCCGAGGCGGTGGCGAGCTCGTTCATCGAGGGCCTGCAGATCAACGTGCGCCGGCTGGCCAAGGCCGATGTCGCGGAGAAGGCCGGGCTCGGCGGTTATGACGATACGGCGCGCGCCGTCCTCGGCAACGTTCGCGCCATGGAGTCGGCCCTGAGCCTCGCCGATGGCGGCGACGTGACCGTGGGCGACATCACCGAGCTCCACCGGCGGCTGCTCGCCGGAACCCGCGACGAGCGGTGGGGCGGCGTGATCCGTACCGAGCAGAACTGGGTCGGCGGTGGCGGAGTGACGCCCTGTACGGCCGAGTTCGTGCCGCCACCGCCGGACATGGTCCCGGACCTACTGGACGACCTGTGCGCCTACGTGTCGGGCGATGACCATCCCGTCCTGGTTCAGGCGGCGCTCGCCCACGCCCAGTTCGAGACCGTGCACCCGTTCGCCGACGGCAACGGCCGTACGGGCCGGGCGCTCATCCATCTGATCTTGCGCAGGCGCGGTCTCGCTCCGCGGTTCGTGCCGCCCCTCAGCCTGATCCTCGCCTCGCACGCCGACGCCTACATCGCCGGGCTCACCGGCTCCCGCTACGAAGGCCCCGCCGGCTCTCCGGGCGCGCAGGAGGCCATGGGACTCTGGATCGATCGGTTCGCCGCCGACACCGCGAGAGCGTGCACCGATACCGAACGGTTCCGTGCGGAGCTCGATGAGCTCGAGACCGCGTGGCGCGGGCGGCTGGGCCGGGTGCGGGCCGACTCGTCGGTGGATCTCCTGCTCCGGGCGCTGCCGTCCGCGCCGGTGCTGACCGTCGCGACCGCCGCCGAGCTCATCGGCCGCTCGGTGCAGCGAGCCAACGACGCCATCGGCCGGCTCGTCGAGGCCCAGGTGTTGAAGCAGACCACCGTCGGCCGGCGCAACCGGGCGTTCGAGGTTCCAGAACTCGTGCAAGCCCTCACCGGATTCGAGCGTGCTCTGGCCAGCCCTGTCGGAGATACCCGGCAAGCGCCACCTGCGCGTCCCGTTCCGTACCGAGCATAAGCCCGACTGAACGACAGCCTCGGCAATCACGCGAGCGCGTTACCTGCCCGGTGAGACGACGCCGGAGGCGAGTCTCACCGGGCAGATCGCGAAGCGATGCAGCGCCCGCACAAGGCTCGGTCAGGTGTGAGCCGCTAGGCGAGCGCCTGGGCCGGGACTATGGAGACACAGCGGCCAGGGGGCCGCCCAGGGCCGGGAGGGCGGCCGGGAGTTTCTCGCCTGAGCCGTCTCGGCGGCCCAGCTCGGCGGGGACATCGAGGGGCTTGCCGGTGGTGGTGGCCGCCTTGACCGGGGCCGGGCCGGCCCAGGCCATGATCAGGGTGTCCTCGCCCTTGAGGAAGCGGTGCGAGCGTACGCCGCCGGTGGCCCGGCCCTTGGCGGGGAACTCGGCGTAGTCGGAGACCTTGATCGAACCGGTCTGGGTGCCGGGCAGGGCCGAGGACGAGCCGGAGATCGTCACCACGCGGGACTCGCGGGACGGGTCGAGCGTGCCGAACCAGATGACCTTGGCGTCGGCGGCGAGCTTGATGCCGGCCATGCCGCCGGCGGCGCGGCCCTGCGGACGGACGTTGGACGCGCTGAAGTGCAGCAGCTGCGTGTCGCTGGTGATGAAGACCAGGTCGTCGTCCTCGGAGACGGTGGCGGCGCCGAGGACGCGGTCGCCCTCCTTGAGGCCGATCACCTCGAACTCGTCGCGGTTGGGCGGGTAGTCGGGCACGACGCGCTTGACCACGCCCTGCTCGGTGCCCAGGGCCAGCGAGCCGTCCATCGAGCCCAGGCCGACGATCTTCTCGTCGGGTTCGAGCTGGACGTACTCGGTGACGGGGGCGCCGCCGGCCAGCGACGGCGGTGAGTTCGAGGGCGGCAGCGTCGGCAGGTCGATGACCTCCACCCGGATCATCCGGCCGGCCGAGGTGACCGCGCCGATCTGGGCGCGGGCGCTGGCCCGGACGACCGACACGAGCACGTCGTGGTTGGCGCGGGCGCCCTCGTCGGCCAGCGGCTCGGCGCCGTGCGTGCGGGCCATCAGGCCGGACGAGGACAGCAGCACCAGGCAGGGCGTGTCCTCGACCTCCAGCGGGACGGCGGCGGTGGCCGTCTGCCCCGAGGACTCCAGCAGCACGGTGCGGCGCGGGGTGGAGTACTCGGCGGCGACCTCGCCCAGCTCCTTGGAGACCAGGTTGCGCAGCTTGCGCTCGGACTCCAGGATCGCGGTCAGCTTGGCGATCTCCTTGGTCAGCTGGTCGCGCTCCTTCTCCAGCTCCAGCTTGTCGAAGCGGGTCAGCCGGCGCAGCGGGGTGTCCAGGATGTACTGGGCCTGGACCTCCGACAGCTCGTAGATCTCGATCAGCCGCTGCTTGGCCTGGGCCGCGTCGTCGCTCTCCCGGATGACGCGGATGACCTCGTCGATGTTGAGCAGCGCGATCAGGATGCCCTCGACCAGGTGGAGGCGGTCCTCGCGCTTCTTGCGGCGGTGCGCCGAACGGCGCCGCACGACGTCCAGGCGGTGGTCGATGTAGACCTGGAGCAGCTCGCGCAGGCCCAGCGTGCGCGGCTGGCCGTCGACCAGCGCGACGTTGTTGATCCCGAACGACTCCTCCATCGGGGTCAGCCGGTAGAGCTCGGCCAGCACGCCCTCGGGGTTGAAGCCGTTCTTGACCTCGATGACCAGCCGGAGGCCGACGTTGCGGTCGGTGAGGTCCTTCAGGTCGGAGATCCCGTTGATCTTCTTGTTGTTGACCAGTTCCTTGATCTTGGCCTTGACCCGCTCGGGGCCGACCGCGTACGGCAGTTCGGTCACCACGATGCCCTTGCGGCGGGCCGAGACGTCCTCGATGTGCACGGTGGCGCGGGTACGGAACGTGCCGCGGCCGCGCTCGTAGGCGTCCCTGATGCCGTCCAGGCCCACGATCCGGCCGCCGGTGGGCAGGTCGGGCCCGGGGACGAACCGCATCAGCTCGTCGAGCCCGGCGTCGGGGTTGTCGATCAGGTGCCGGGCGGCGGCGATCACCTCGCCGAGGTTGTGCGGCGCCATGTTGGTCGCCATCCCGACCGCGATCCCGGACGCGCCGTTGACCAGCAGGTTGGGGAACGCGGCGGGCAGGACCTCGGGCTCCTGCTCCTGGCCGTCGTAGTTGGGCCGGAAGTCGACGGTGTCCTCGTCGATCGAGCCGACCAGCAGCATCGCGTCGCGGCTCAGCCGGGCCTCGGTGTACCGCATCGCGGCGGGCAGGTCGTCGCCGCCGAGCGAGCCGAAGTTGCCGTGCCCGTCGACCAGCGGCATCCGCATCGCCCAGCGCTGGGCCAGCCGGACCATCGCGTCGTAGATCGCGCTGTCGCCGTGCGGATGCAGCTTGCCCATCACGTCGCCGACCACGCGGGCGCACTTGACGTGCCCGCGGTCGGGGCGCAGCCCCATCTCGTTCATCGAGTACAGGATCCGGCGCTGCACGGGCTTCATGCCGTCGCGCGCGTCGGGCAGTGCTCGCTGGTAGATGACCGAGTACGCGTACTCGAGAAAGCTGCCGCGCATCTCCTCGGAGACATCCACATCGATGATGTTCTCTTCGAAGTCCGGCAGGGGAGGGGCCTGGGATCCGCGTCGTGCCATGTGGGACATTGTGGCGGGTCCCTGAGACAGATTCGCACCGGACCCGCATCCGGCGCGCCGAAAGACGCCTTTCCGATAGGTCCGCGGCGTCGTTCCGGTCGCACCGGCGGCGGTGGCGTGCGGATCCACGCGAGGAGGTTCAGATGAGCCCGCTGGCCGACTTCCAGAACGAGATCTACCTGAAGGGGCTGGGCGACGTCCTGCCCGAGCTGCCGACCGACCTGACCAAGCTGGAGGCCCTCGCTGAGGCGCGCCTGTCGGCCCGGGCGTTCGGGTACGTGGCGGGCTCGGCGGGCAGCGAGTCCACCGCGCGGGCCAACCGGGCGGCGTTCGAGCGCCTGCGGATCGTGCCCCGGATGCTGCGCGACGTGGGCCACCGGGACCTGTCGGTGGAGGTGCTGGGGACGGCGCTGCCGGCGCCGGTGCTGCTCGCCCCGATCGGCGTCCAGTCGATCTTCCACCCGGAGGGCGAGCTGGCGGTGGCCCGCGCCGCCGCCGCGTGCGGGGTGCCGATGGTGCTGAGCACGGCCGCCTCGTTCGCCATGGAGGACGTGGCGGAGGCCAACGGCGCGGACGGCAAGCGCTGGTACCAGCTGTACTGGCCCAAGGACCGCGACCTCGCGATCAGTTTCCTGCAGCGGGCCAAGGCGGCGGGCTACACGGCGCTGGTGGTCACGCTCGACACGTTCACGATGGCCTGGCGGCCCCGCGACCTCGACCAGGCGTACCTGCCGTTCCTGCGCGGGATCGGTACGGCCAACTACTTCAGCGACCCGGTGTTCCAGAAGGCGGTGGGCGGGCCGGTCACCGACGCCAACCGTGACATGGCGATCCTGCACTGGGTGGCCAATTTCGGCAATCCCACGCTGACCTGGGACGATCTGGTGTTCCTGCGCGAGCACTGGGACGGCCCGATCGCGCTCAAGGGCATCCAGCATCCCGACGACGCCCGGCAGGCCGTCGACGCGGGGATGGACGGCGTGATCGTCTCCAACCACGGCGGCCGGCAGGTGGACGGCGCCATCGCCTCCCTGGACGCGCTGCCGGCGGTCGCCAAGGCCGTGGGCGACCAGGCCACGGTGCTGTTCGACAGCGGTATCCGTACCGGTTCCGACGTCGCCAAGGCGCTCGCGCTCGGCGCGAAGGCGGTGCTGGTCGCGCGGCCGTACGCCTACGGGCTCGCCCTCGGCGGCGAGGCCGGTGTACGGCACGTGCTGCGCTGCCTGCAGGCCGAGCTGGAGCTGACGATGACGCTGTCGGGGCACAAGACCCCGGACGAGCTCACCCCGGAGATCCTCGTTCCCGCCCACTGAGGGCCGCTCGAACGCCGGCCCATGACGGATGTCATGGGCCGGCCCCGCGAAACTCCCGGCGCACTCCTGACGCCCGTGACTGCAGGCTCTCGCCGCACGGCGCGAGAGTGGAGACATGGGCGTGAACGTGATCGAGATGCGCGGGGCAGGGGTCCGGTTCGGGGAGCGGTACGCCGTGCGCGACGCCTCGTTCGAGGTCGGCGACCGCGAGATCTGCGCGCTGCTCGGCCCGGTCGGTTCGGGCAAGACGACGCTGCTGGAGCTCGCCTCGGGGATCCGGCGGCCGACCTCCGGCGAGGTGCGGGTGCGCGGGGCCGACCCGTACCAGGACCGGGCGGAGCTGCGCACGGGCATCGTCTGGCGGGAAGGCGGGCTGTTCCCCGGCCTGACCGTCGCGGAAGTGGTGGACACCTGGCGGCGCTGGACGGTCGATCCGCTGTCGCGGGACGACGCCCTGCGCCTGACGGGTCTCGGCGATTTCGAGGACGTGCTCTTCGAGCGGCTGTCCCCCTGCGGGCAGCGCATGCTCGACCTCGCGCTCGCGCTGGTCAGGGGGTCTGACGTTCTCTTCCTGGACGAGCCGTCGGCGGGCCTGGACGACGTGGCCGCCCGGCAGGTCTGGTCGGTGCTGAGGAGACTGGCCGGGGACGGCGTCACGATCCTGCTGGCCACGCGCCACCCGCACGAGGCGCGGTACGCGGACCGGATCGTGGTGCTGGAGGAGGGACGCCTCGCGGCGACCAGAGCCTCCGTCCCGGCGCACCGGGCGGCCTGAACCACCGTGTCGCCCGAACCACTGGGCTGTCTGAACGCTGGGCGGCCGGATTCTTGTCGTGCCTGACACCGCCGGCGTGATCCTGGGCCGAGCCTTCGTCCGTATCAAGGCGTATGCGTACTCTGGGGTCCTTCCGCGACCCCAGAGCGCCGAGGCGGAGGCAGGCAGGCACGTGCAGCCCAGTATCCCGAGGCCGACCCGCATCGCCCTGACCATCGTGGGGCTGACGCTGGTCACGCTGGCGGGGCTCCTGCTGCCCGCGCTCTGGTACGAGCTGTTCGAGCGGCAGGACCTGGGCCGGGTCCTGCTGGGGCTGCTGTGCGTGACGGTGGTCTTCGCCCTCTACTCACGGCTGCTGTGGCTCAACCTGATGCGCCGTACCGTCCCGGCACACCGTCTGGGGCTGGCGACCATTACCGCCGTCTGCTGGTTGCTGCCGGCGTTGATGGGAGCAGAGTTCGGCTGGGGGAACGCCCTTGTCGTACCGGCGGGGCTCATCGCCGTGGTGCTTCCGCTGCGCGAGGCCATCGCGGTCACGGCGGCGGTGACGGTCCTGACCCCCGCCTATGGGCTGATGCTGGGCCTGCCTGCGCTCAACATCCCGTACCAGGCGTTCGGGATACCGGTCGCGGCGTTCTCCGGCTATGTGACCGTGTGGTTCTTCCACGTCGTCCAGGAACTGCGCGAGGCGCGTGCCGAGCTGGCCCGTTCCGCCGTGGGGGAGGAGCGGCTGCGCTTCGCCCGCGACCTCCATGATGTGCTCGGCCATAGCCTGCAGGCGGTCGCCCTACGCGCCGAGGTCGCCGAACGGTTCGTGGACCGGGACCAGGAGCGCGTCCGTAAGGAGTTGGTCGAGATCCAGCGAATGGCCCGGGAGTCCGTGCAGGACGTCCGCGAAGTGGTCCGCGGCTACCGGGCGACCTCCCTCCGTACCGAACTGGAGGGCATGTCGGCCGTCCTGCGTGCGGCGGGCATCAAGTGCGAGCCACCGGAGATCTCTCCCGACCTGCCCCCGCACGTCCACGAGCCGCTCGGGTGGGCCGCCAGGGAGGCCGCGACCAACGTGCTGCGGCACAGCGGCGCGACCTGGTGCCTGATCACGGTCTGGACGGACGGCGTCCAGGTCTGGCTGGAGATCGCCAACGACGGCGCGGGCCGCCGGTCGGTGTCATCCGGGTCCGCCGGGCCGGCCGGCAGCGGGCTGGCGGGGCTGGCCGAGCGGATCGCCGCCGCGAACGGGGAGTTCACCGCGGGGCCGGTCGGCGACGGCACGTTCCGGCTGGCCGCGGCCGTCCCGGTCGTCCCGGCCGCCGCGCCGGCGCCCGTGGTGAGGGAACCCGTGGTGAGGGAACCCGTGAGGGAGCCCGTGGTGGGGCCCGTGGTGGGGAACGAGGGAGCGGAATGATCCGGGTCCTGCTGGCCGACGACCACCTGCTCATCCGGGAGGCGCTGGTCCTGCTGCTGGAGACCGAGGACGGCATCGAGGTGGTGGCGGACGTCGGCCGCGGCGACGAGGCCGTCGAGCGCGCGCTGCGGCTCAAGCCGGACGTGGCGGTCCTGGACATCGACATGCCCGGCCTGGACGGGCTGGCCGCCGCCGAACGGCTGTCGGGCGAGCTGCCCGGCTGCCGGCTGGTGATCGTGACCGCGCACGGCCGGCCCGGCAACCTGCGCCGCGCGATGGCCGCGGGCGTGCGCGGCTTCCTCGGCAAGGACGCGCCCGGCCGGCGCCTGGCCGAGGTCATCCGGCAGGTCGCCGCAGGGGCCCGCTACATCGACCCGCAACTGGCCGCCGACGCGCTGGCCGCCGAGGAGTGCCCGCTGACGCCGCGCGAGCTCGACACGCTGCGGGCCGCCGCCGACGGCGTCCCGGTGGCGCGCATCGCCCGCTCGCTGGGGCTGTCGGAGGGCACGGTGCGCAACTATCTGTCGGCCGCGGTCACCAAGCTCGGCGCCGAGAACCGGCACGCCGCCGTTCGCGCGGCCCGCGATCTCGGCTGGCTGTGACGCCCCGCCTCCGGTGACGCCGAGCCTCCGGTGAGTCCGGTGAGCAGGGTCAGGCGCGGGCGAGGGCCTGGTCGAGGCTGAGCGTCTCCAGAACGGCGCCGTCGGCGTCCAGGGCCTCGATCGCCGGGGCCCGGCGGGCGCCCCAGACGACGGCGGTGTGGCCGTGGTCGGGCACCGGGAGCACGCGCTTGCCGACCCGCAGGTGGGTGACCTCGGCGGCCACGCGCAGCCGGACCTGGCTGACCCACTTGGCGCCCCAGGGCAGCAGGCGGTTGGCGTTGCGGACGGTACGGCCCGCCCCGTACCGCTGGAGGTGGGCGCCCAGATCGGCGGCGGAACGGCGGGCCAGGGGCTCGTCGGGGGCGCTGCCGCCACCGCCGCCCAGCTCCATCCACTCGCCGTCGCGGCGGTGGTACGTCCAGCCCTCGATGAACGGCGGAACGTTCCGCGGGATGGGGCTCTGATACCTCAGGAACGTGACAACGGCGATGTCACCGTCGACATCGAGGCCGAGCGGCAGGAACTCCATGCCGTCGTCGAAACCGGCCGGAGCGGACTCGGGCAGTCCGTCCTGCAGCACGCGCAGGCATTCCGCGTGCACCTCGTTGTCGTTCATCTACGGGGACCTCGGATCGAGCAGACAGGGGGAAGGGCCCTCCCCGCAGAGAAGGCCCTACGTCGGATTCACTCTAAAGGTCTGGGTCACTATGTTTCATCCGTCTCTTTGTACTCCCTGTCACCACGCTCGTTGTCAGGATGGGACTCCTGGTGGGCCAGGCCGCGGACGGCGAGGACGGCGCAGAGCGCGGCGGCCGGAAGCTCCGCCCCTGCGGCGAGGGCGATGGCGCCCGCCCGGCCGGACTCGCCGGCGGTCGTCACGTCGAACCAGGCGTCCATGACCAGGAGCGCTCCGGTGGCCGCGGCGGTCAGCGTGTGACGGTTATCACCCCTGATCAGAAGCGTCCCGGTGGCGACCAGCCCGGCGGCGATCACCGCGTCCAGCCCGACCCAGGCCAGCGCCCAGTTCGATACCTGGGCCGTGTCCGGAAGCCGGACCGCGAGCACGCCCATCCAGGGGATCAGCGCGGCGCCGCCGGCCATCAGGCCCCAGGCCGTCCAGCGCGTACGTCCCGCCGCGGCCCGGGCGCGGAGCGGGCGGCGACCGGGCCGGCCGGGAGGGGACGGCGGGCGGGAGAGCGGGCGGCGATCAGGGCGGGGTCTGGTCGCGGTGACGGCCATCGGAGATCTCCTCGGTAAGGGTGTCCGACCAGCCTTGCGGAGCGCGCCGTCACCGTCAGTAGCGCGGAAGTCCGGTTCGAGGGTGGTACCAGGTACACCCCGGTACTGGAGAACGCCGGATGGCGGCGCCGCGAGCCGGGCCATACGGTTCGTGCATGGCATCGGTCTCCCTGCTGCGGCGTGCCCGCGTGCACGCTCCGTGGTCGGCGGCGGCATGGCGGGACACCGTGTTCGCCGCCTCCGGCGTACCGCTGCAGTTCGGGGCCTGGACGATCATCGGTCTGCCTTGGCTGATCTGGGAGCCGGATGCCCCGCCGGCGCTCCTGCTGGCCTCCCTCGTCCCGCTGGCGGCCGTCCTCATGCTGACCCGTCCGCTGGCGTCGGCGCAGCGCGAACGGTGCTGGGCGATGCTCGGCCTGCACGTACCGGCGCCGACGGAACGGGCCGTACAGGCGATGTGGCGGCCGCTGGTCTACCACCTGGTCGCGGGTCCGGCGCTGGCCTTCGGAGCGCTGCTGGTGATCGCCGCCTGGACGGGCGGGGCCGGGCTGGCCGGGATCCTGGCGTACGCGTGGGCGCTGCCGGCGGTCGACCCGTTCCAGGCGGTCCCCCTCACACTGCTCGGGCTGGCGCTGCTGGCCGCCGCGCCCTGGCTCGCGCTGACCGTACGGCGGCTGGACACCCGGGCCGTCGCGGCCCTGCTCGGCCCGGACCGGGCCAAGGAGCTGGAACGCCGGGTCGAGGACCTGGCCGAGAAGCGCGCCGGGGTGGTCGACGCCGCCGACATCGAGCGCCGCCGGATCGAGCGCGACCTGCACGACGGCGCCCAGCAGCGGCTGGTCTCGCTCGCGATGAACCTCGGGCTGGCCCGCGAGACGCTGAAGGGCGTCCCGGACGAGGCCATGCAGGTGATCGTCGAGGCGCACGAGGAGGCCAAGGAGGCGATGGCCGAGATGCGCGCGCTGATCCGCGGCCTGCATCCCGCCGTCCTGGAGGACCGCGGCCTGGACGCGGCGCTGTCGGGCATCGCGGCGCGGGTGCCGCTGCCGGTACGGCTGCGGGTCGACGTCCCGGAACGGGCCTCGTCCACGGTCGAGGCGGTCGCCTACTTCGTGGTCTCCGAGGCCCTCACCAACGTGGTCAGGCACGCTCGGGCGTCCAAGGTCGAGATCGACGTCGAGCGGCGCGGCGACCTGCTGTTCCTGAGCGTGGCCGACGACGGGGCGGGCGGCGCCGATCCGTCCCGGGGCTCGGGCCTGACCGGGCTGGGCCGCCGGGTCCGGTCCGTGGACGGTACGTTCCGGATCGTCAGTCCCGCCGGGGGACCGACCACCGTGACCGTGGAGCTGCCGTGCGCATTGTGATCGCCGAGGACTCGGTGCTGCTGCGGGCCGGGCTGATCAAGCTGCTGGAGACCGCCGGATTCGAGGTCGTGGCCGCGGTGGGCGACGCGGACGCGCTGCTGGCGGCCGTCGAGGAGCACCGGCCGGACGCGGCGATCGTGGACGTGCGGATGCCGCCGGCCTTCACCGACGAGGGCGTCCGGGCGGCGCTGGTGATCAGGCGCCAGTGGCCGGAGGTGGCACTGCTGCTGCTGTCGCAGTACGTGGAGGAGCGGTACGCGACCGACCTGCTGTCCACCAACACCAGCGGGGTCGGCTACCTGCTCAAGGACCGGATCGCGGACGTGTCGACGTTCCTGGACGCCCTGCGCCGGGTGGCCGGCGGCGGTACGGCGCTGGACCCGGACGTGGTCGCCCAGCTGCTGCTGCGCCGCCAGAGCGACCCGCTCGACCGGCTCACCCCGCGCGAGCGGGACGTGCTGGGGCTGATGGCCGAGGGCCGTTCCAACGCGGGCGTCGCGGCCGCGCTGGTGATCAGCGAGAGCGCGGTCGCCAAGCACATCAACGGGATCTTCGCCAAGCTCGACCTGCCCCATGCCGAAGGCGACCATCGCCGGGTGCTGGCGGTGCTGCGGTTCCTGGGCGGTGATGCGTGACCGGTCCGGGGACGGGGCCGCGGCGGCGCGGCGTCTGGGTGGCGCTGGCGATCGGGACCGCCGTGGTCGTGGTGCTTCCTGCCGCGCTGTGGGTGTGGGGGATGGCGATCAGGCGGACGGCCACGGCGACGGACACCTACCGCCGCCCGATCACCGACGTGGAGATCGACGGGGGCGGCGCCCGGGTGACCGTCGGCCCCGGGACGGCGCGGCCTGGCACTGCGCAGGAGACGAGAGCGGCGCAGGAGACGAGAGTGGTCAGCCGGCTCACCTGGGCGCTGAGCAAGCCGAAGGTCGAGAAGATCTGGGCCGGCGAGCTGCTGCTGATCCGGTTCTCCTGCGACGGGGGCCGGTGGGTGTACCGCGACCTGGAGTGCGGGGCGAACATCGACGTCCAGGTCCCTCCCGAGGTGCGCGTACGGGTGCAGACGGGGTCGGGCCACGTCAGTGTGCGCGGGATCACCGGAGACCTCCGGCTGGAGGCCGGCTCGGGTGCCGTCGACCTGGCCGACGTGCGCGGGCGGATCTGGGCGCGGTCGTCCTCGGGCCAGATCAGCGGAACGGGCCTCACCTCCCCCTTGGTGGAGGCCGATGTGGGCTCGGGGCGGCTGGAGTTCGGCTTCGCGTCGCCGCCCCAGCGCGTGAAGGTGTCGGCCGGGTCGGGTTCGGTACGGGTGACCGTGCCGAGGGGCTCGTACTACCGGGTGGGCATCGAGGCGGGATGGGGCGCGGTACGGGTCGATCCCGCGCTGAACGATCGCTCCTCGCCCCGCGACATCGTGGCCAAGACCGGATCCGGGCAGGTCAGCATCGGTTACCCGGAGAACGGGTGAGCCGGGGGCACCCGCGCGCCCGAGATTTGCGTCATCTGCATGGGCCGGGTTTACTGATGACATGACCGCCGTACGCCGCCACCCCACGTGCCACCGCCCGCGCCATGCGCAGGCCATGGTGTGCCGTGCGCGCGGCCGGCGAATGTGTGAGCGCTGAGGGCCCCTGATTCGAGAGCCTCGCGCCCCGAAGCGAGTCACCGCCGACCCTGGCAGCCACACATGATCTTCGAACGCCACCGGCTGGGCCACGCGCCGTTCCCGCCCGGCCGCTCCTGACCGCGCGCCGCTCGTCCCGACCGCCCTGACCACCCGGGTCGCCGGCCGTTCCGGCCCGCCCGCATGCCCGCACGGATGATTCCCTGTGATTCAGATCAACAAGCTCCGGAAGGTCTACCGCAGCCGCGGCCGCGAGGTGACCGCCGTCGACGGCGTCGACCTGTCCGTCCGCGAGGGCGAGGTGTACGGCGTCCTCGGCCGCAGCGGCGCCGGCAAGAGCACCCTGCTGCGCTGCGTCAACCTGCTCGACCGTCCCGACGAGGGCCGGATCGTCGTCGACGGCCAGGACCTGCTGGCGCTGAACGGCGGCGAGCTGCGCGCCGCCCGGCAGCGGATCGGCATGGTCCACCAGCACTTCGGCCTGCTGTCCAGCCGCACGGTCGCCGGCAACGTGGCGTTCCCGCTGGAGGTCATGGGCGTCCCGCGCAAGGAGCGGGCAGGGCGGGTCGCCGAGCTGCTGGAACTGGTCGGCCTGACCGAGCACGCGGCGGTCTACCCGGCACACCTGTCCGGCGGCCAGAAGCAGCGCGTCGGCATCGCCCGCGCGCTGGCCGGCCGCCCCAAGGTGCTGCTGTCGGACGAGGCCACCTCGGCGCTCGACCCCGAGACCACCGCGTCCATCCTGGGTCTGCTGCGCGACCTCAACCGCCGGCTCGGCCTCACGATCCTGCTGATCACCCATGAGATGGACGTGGTCAAGCGGATCTGCGACTCGGCCGCGATCATGCGCGAGGGGCGCGTGGTGGAGTCCGGCCCGGTCCGCGACCTGCTGCTGCGTCCCGGTTCCGAGCTGGCCCGCGACCTGCTGCCGCTACCGGACACCGGCCCGTCCGCCGAAGACTCGACCGTGGTGGACGTCACGTTCGAGGGCGACAGCGCGGACCGCCCGTTCGTGTCCTCGCTGGCCCGTACCTACTCCATCGACGTCAACATCCTCGGCGGCTCCGTCGAGGAGATCGCCGGTACCCGGATCGGCCGGCTCCGGATCGAACTGCCCGGCGACCCCGACATCAACGCCGCCCAGCTCGCCCACCTGCGCGAGGCGGGGCTCACGGTCGAGGTGCACACTCCGGCCACGGCGTTGCCCGCCACCGGTCTCACACCCACCGGGCCGGCCACCACGGGCACTGGACTGGAGGCCCTGTCATGA
The DNA here is from genome assembly GCF_044326315.1 of Actinomadura sp. 9N407. NCBI lineage: Bacteria > Bacillati > Actinomycetota > Actinomycetes > Streptosporangiales > Thermomonosporaceae > Actinomadura > Actinomadura sp. 9N407. Next base: position 298,721 of record NZ_JBIRAW010000004.1, on the reverse strand, counting down.
CCTGGGACGAGATGCTCCCACTCCTCCAGGAGGGCACCCTGGAGACCGTCCAGATGACGGTCTGGTCGACGCTGTTCACCGCCATCGGCGGGATCCTGATCGGCGTGTTGCTCGTCGTCACCGACCGGGACGGCCTGCTGCCCTCGCGGCCGGTCAGCGCCGCCCTCGGGCTGGTGGTCAACATCGGCCGTTCGATCCCGTTCATCATCCTGATGATGGGGATCATCCCGTTCACCCGGCTGGTGGTCGGCACCTCGATCGGGACGCAGGCGGCGATCGTCCCGCTGACCGTGTCGGCGATCCCGTTCTACGCCCGGCTCGTCGAGACCGCGCTGCGCGAGGTGGACCCCGGCACGGTCGCGGCCGCCCGCGCCATCGGCGCGTCCCGGCTGGAGCTGGTCCGCAAGGTCCTGCTGCGCGAGGCGCGGCCGGGACTGATCGCGGGCCTGACCGTCACCGTCATCGCGCTGATCGGCTACTCCGCCATCGCTGGCGCGGTCGGCGGCGGCGGCCTGGGCGACCTGGCCGTCCGGTACGGCTACCAGCGGTTCGAGACCACGATGATGATGGCGATCCTGGTGCTGCTGGTGGTCCTCGTGGCCCTCATCCAGCTGGTCGGCGACCTGTTCGTACGGCGCCTCACGCACAAGTGACGCCCCGTTCCTGAATTCCCTCACCTGCACCCTTCACCTTCACCGAGAAAGGCACCTGCCGTGCTGCGCAAGATCACTGTCGCCATCGCGTCCACCGGGCTGCTGTTCGGCCTGGCCGCCTGCGGCGGTTCCGGCAACGACGCCGGCACCCTCAAGGTCGGCGCCACCTCCGTCCCGCACGCCGAGATCCTCACCTACGTCAAGACGGACCTGGCGGACAAGGCCGGGCTCAAGCTGGAGATCGAGGAGTTCAGCAACTACGAGCAGCTGAACCCCGCCCTCAACGACGGCCAGCTCGACGCCAACTACTTCCAGCACCGCCCGTACCTGGCCGAGTCCAACCAGAAGACCGGGCAGAAGCTGGAGTTCGTGGCGGGCGTCCACCTGGAGCCGCTCGGCGTCTACTCCAAGAAGGTCACCAAGCTGCAGGACCTGCGCCAGGGCGCCACGGTCGCGCTGCCCAGCGACCCGTCCAACCTGGCCCGCGCCCTGAAGCTGCTGGCCGACAACGGCGTCGTCACCCTCAAGCCGGGCGCCGGCGAGGAGGCCACCGAGAAGGACGTCGCCGGCAACCCCAAGGCGATCAAGTTCCTGCCCACCGACGCCGCCGCGCTGCCCCGCCAGCTCGCCGACGTCGACGCCTCGGTCATCAACGGCAACTACGCCCTGGAGGGCGGCCTGACCCCGGCCAAGGACGCGCTGGCCGCCGAGAAGGTCGAGAGCAACCCGTACGTCAACGGGCTGGTCACCAAGGCCGAGGACAAGACCGACGCCGACGTCAAGAAGCTCGTCGAGCTGCTGGGCGGTCCCGAGGTCAAGAAGTTCATCGAGGACAAGTACAAGGGCTCGGTCCTGCCCGCCGCCTGATCGCGTGACCCTCAGCCGTCCGGGACGTTCCGCGGAACGTCCCGGACGGCTGAGGACTGTCCCGGGCGGCTGATAGGAATGCGCCCCATGGGTGTACATCAGAACCTCACGTCGTTCGCGGGGAAACCGGTCGTCGGCTTCGACGCTGAACAGGGCACGATCGAACCGGGGAGCGAGGCCCGGGCCGCCTGGCGGATCCGGACCGGGTTCGAAGGCACGGCATTCGACGAGATCTTCGCGCGCTTCCTGGACGCGGTGGAGTCCGCCGAGGTGACGGATCTGACCATCGGCTACTGGGGCGCCTCGTACGACAATGGCACCGTCGACCCGGTCGAGCCGCTCGTGGCCGCGATGGGGCGCCTGCCCAACCTGGAGGCGCTGTTCCTCGGCGACATCGTCGCCGAGGAGTCGGAGATCTCCTGGATCGAGCAGTCCGACGTCACCCCGCTGCTCGAGGCGTTCCCCCGCTTGGCGCACCTGGAGGTACGCGGCGGCACGGGGCTGGTGCTGCGCCCGTTCAAGAGCGATGTCCTGAAGACGCTGCGCTTCGAGGCCGGCGGGCTTCCCAGTGAGGTCGTACGGGCGGTCGGCGACGGCGAGCTGCCCCATCTGGAGCATCTCGACCTGTGGCTCGGCGCCACGGAGTACGGCGGGGACGCGCGGGCCGAGGACCTCGCCGGGATCCTGGGCGGCGCCCGGCTGCCGGCGCTGCGGCGGCTGGGCCTGGAGAACAGCGAGATCCAGGACGAGATCGCGGCGGCGGTCGCGGGCGCGCCGGTCGTGGCGCGGCTGGAGTCGCTGAGCCTGGCCATGGGGACCCTGACCGACACCGGCGCCGAGGCGCTGCTGTCGGGCCAGCCGCTCACCCATCTCCAGCGGCTCGACCTGCACCATCACTACTTGAGCGAGCCGATGATGGAACGCGTCCGCGCGGCCCTTCCCGGCGTCGGGATCGACCTGGAGGGCCAGGAGGAGCCCGACGAGGACGACGGGGAGGAGTGGCGGTACGTCGCGGTGTCCGAGTGAGTATGGAAATGTCCCGGTTCAACGGCGGCGGATCAGCGGTGGCTGGTAGGACGGTTCCCGACGATCACTCGAACGGGGACCCATGACGATCCACGAGCATCTGACCGACTTCGACGGCCTGCCGGTCAGGGAGTTCCTCGGCGCCGCGGCCGATCTTCCCGCCGCCGGCGAGGTGGCCTGGCGGCTGACGATCGACGAGGACGAGGAGGGGCACTTCGGCGTGCTCTTCGAGGAGTTCCTCGGCGCCGTCGACACCGAGCGCGTCACCCATCTGGTCATCGGCTGCTGGACGGTCACGCTCGACGCGGGCGACCCGTACCCGCCGGACCTGCTGATCAAGGCCGCGGACCGGTTCCCGGCGCTGCGGGCGCTGTTCTTCGGTGACATCGTGATGGAGCAGCAGGAGATCTCCTGGATCGAGCATGGCGACATCACCCCGCTGCTGCTGCAGTTCCCCGGGCTGGAGCGGCTGGACGTGCGCGGCGGCGCGGGCCTGGAGTTGCGGCCGTTCCGCAGCGAGGCCCTGAAGGTGCTGCGGTTCGAGTCCGGCGGGCTGCCGCCGCAGATCGTCCGTACCGTGGCCGGCTGCGAGCTGCCCGCGTTGGAGCGCCTGGACCTGTGGCTCGGTTCCCGGTCCTACGACGGCGACACCGCGGTGCCCGATCTCGCGGAGATCCTCGGCGGCGAGCGGCTGCCGGCGCTGCGGCATCTGGGCCTGGAGAACAGCGAGATCAGCGAGGAGATCGCGGTGGCGCTGGCGGGCGCGCCGGTCGTGGCGCGGTTGGAGTCGCTGAGCCTGGCCAAGGGCGTGTTCGGCGACGCCGGCGCGGAGGCGCTGCTGTCCGGGCAGCCGCTCACCCATCTCCAGCGGCTCGACCTGCACCATCACTACCTGGGCGAGCCGATGGTGGAACGCCTCCGTGCCGCGCTGCCGGGCGTCGAGATCGACCTGCGTGAGCCGCGGCGGCCGGCGCGTGCCGACCAGCGCTACATCTACGTCGCGGAATGACCGTCCCCCCACTTGGAAGACACCATGAACGATGACTACCTGACCGAGTTCGCCGGACTGCCGCTGGTGAACTTCACGCCCGAGACCGAGCCGGACGAACCGCTCCCGCCCGCAGCGGACGTCGCCTGGGCCGTACGCGGCGACTGGGGGGACGAGCGGTACCCCGACCTGTTCGCGCGCTTCATGGACGCCGTCGACACCAGCCAGGTCACCGCCCTGGTGATCGGCTTCTGGGGCTGGGACGACGTCGCCGGGCTCGGCGCGCGGACGCTGGTCGAGGCCGCGGACCGCTTTCCGAACCTGCGGTCGCTGTTCCTGGGCGAGATCGTGGACGAGGAGTACCACGTCTCCTGGATCCCGCACGAGGACATCACTCCGCTGGTCGAGGCCCTTCCGGGCCTGGAACGGCTGGACGTGCGCGGGAGCGCGGGCCTGGCGCTGAGCCCGTTCCGGAGCGAGCGCCTGAAGGTGCTGCGGTTCGAGTCGGGCGGGCTGCCCGTCGAGGTGGTGCGGGCGGTGGCCGCCAGCGACCTGCCCGTCCTCGAACACCTCGACCTGTGGCTGGGCGACCAGATGTACGGCGGCGACGCGGACTATGAGGACGTCGTGCCGTTCCTGGAGGGGGTCCGGTTTCCGGCGCTCCGCCGGCTCGGCCTGTGCAACAGCGATCTCCAGGACGAGATCGCCGAGGGGATCGCGTCCGCCCCGGTCGTGGCCCGGCTGGAGTCGCTGGACCTCAGCCTGGGGGTGCTCACCGACCGGGGGGCCGAGCTGCTGCTGGCGGGGCAGCCGCTGACCCACCTGACGAGCCTCGACCTCCACCACCACTACCTGTCCGAGCCGATGATGGAGCGGCTCCGTGCCGCGCTTCCCGGCGTCGAGGTCGATCTCGGCGAGCACCAGGGCGAGGCGGAGTGGGACGGGACCGACTGGACGACCTCGATGTACGTCGCGCTCGCCGAATGAGATTCGCCGTCGTCGGGACGCCGGGGGACCGGCGGGCGGACCTCTTCGCGGCCGCGTGCCGGTCGGCCGGTCTGGCCGCGCCACAGGTGATCGCCTGGCGGGACGTGCTGCGCGGCACCGCGCCCGAGATCGCGCCGGGCTCGCTGGTCCGCGCCGACTCGCCGGGCGAGGACGCCGAGGTCGACGCGATGCTGCGCGGCCCCGGCGATCCGGCCCGGGTGGGCGGCGGGGCGCGATGGTACGCCTCGTTCACCGCCGGTCTGGAACGGGTCGCGGCGGCTGCGTCCCGGTCGGGCGCGCGGCTGCTCGGGGACGTGGACGAAGTCGCGGTGATGTTCGACAAGCGGCGCTGCCATGCCCTCCTGTCGGCCGCCGGTGTCCCCGTACCGGAGGCCCTGCCGCCCGTGTCGTCGTACGCCGAGCTGCGCGAACGCATGGCGGAGACGCGGATGCACCGCGTGTTCGTCAAGCCCGCGCACGGCTCGTCCGCTTCCGGTGTCGTGGCGTTGCAGACCGCGCCCGGCCGGATCAGGGCGACCACGTCCGCCGCGCGTGCCGGCGCGGGCTACGTCAACTCGCTGCGCGTCCGGACGTACGAGACCGGGCCCGAGGTGGAGCACCTCATCGGCGCGCTCGCCCCGGACGGCCTGCACGTCGAGCGCTGGCTGCCCAAGGTCGCGCTCGACGGCCGCGTCCTGGACCTGCGCGTGGTCGTCATCGCGGGGGAGCCGACGCACGCGGTCGTCCGTACGAGCCGTTCGCCCATGACCAACCTGCACCTGGGCGGGGCGCGCGGCGATCTGGGCGCCGTCCGGCAGGCCATGGGGGAGGACGGCTGGCGGCGAGCGCTCGACGTGTGCGCGCAGGCGGCGGCCTGCTTTCCCGGCAGTCCCATGGTCGGTGTCGATCTCCTCGTCCGACTCGGCTGGCGCGGGTGCGCGGTCGGCGAGGTCAACGCCTTCGGTGATCTACTGCCCGGCCTGACCGGATTGCCCGGATCCGGCGCCGATGGGTTGGACACCCACACTGCCCAGGTCAGAGCCGCCCTGCGGAGGAATCAAGCCACATGTACGACATGAACGAGATCATCGGCGGCCATGATCTGCTGCTGGTGACACTCGACACCTTGCGCTACGACGTGGCCGCCGAACTCGCCGCCGCCGGCGAGACCCCGACGCTCGCCGGGCTGCTCCCGGACGGCCGCTGGCAGAAGCGGCACACGCCCGGGAGCTTCACGTTCGCCGCGCACGCCGCGATGCTGGCCGGTTTCCTCCCGACGCCCGCCAGCCCGGGGCCGCACCCGCGCCTGTTCGCGGGCCGCTTCCCCGGCAGCGAGACGACCGCGCCCGGCACCTGGACGTACGACGCCGCCGACATCCCCACCGCCCTCACCGCGATCGGCTACCACACGGTCTGCGTCGGCGGCGTGGGCTTCTTCAACAAGCGCACACCGCTCGGGTCCGTCCTCCCGGGCATGTTCGCCGAGAGCCACTGGGAGCCGGAGTTCGGCGTGACCGACCCCGCCTCGCTGGAGAACCAGATCGCCCGGGTGGCCGAGATCGTGGCCCGGCAGCCGGACGGCCGGCGCCTGTTCCTCCTGCTGAACGTGTCCGCCCTGCACCAGCCCAACTGGTTCTACCTGGACGGCGCCACCCGCGAGCACGGCGACACCCGGGAGAGCCACGCCGCCGCGCTCCGCCACATCGACCGGCATCTGGGCGCGCTGTTCGCCCTGATGCGCCGCCCGTCCTTCGTGATCGTCTGCTCCGATCACGGGACCGCGTACGGCGAGGACGGCCATACCGGGCACCGGATCGGCCACGAGGCCGTCTGGACCGTTCCGTACGGGGAGTTCACGCTGACATGACCGGACCCTACGAGAGCTACGTCTACGCATACCCGCACAAGACGGCCTACCGCCCCCTCGATCCGCGCCCCTCGCTGCACGACGTGTGGGCCAAGGAGGAACGCGACGCGCTCTTCCTCTACGTGCACATCCCGTTCTGCGAGATGCGCTGCGGGTTCTGCAACCTCTTCACCCGTACGGGCGCGCCCGAGGAGCTGACCGGCGCCTACCTCGACACCCTCGAACGCCAGGCCGCCGCCGCGCAGGACGCGCTCGGGGACGCCACGTTCGCGACGGCCGCGTTCGGCGGGGGCACCCCGACCTACCTGAACCCGGACGAGCTGGAACGGCTCTGCGACATCGCCGGCCGCTTCGGCGCCCTCGGCTCGATCCCGCTCGGCGTGGAGACGTCCCCGGCCACCGCCACCGCCGACCGCCTCGCCGTCCTCGCCGACCGCGGCGCCACCCGGATCTCCATCGGCGTGCAGAGCTTCGTCGACGCCGAGGCCCGCGCCGCCGTACGCCCCCAGAAGCGCGCCGAGGTCGAGGCCGCCCTCGACCGCATCCGCGCCGCCGGATTCCCGACGCTCAACATCGACCTCATCTACGGCATCGACGGCCAGACCCCCGCCACCTGGCTGCACTCCCTGGACGCCGCCCTCGCCTGGCGCCCCGAGGAGCTGTACCTCTACCCCCTGTACGTACGGCCCCTCACCGGTCTCGGCCGCCGCGCCCAGACCGTCCGGGACTGGGACGATCAGCGCCTGGAGCTGTACCGCATCGGCCGCGACCATCTCCTCGCGCGGGGCTACGAGCAGGTCTCCATGCGCATGTTCCGCCTCCCGGGCAGCGGTGCCTCCGGGACGGAGTACTGCTGCCAGACCGACGGGATGGTGGGGCTCGGCTGCGGCGCCCGCTCCTACACCTCCGAGCTGCACTACTCGTTCGAGTACGCGGTGGGGGCGGGCCAGGTGCGCGCGATCATCGACGACTACGTCCGCGAGACCGACTTCACGACCGCCCGCGTCGGGTTCGCGCTGGACGCCGCCGAACGCCGCCGGCGCCATCTGATCCAGTCACTGCTCCAGGTCAGCGGGGTCGACCGGGTCGGCTACAAGGAACGCTTCGGTGCCGACGCCGCCGACGACTTCGATCTGACGCCCTACGCGGACAGGGGCTGGCTCCAGCAGGACGAGTCGGTCATCCGGCTCACCCCCGAAGGGCTCGCCCACTCCGACGCCATCGGCCCCGCCCTCTTCTCGCCGCGCGTCCGTGCGCTGATGGACGCCTACGAGGCCCGCTGATGGAGCATCTGACGATCCTCTACCGGGGGCCGCTCGAGAGCTGCGACTACGACTGCCCGTACTGCCCGTTCGCCAAGAGGCGCGACACGCCCGAGCAGCTGCGCGCCGACCGGGCCGCCCTGGAGCGCTTCACCGGCTGGGTCCGCGAGCAGGAGCACAGCGTATCCGTGCTGTTCACGCCGTGGGGCGAGGGCCTCGTACGTTCCTGGTACCGGCGAGCCCTCGTGGACCTCAGCCACCTTCCCCAGGTCGAACGCGTCGCGATCCAGACCAATCTGAGCCACCGGATCGACTGGACCGCCGACGCCGACCTCTCCCGGCTGGCGCTGTGGGCCACGTACCACCCGGGTCAGGTCCCGTACGAGCGGTTCCTCGGCAAGTGCCGCGACCTCGCCGCGCGCGGTGTGCGGTTCAGCGTGGGCGTCGTCGGGCAGCCGGAACATCTGGGCGCCGCCCGCCGCCTGCGCGAGGAACTGCCGTCCGAGGTCTACCTGTGGGTGAACGCGGCAGAGGGCCGTACCTACACCGATGCCGAGGCCGCCGAATGGACGGAGCTCGACCCCCTCTTCGGTCACAGCCGCGACCCGCATCCGAGCAAGGGACTGCCCTGCCGTACGGGCGAGACGGTCATCTCCGTGGACGGCGAGGGGACGGTACGGCGCTGCCACTTCGTCCCGGCGGTCCTGGGCAACCTCTATGACGGGACGTTCCGTACGGCCCTCCGGCCCCGGCCGTGCCCCCTCGACGTGTGCGACTGCCACATCGGCTATGTCCACCTGGAGCCGCTCGGCCTGTACGACGTGTTCGCGGGCGGCGTTCTGGAGCGCATCCCCGTGTGGAGAAGCCCCGTGTGGAAAAGCATGGAGCGGATGTCCCCTGATGGTTAGGGAAGTGCCATCGGGAGACACCCGCTCCATGCGGGCCGGGACGGGCCCGGCCGGTCTCGGTTGCGCCGGTCCCGGGCGCTGTCAGGTCTGCCGTTCCGGCTGGTAGTCGCGCGCTTCCAGCCCGAACGTCCAGGCGACGCCCTGCCGCGCGGTCTGCGTGGTGGGCGGGACCCGCAGGTAGTAGGTACGGGAGGTGCCGTCCGGCTCGGGGGTGGAGTTGACCACCTCGACCATGAGGATCGGCTCGTCCCCGGGCATGTCGATCTGCCAGAGCACCCCGGTGCTGTCGCGCTGCCTGGGCGTGGCTCCGGATTCGGCCAGGTAGCGGTCATAGCCGTAGATCTCCAGCATGACCCGGCGCTGCTCGGCGTTCTCCTCGGCGCGGATCCGCTCCAGTGACAGGTCGGTCAGCGACGCGATGAACCCGGCGGGCATCGGCATGCCGCGCCAGGCGTGCAGGGCGAACCCGTCGGCGTAGCCGAGGGCGGGGCCGTCGCCCCGGTGCAGCCGCCCCGGCTCGTCGCGGTGCAGGTCGAGCGGCCGCTCGGAGACGATCGCGATCCGCTCGTACGGCCACCACCAGCCCGCCGCCCGCGCGACCGCGGCCATCCCGGCCGGGGCGCCGTCGAGCCGGCCCAGCGTGTCGGCCAGGGACAGGAAAGGGGCGTCGTGCTGGCCGAGCACGGCGTCGAGGGTCGCGGCGCGCAGCAGGGACGAGGTCGGGAAGTCGTCCCCCGCCAGGTCGCCGATGCCCTGCCTGATACGCGCGACCAGGTCGCTGACGGGCCCCCAGAGCCGGCCGCCCGTCTCGGCCCAGGTGCGCGCCCACAGCTCCGGCCCCAATTCCTCGGCGATGGCCGTGCGGGTGCGTTCCCACGCGACGGTGCGCACGGCGTCGCGGACGCTCGCGCCCGCCTCGCCGGGATCGAACAGCGCCAGGACCGGCTCCACGTACTCGCCCAGGTCCGCGCCCTCCAGAGCCTCCCGGTGGCCGCCGATCAGCGCGGCGGCGAACGCCCCGTACACGGGCGAGGGGACCCAGACGATCTGCTCGGGTGCCGCGAGACCGGCGGCGGCGTAGGCCGTGCGGACCCCGGCCTCGGCGCGCTCGCGCTCCTCGGGACCGGTCGGGCCGGAGGCGAACGCGGCCGCCTGCCAGCCGAGGACGATGTCGGCGCGTGCGGTCATCGGAGTGGTCGTAGGAGTCGTCATCGGATCAGTCCGCCACGACGCGGACCGAGCCCGGCACGTACTCGCGCTGCCGGATCACCCGGAACCAGCCCTTGGGCAGCACGATCTCGGCGTGCTCCTCATGCACGAGCCGCCCGCCCGACGGCAGGTGCAGGTGGTCGGGCGTGCTCGGGTCGCCGTCGCTCAGCAGCGTGCCCGGCGAGCTGATCGCGTGGGCGTGGCCGGTGGCCTCGCCCAGCGCGAGCACCATGCGCCCCCGGCCGTCGCGCGGCGCGGCGGGCTGATCGCGCACGGCCTGCGGCACGTCCTCCTCGGGGACGGGCAGGACGAGAATGTCTCCCTGTCGGTACATGCGCCGCAACGTACCTGCCCCCACCGACATTTCGCCGTGGCGGAAGGAAGGAACAGTCGCCGTGGCGGATCGGCGGGTCAGTAGCCGCGGGTCCGGCGGGCGGCGGGACGGGCCCAGCGGCCGGAACCGCCGAAGCCGACGCGCTGGAAGGCGCGGACGAGTTCGCCGCCGAGATTGACCCCGGCGCCGAGCGCGAGCGCGACCGACAGGGCCCCGATCAGGCTGAGCATGCCCTCCTGCGGGTCGCCGGTGTTGAGCTCGACCAGGCCCCGGTACAGCAGCGTCCCCGGCAGCAGCGGGGCGATGGACGGGACGACGTAGGGCAGCACGGGGGCGTGCCGGCGGCGGGCCAGCATGCTGGCCAGCAGGCCGATGATGATGGCCGCGATGGCCGAGCCGAGAACGGGGGTCACGTTCCAGCTCCGCAGCACCACGTACATGGTCCAGATCAGCGCGCCGCCCACCGCCGCGGCGAACAGCACCTTCCTGGGGGCGGCCAGGGACACCGCGAACGCCAGCGACACCGCCGCAGCCGCGAGGATGGGGATCGGCGCGAAAAGGGCCGGGGCCTGCGGCAGATGGTCGACACTGACATCGACGTTCAGCCGGACTGCCACGTACACGACCATGCCCAGGCCGGCCACGATCGCGGCGATGATGAAGAAGACCTCCAGCAGCCGGGCGCCCGCGCTGACCAGGTCGCCGGTGATGCCGTCCTGGATGCTCGCCACCAGCGGGCGCCCCGGCAGCAGCGCGAGGATGGCGCCGGTGACCACGCTGGAGGCCTCGCCGGGGTTGCCCAGCGCCACCACCGTGACGGCGGCCGTGGCGGCGATCGCCGAGGCCACCAGCAGCTGGAAGAACTCGGCCATGCCGCGGCGGGCCAGCGCGGCCGCGGCGCGATCGCCGAGCATCGTGGACACGAAGGCGGTCAGCGCGATCAGCGGCCCGCCGCCGACCAGGATGGCGGCGGAGGCGGAGATCAGGCCGAACGAGACCACCAGCAGCCAGGGCGGGTACGGGGCGCGGCCGCGCTTGATCTCGTTGAGCCGCTCCAGCGCCTCCTCCTGCTCCAGCATGCCGATCGAGGCGTCCTGGACGAGCTGGTGCAGGGCGGTGAGGCGCCAGTACGCGGGGGTGCGGCGCCGGATCGCGCGGGCACCGGTGACCGGCAGCGCGCCGCCGCCCGGATGCGCCGAGACGAGCAGGCTGGTGAAGGAGACCTGGACCTCGCAGCGGGGCAGCTCGTAGGCGACCGCGATGCCGAGCATCGCCTCGTTCACCCGCTCGGTGGACTCGCCGCTGGCCAGCAGGAGCTCACCGACGCGCAGCACGAGGTCGATGGTCCGGGCGTTGACGATCTCGCTGGGCTCGTCTTCGGGCGGTTCGGGTGGGGCGCCCTCCATCAGGGTGTGCCACGTCTGCCGCAGGCGTTCCGCCGCCCGCCCCATGACCGGTGCCATGTCCTCCGCCCGTTTCCCCACTGATCCGTCCGGAAGAGTACCCCTCAAGCGATCATGCTTAAGCCCACAGTAGGGCTGGCGTTGTCCACAGAAGCGCGTTCGGGCGCGGGCTGTCGTCCGGGGCTGGTAGCAAGGACGGGTGAGCACACCGGAGAACCTGCGCGACGACGCCGAACGCTGCCTGCGGGCACTGGCCGGGGAGGGGGCGCGGCTGCGCGACGACCAGTGGACGGCGATCCACGCACTGGTCGTGGAGCGGCGCCGGGCCCTGGTGGTGCAGCGCACCGGCTGGGGCAAGTCCGCGGTCTACTTCGTGGCGACCCGGCTGCTGCGCGAGCGCGGCGCCGGGCCGACGGTGATCGTGTCGCCGCTGCTGGCGCTGATGCGCAACCAGATCGAGGCCGCCGAGCGGGCCGGGATCGCCGCCCGGACGATCAACTCCGCCAACACCGAGGACTGGGAGCGGGTCTTCGCCGAGGTCGAGGCCGGCGAGGTCGATGTGCTGCTGGTCAGCCCCGAGCGGCTCAACAACCCCGACTTCCGCGATCTGGTGCTGCCCAAGCTGGCCGCCGGGGCGGGCCTGGTCGTGGTGGACGAGGCGCACTGCATCTCCGACTGGGGCCACGACTTCCGGCCCGACTACCGGCGGCTGCGCACCCTGCTGGCCGAGCTGCCGCCGGGCGTTCCGGTGCTGGCCACCACCGCGACCGCCAACGCCCGCGTCACCCAGGACGTCGCCGAGCAGCTGGCCGCCGACGACGCGCTGGTGCTGCGCGGCGCGCTCGAACGCGACTCGCTGCACCTGGCCGTCGTCCGGCTGCCCGAGGCCGAGCGCCGGATCGCCTGGCTCGGCGAGCACCTGGACGCGCTGCCCGGCTCGGGCATCATCTACACGCTGACCGTCGCCGCCGCCCACGAGATCGCCGGCTACCTGCGCGAGCGCGGCTACGAGGTGGCGTCGTACTCCGGCCAGACCGAGCCCGCCGAGCGGCTCCAGGCCGAGCGCGACCTGCTCGACAACAAGCTGAAGGCGCTGGTCGCGACCAGCGCCCTGGGGATGGGCTTCGACAAGCCCGACCTCGGCTTCATCGTCCATGTGGGCGCGCCGCAGTCGCCGGTGGCCTACTACCAGCAGATCGGCCGCGCGGGCCGCGGCGTCGACCGTGCCGAGGTGATCCTGCTTCCCGGCGTGGAGGACCGCGACATCTGGGCCTACTTCGCCAGCCTGGCCTTCCCGCCCGAGCCGGTCGTACGGGCCACCCTCGACGTCCTGGAGGAGGCCGGCCGCCCGCTGTCGACCGGTGCCCTGGAGCCGCGCGTCGACCTGGGCCGGGCGCGGCTGGAGATGATGCTCAAGGTCCTCGACGTCGACGGCGCCGTCCGCCGGGTCAAGGGCGGCTGGACCGCCACCGGGCAGGACTGGGCGTACGACCGCGAACGCTACGAGCGGGTCGCCGGCGAGCGCGCCCGCGAGCAGCGCGCCATGCTCGACTACCTGGCCTACGAGGGCTGCCGCGAGGAGTTCCTGCGCCGCCAGCTCGACGATCCCGCGGCCGAGCCCTGCGGCCGCTGCGACAACTGCACCGGCCGGCACTGGCCCGCCGACGTGTCCGACACCGGCACCGCCCAGGCCCGCGAGCGGCTGCGCCGTCCCGGCGTCGACGTCACCCCGCGCCGGATGTGGCCCACCGGCGTCAAGGACGACCCCGGCGTCTCCGGCCGCATCGCCGCAGGTCAGATGGCCGAGACGGGCCGCGCGCTCGGGCGGCTCACCGACATCGGCTGGGGCAACCGGCTGCGCGAGCTGCTGGCCGGTCCCGACACCGAGATCCCGGCCGAGATGTTCGACGCCGTGGTCAAGGTCATGGCCGCGTGGGACTGGCCCGCCCGTCCCGCCGGTGTCGTGACGATCGGCTCGCGTACCCGGCCGCGGCTCGTCGGCGGTCTGGGGCGGCGGCTCGCGGAGATCGGGCGGCTGCCGTACCTGGGCGAGATCGTCCCGCTGGGGGAGCCGGTGCCGCGCCGCCACAACAGCGCCCAGCGGCTGCGGTCGGTGTGGCACGCGCTGACCCTGCCCGACGACGTCGCGGCCGCCGTACGCGACGCGGGCGGCCCGGTCCTGCTCGTCGACGACCGGATCGAGACCGGCTGGACCATGACGGTGGCCACCCGGATCCTCCGCGAGGCCGGCGCGCCGTCCGTCCTACCGCTGGTCCTGGCCGTGACCACCTGACGCCCCGGCACGTTCGAGGCTGGCGCGTTCGAGGCCGGCAGGTTCGAGGCCGGCAGGTTCGAGGCCGGCACGTTCGAGGAAGGTGCGGACCTCCGCGGCCTCCGGGACACCGAGCTCCTCGTACAGGTCGAGGGCCGGCCGCCCATGCTCGCGAGCCCGCTCCGAGTCCCCGAGTGCGAGGTGGGAGCGTGCCAGTCCATCGTGGGCGCGGGCCTGCTCCGGCCGGTTGCGGGTCAGGTCGGCGAGCGCGAGCGCTGCCGTGTGCTGCTCGACCGCCCGAGCCGAGTCGCCCGCCGCCTCGGCCAGCCCGTTGAGCGCGGCCGCCTCGTCGGTGGTGTTGCCGAGCGTGCGGTAGAGGGCCGCGGCCTGCTCGTGGCGGGTGCGCGCCTGAGCGAGCTCGCCCTGGTGCCGGAGGACGACGCCGAGGTGGTTGAGGATCGCCGCCTCCCCGGCCGGGTTGCCCACCTTGCGGTGGAGCGCCAGCGCCAGGTCCAGGTGGCGGCGGGCCTCGTCCGGACGGTCGGCCCGGTCGAGGACGAGGGCGAGGATGCCGAGCACGTGGGCCTCGCCCCAGGTGTCGGCGCCGATCCGGGTGAGGTCGAGTGCCTGCTTGAGGTACTGCTCCGCCTGCCCGTCCTGGCGGCGGCGCAGAGCCACGTTCCCTAGGGTGAGCAGTGCCCGGGCCCGTTCGAAAGCCTCCTCGCAGGCGTCGAGGGCCTGGTGAGCGTGCTCCTCCGCCCGCTCGTACTCGCCGAGCCGCCAGTAGGTCCACGCCAGGTCGGAGAGCGCCCCCTTCTCGAACTCGTGGTGGCCGAGCCTGCGGCTGCGCTGGAGCGCGAGGGTGTGCAGCGTGAGCGCGTCGTCGTGGTGCGCCTGCGCGTCGAGGTAGGGGCGCATCGCCAGGGCCAGCATGCCCAGGCAGATCTCGGGTCCGTGGACGGCGGTCGCGATGATGTTGGAGCGCTCGGCGTCGAGCCAGGCGAGCGCCTCCGCGGCGTCGCGGACGGGTGCGATCGGGGTGGGCGGCTGGGGGATGCCCTCCCGCTGCCCGACGCTGTGCGGGAACAGCCGGTCGATCGCCGCGCGCGAGCGGTGCAGGTAGTAGGTGAGCAGCCGCAGGACGGCGCCGTCGTCCTCGGCGATCGAGCGGGCGTGCTCGCGGAGCAGGTCGTGGAAGGTGTACCGGCCCGGCTCGAGCTGCAGCAGCATGTGGGCGTCGAGGAGGCCTTCGAGGAGATCCTCCGCCTCGTCCTCCGGGATCCCCGCCAGGGCCGCCGCGCCGTACGGATCGATGTCGCGGCCGGGCGCCGGCCCGAGCAGGCGGAACATGCGCTGCTCCCCGGCGCCGAGCTGCTCGTAGGACAGGGCGAAGGCCGCCGACACCCCGTCCAGGAGCCGGCGGTGGTCCCGCAGCCGATCCGCCAGGTAGGCCACGGTCCAGCGCGGGCGGTGCTGGAGGCGGGCGGCCGAGATCCGGATGGCGAGCGGGAGGTACCCGCACAGCCGCAGCGCCTCGCGTACGGCGTCCGGCTCCTGGCGGGCGCGCTCGCCCACGATCCGCTCGAATAGTCCGGCGGCGTCGTCCTCGCCCAGCACGTCCACCGACAGCGCGTGGGCGCCGTCCAGGTCGACGAGCCGCCGCCTGCTGGTGATCAGGACGAGGGTGCCGGAGTGCCCCGGCAGCAGGGGGCGCACGTGCTCGGCGTCGAGGGCGTTGTCCAGGACGACGAGGACGCGGCGATCGGCCAGCTCGGCGCGCCAGAGGGCACCGCGCTCGGCCGGCGTGACCGGGATGCGGTCGGCGGGCACCCCGAGCAGGCGGAGGAGGGATTCCAGCGCGGCGGCGGCGTCGATCGGCTCCCGGCCCGCGGTGTGGGCCTGCAGGTCGATGAAGAGCCGGCCGTCCGGATGGCGGGCGGCCAGCCGGTGGGCCACGTGCACGGCGAGCGCGGTCTTGCCGATCCCGGCCATGCCGTCGATCGTGACGACCGCCGGCCTGCGGTCCTCGTCCAGGAGCCGCTCGAGCTCGGCGGTCCGGCCGGAGAAGTCGGGAATGTCGTTAGGTAGGAAGGTCGGGCGGAGCGGCGGGCCGGAGACCACCGGTGCGGCGTCGGCCAGGCGCAGGGCGGGATCGTCCGCCAGGACCGCCCGTTCCAGTTCGGTGAAGGCGTGTCCGGGGTCGAGGCCCTGCTCGTCCGCGAGGGCCGTCCGGTACGAACGCGCCGCGGCCAGGGCGTCGGCCTGCCGTCCCGCCCGGTGCAGGGCCAGGACGAGGTGCCCGTTGAGCTTCTCGCGCAGCGGATTCGCGGTCACCTGGGCGGCGAGCCCGTCGAGCAGATCGCCGTGCCGCCCGGCGGCGAGGTCGCCCTCCACCAGGCGCTCGTACGCCGACAGCCGCCGGTCGTTCCAGAGCTCCCGCACGCCGGTGACGTAATGCGCGTGCACGTCCTCCAAGGCTTCGCCTCGCCACAGATCCAGGGCCTCGCGCAGCTTTCCGGCGGCCACCAGTTCGGTGAACTCCTGCGCGTCCACCTGTCCGGGCTCCGGCCGCGCGACGTAGCCGCCGGCACGGGTCTCCAGCAGCCCCACGGCTCCCGCACCGCGCAGTACCTTGCGGATCGCGGTGATCGAGGCGTGGATCTGCGATCGGGCGGTGTCGGGCCGGTCGTAGCCCCACATCGCGTCGATCAGCCGGTCGATGCTGATCACCCGGCCGGCATTGAGCAGGAGGTGGGCCAGTACGGCCCGGTGACGTGGGGCGATGCCCGCCATCGGCTCGCCGTCGACGGTCATCTGGACGGGTCCGAGCAAGGTGAAGCGCAGCATCGTCCCCCCGATAGGCATTCCGATATGCGGCGATAGGCGGCACATCGCACGCGCATAGCGAATCTATCAATCCGGGCATCCAACCTGATCTCACACGAACCGAACACGGAACACCCGAGACACGGAACACCCGAGACACGGAACACCCGAACACCTGAGACGCGGAGGAAACGCCATGGAAGCCCGGATGAAGAACCCCGCCACGATCATCCCCGCCGCGATGAAGCCGATCATGGAGCTGATGACGGCCGCCCAGTCCCAGGGTCTGCCGCAGGAGCTGATGGAGATGATCCACCTGCGGGTCAGCCAGATCAACGGCTGCAGCTTCTGCGTCGACGCCGGCCTGAAGAACCTGCGCAAGCTCGGCGAGAGCGACGACCGCATCGGCCTGGTCATCGCCTGGCGCGAGACGCCGTACTACACCGATGCCGAGCGGGCCGCCCTGGAGCTGGCCGAGGCCGCGACCCGGCTGGCCGACCGCGCCGACGCCGTCCCCGACAAGGTCTGGGACAACGCCGCCGACCACTTCGACGAGCAGCAGCTGGCCTCGATCCTGCTGATGATCGCCACCTCCAACCTCTTCAACCGCCTCAACGCCCCGATCCGGCAGACCGCCGGCAGCTGGTAGGCCCGATCCACGTACAGGCCCGGGCCCACGTACAGGCCCGGGCCCACGTGCTGGTCCGGCCCTACGTGCAGGTCCGGCCCTACGTACAGGAGGTACCGACATGTCCGTCGTCCGATCGCACCGCTACTCCGTCGCCGGCGCCGACCTGGAGGAGTTCCTGGCCCGCCGGAGCTCACTGATCGCGACCGTCCGGGAGGGGCACCCCGGGCTCACCCGCGCCGTGCTGGTCCGGCTCGAGGACGGCACGTACACCGACACCTGGCACTGGGAGACGGCCGGGCAGATGGGCGCCGCGCTCGCCGCCGTCCCCGCCTTGCCGGAGGCGCCGCTGACGATGGCCCTCACCCGGGACGGCACCGCTCTGAACGGCCACATCGTCGACGAGCGCTGAGGCGACGAGCGCTGAGCGGAAGTGGCGGAACGACGGAACCGCCCGCCGCGGCCCCTGGACGGGGTCGCGGCGGGCGGTTCTCTACCGTCGGTTCTTGCCGGTCAGTTCTTGATCTGATTGTCGACGACGTCCAGAGTCGGACGCGCACCCAGGTGCTGCATGGCCCGCGCCGCGAGCCGGCAGCCCGCGGTCAGGGCGTCGGCCGGCTGCTTGCCGTCCAGCCAGGGCGGCAGGAAACCGGCGACGAACGCGTCACCGGCTCCGGTGCCGTCGATGACCTTCTCGACCGGCTCGGCGGCCACCGTGACCGGCTCCGGGCGGCCGTTGGTGTACCAGAGGGCACCCTCGGAGCCGTTCATGATGACGACCTGCGGGTACCAGGCGGTGAGCACCTTGGCGGCCTGATCGGGAGTGTCGCGCCCGGTCAGGACCTCGGCCTCCTTGGCGTTGACCACCAGCATCCGGGCACCCTGCGTCCACTCCAGGAACGGCTCGGCGCCCATCCGCTTGAGCGGCGAGGACGAGCCCCCGTCCACCGAGATGGACATCTGGGCCTTGCGGGCCAGTTCCAGGGTGTGGATCGCGGCCTTCCGGGACCCCTCGTTGATCAGGGCGTATCCCGAGAGGTGCAGGTGCGTCCCCTGGTTGAACAGATCTCTGCAGCGATCGATGTCCTCGGGCAGCAGCGCCGCGTTGGCGCCCGGGTCCGAGAGCATCGTCCGGTCGCCTTTGTGCGTGACCAGGACCACGCAGGTACCGGTGGGGCGCTCCTGGTCCATGACCAGGCGGGCGTCCACTCCGTACCCCATGAGTTCCATGTCACGGTTACGGCCCGCGATGTCGGATCCGCGGCGGCCGACGAAGGCCGCCTCGATCCCCTCGAGGGCCAGCCAGGAGGCCACGTTGGCGCCGGAGCCACCTCCGTGCGTCGTCACGGCGGCAGGCGTGTCGCTGCCCTTGGCCAGCGGATATGCGGCACGAGCTATGGTGTCAGTCATCAAATCGCCGACCACGACCACGCGCGTCATGGAGTCATCACCTCGATCAACACGGCCCGCGCGAGCGGCATTCAGGGCGTGTGGACGACCGTAACAGCTCTTGACCCCCGAATAGGTCTCGAACGCGCAGCGAAACCGGGGAACCCGGCGATTTTCCCTGGGCGCGTCTTGGGGCGCCGTGCCTTACCCTCGGGTAGGTGAGCGAGGGGTACCCGGACCACTGGGAAGCCGACGTCGTCCTCACCGATGGCGGGACGGCTCATCTGCGTCCCATCACGGAAGAGGACGCCGAACTCCTGCGGTCCTTCTACGCGCGGCTGTCGCCCGAGTCGATCTACTACCGCTTCTTCTCCCCCCGGCCGCGGCTGTCCGACCGCGAGGTCGAGCACTTCACCACCGTGGACTACGACCGGCGCGTGGCGCTGATCGCCACGATCGGCGGCGCGATGGTGGCGGTGGTGCGGTACGACACGCTCACCGACCGCCCCGGTACGGCCGAGGTCGCCTTCCTGGTCGAGGACGCCCACCAGGGCCGTGGCCTCGCGGCGGTGCTGCTGGAGCACATCGCGGCGGCCGCCCGGGAGCGCGGCCTGGAACGGTTCGTGGCCAGCGTCCTGCCCGACAACCGCCGGATGACCCGCGTGTTCCGCGAGGTGGGCTACCGCGCGGAGCAGCATTTCGAGGACGGGGTCATCGAGCTGGTGCTCGACCTGGAGCCGACCGAGACCTCAGTGGAGGTCATGGCCGCCCGCGAGCACCGCGCCGAGTCCCGTTCCATCCAGCGGCTGCTGTTCCCCGGCTCCGTCGCGGTCATCGGCGCGAGCCGGGCCGAGCACAGCGTGGGACGCAGCGTTCTGCGCCACCTGCTGCGCGGCGACTTCAGCGGGCCCGTCTACCCGGTGCACCCCACCGCGACGGCCGTCGCCGGTGTACGGGCCTACGCGTCCGTGCTGGACATCCCCGACGACGTCGACCTCGCGATCGTCTCCGTACGGGCGCCCTCGGTGCACGAGGTGGTCGAGCAGTGCGCGAGCAAGGGCGTGCGCGGCCTCATCGTCGTGTCGTCCGGTTTCGGTGAGACAGGCCCGGAAGGCCGGGAACGCCAGGAGGAACTGGTCCGGCTGGCCCGCGCGTACGGAATGCGTGTCGTCGGTCCCAACTGCCTGGGCATCGCCAACACCGACCCTGACGTACGGCTGAACGCGACCCTCGCCCCCCGCATGCCCGGCCGGGGCCCCGTGGGCTTCTTCTCCCAGTCCGGTGCGCTGGGCATCGCCATCATGGAACGTACGGCGGAACGGGGCCTGGGCCTGTCGTCGTTCGTGTCGGCCGGCAACAGGGCGGACGTGTCGGGCAACGACCTGATGCAGTACTGGGAGGAGGACCCGGCCACCAAGGCCGTCCTCCTCTACCTGGAGTCGCTGGGAAACCCGCGCAAGTTCACCCGCCTGGCCCGCCGCCTGAGCCGCCGCAAGCCGATCGTGGCCGTCAAGAGCGGCCGCAGCACCCAAGGCGTCCCGATAGGGCATGCCGCCCAGGCGCTCAGCCTGCCCGACCACGCGGTCAGCGCCCTGTTCGCGCAGGCGGGCGTGATCCGGGTGGACGACCTGTCCGAGCTGTTCGACGTGGCCCAGCTGCTGGCCTACCAGCCGCTGCCCGCCGGCGACCGGATCGCGATCATCGACAACTCCGACTCGCTCGGCCTGCTCGCCCAGGACGCCGCCGCCGCGCTGGGCCTCCAGGCCGCCGCCCCGCTCAACCTCGGGCCCCGCGCCGGCGCCGAGGAGTACGAGGCGGCACTGGCCGCCGCCATCGCCGACGACGAGGTCGACGCCGTCGTGGCGCTGTTCACCCCGCCCACGATCGGCGGCTACGACCTGCGCGTCCCCGAGCAGATCCGCAACCTCGCGGCGGGCAGCACCAAGCCGATCGTCGCGACCTACCTGGGCTCCAAGGGCATGCCGGAGGACCTGCGCATCACCGGCCCCGACGGGATGCCCGCCGAGGGATCCGTCCCCTCGTACCCGGCTCCGGAGGACGCCGTACGCGCCCTCGCCTATGTCATCCGGTACGCCCAGTGGCGCCAGCGCCCGCAAGGCCACGTCCCCGACCTCGCCGACACCGACCGCAAGCGCGCGCGGGGACTCGTCGGCGAATGGCTCGCCTCCGACGACTCCGTGGACGCGACGCCGCAGCAGGCCGCCGACCTGCTCGCCTGCTACGGAATCGCGGTCGAGGACAAGGGCGAGGGCGTACCGACGCGCATCGTCACCATGGAAGACGCTTCCTTCGGCGCCGTCGTCTCGTTCGGCCTGGCCGACGAGACCGCCGCGCTCCTGGACGACCGCGCCTTCCGCCTGGCACCCCTGACAGAGGTAGAGGCCGCCGAACTGGTGCGCGCCATCCGTACGGCACCCCTCCTCCTCGGCCACCGCGGCGCCGAACCCGTCGACGTACCGGCCCTGGAACTCCTCCTGCTCCGCGTGTCCCGCCTCGCCGACGACTTCCCCGAAGTCGCCCGGCTGGAACTCAGCCCCGTCGTGGTCGGACCCTCGGGCGCCGCCGTACGTGACGTCACCCTCCGCCTGGCACGCCCAAGAGGACCACGCCCAGAGCTGGGACCCCGGAAGATGAGGTGACCCGTCCTTAGCTAGGCGGCACCGGGTCGGGTTCCGGGCCTGGCGGTACGGGGTCGGGTGCTGGGCCGGGTGGTACGGGCTCCGGTTCCGGCGTAGGCGGTACGGGGTCGGGCGCGGGGCCCGGCGGTACGGGTGCGGGTGGCCTTGGTGGCGGGCCGGGTTTGGGGCCCGGCGGCGGCTCCGGCGGAGGAACCGGAGGCTGCGGCGGCGGGGCCGGGTCCGGTGTGGGCGGCGGGACCGGCGGCGGCGACGGCATCGGATCTCGATCTGCCATGCCCTCGTCCTACCCGGAGGGGACCCAAATGACCACGTTGGGGGCACGTCGTGTGCGGTGGCCGCCCTGGACAGGGCAGGATAGGGCCATGAGGGAAACCCGAGCGACGGCTAGTGGGTTGCGCACGGCGATCGAGCGCAGCGGATACTACCCGGCCCTGGTCGCGGACGCGGTCGAGTCGGCGATAGGCGACGAACGAGTGATCGCCTATGTGGTTCATCACGAGGCGACGTTCGACCCGGCGATGGAGGTCAGGCGGCATGTGACCGTACTGGTGCTCGCGGCGTCCAGGCTGCTGGTCTGCCACACCGACGAGCACCCACCGGGCGAGGGCATGGCCCAGCCCCACGCTTCCACCACCACCGAGGCGGTGAAGATGGACCGCGTCCAGTCGGTCGCGGTCACCAGGGTCGTCCCCGACCCGGCCTCCTACGTGCCCGGCGTACCGCCCACCGAGGTGGTGCTGACCATCGGGTGGGGGGCCATCGCGCACATCGATCTGGAGCCGGCCACCTGCGGCGACGAGAACTGCGAGGCCGACCACGGCTACACCGGCAGCGTGACCGCCGACGACCTGTCACTGCGGGTGAGCGAGGCCGCCGACGGCCGCGACGCGGTCGTCCAGGTGCTGGCGTTCGCCGAGGCGCTGTCGGCCGAGACCGCGAGGTGAGCGACCCTCCCGTTCCCCGGTACGGGACGAGCGCGCTCGCCGATCTGCCGCCGTCGGTGCTGGCGTCGCTGGGCGTTCCGGGGGCGTCCAACGTGCTCGATCTGCCCGCGACGCCGCGCGCCTGCGTGCTGATCGTGGACGGGCTGGGGTGGGAGCTGCTGCAGGCCCACCGGGAGCTGGCCCCGTTCCTGGCCTCGCTGGCCGGTACGCCTCTGACCGCGGGTTTTCCGGCCACGACCGTGGCCAGCCTGGGGTCACTGGCGACCGGCCTGCCGCCCGGCGGGCACGGCCTGCTGGGCGTCCAGGTGGCGATCCCGGGGACCGGGCGGCTGCTCAACTGCCTGCGCTGGCAGGACGACACCGTCGATCCGGCCACGTTCCAGCCGGCCCCGACGGTGTACGAGCGGGCCGCCGCCGATGGCGTGCACGTCTCGTACGTCGGGCTCGGCGCGTACAAGCGCAGCGGGCTGTCCCAGGCCACGGTCCGGGGGGCTGACTACCTGAAGGCCGACGGCCTCGGCCAGCTGGTGGGACGGGCCGAGCACGCGCTGGGCGAGGGCGAGCGCAGCTTCGTCACGGTCTACCACGCCGACCTCGACGCCACCGGGCACCGGTTCGGCGCCGATTCGCCCGAGTGGCGGCATCAGCTGCGCTTCGTCGATCTGCTCGCCGAGCAGATCGCGGAGATCCTGCCTCCGGGCACGGGGCTCTACATCACCGCCGACCACGGCATGGTCGACCCCACCGAACGCGTGGACGTCGACACGACACCGGCTCTCCAGGAGGGCGTGGCCCTCATCGGCGGAGACGCCCGCGCTCGCTACGTCTACAGCGAGCCGGGCGCCGGCGCCGATGTCCTGGCCGCCTGGGAGGGCACGCTCGGCGACCGGGCCTGGGTCCGTACGCGGGACCAGGCGGTGGCGGCGGGCTGGTTCGGCGAGGTGGCGCCCGGGATGCTGGAACGGATCGGGGACGTGATCGCGGTGCCCCATGCCGACCTGGCCATCGTGGCCTCGGAGCGGGAGCCGTGGCTGACGCGGATGGTCGGCATGCACGGCTCGCTCGTCCCCGCCGAACTGCTGGTACCGCTGCTGCGGTTCGTCCGCCCGTGAGCGCGTTTCCGCCGGTGAACGGGAGACCGGCGGATCCCCCCTCGCAAAAACCCGGC
This sequence comes from Actinomadura sp. 9N407, assembly GCF_044326315.1. NCBI lineage: Bacteria > Bacillati > Actinomycetota > Actinomycetes > Streptosporangiales > Thermomonosporaceae > Actinomadura > Actinomadura sp. 9N407. The sequence continues at coordinate 275,330 of NZ_JBIRAW010000004.1, read as the reverse complement.
ATCGCGGGCCAAACTGTCGATGTGCATCCACTCATCGACGTCCCCGCGCTGGCCCGGTCCGTACGGCGGGATCCCCCGCCCGTCCTGCTCGATGTGCGATGGCACCTGGCCGGCCCGCCGGGGATCGACTCCTACCGGCGGGGCCACCTTCCCGGCGCGGTGTTCGTCGACCTGGACCGGGACGTGGCGGGTCCGCCCGGCCCGGACGGGCGGCACCCGCTGCCGGATCCGGGCGGCTTCGAGGCCGCGATGCGCCGCGCCGGCGTCTCCGCCGGCCGGCAGGTCGTCGTCTACGACGACGCCGATTCCACGGCCGCGGCGCGGCTGTGGTGGACGCTGCGCTACTTCGGCCACGAACACGTCCGGGTGCTGGACGGCGGCTTCCGCGCCTGGCGGGAGTCCCAGCCCGTGACCGCGGAAGAGCCCGCCGTGAAGCCCGGCGACTTCATCGCCCGTCCCGGGCGCCTGCCCGTCCTGGACGCCGACGGTGCCGCCGCGCTGGCCCAGGCCGGTGTCCTCCTGGACGCGCGCGCGACCGAGCGCTACCGGGGCGAGACCGAGCCGGTGGACCCGGTGGCGGGCCATATCCCCGGTGCCAGGAACGCCCCCACCCTGGGCAATGTGGGCGTCGACGGCCGTTTCCTGCCGCCAGAACTGCTCCGCGAGCGGTTCGCCGGGCTGGGCGCCACCGACGCGGTGGACGTCGGCGCGTACTGCGGCTCCGGCGTCACGGCCGCCCACGAGATCCTCGCCCTCAACCTCGCCGGCATCCCGGCCGCCCTGTACGTGGGTTCCTGGTCCCAATGGATCACCGACCCCGAGCATCCGGTCGCCACCACCGAGCCGTGACCACCGGGACGTGACCCGTCAGCCCGCGCCGTAGCAGTTGAATCCCGCCAGGCCCGGGGTACGGGGCAGCGTGGCCAGGGCCTGTGCGGGGCTGAGACCGGTGCTGAGGCGCGTGTGGAAGGCGGTCATGAAACTCGGAGCCTCGGCGTCGCTGACGGGCGTCACGCTGGCGATCACCGTGGCGGTGCCGAGGGCGAGGAGCATGCCGACCATGCCCGTCACGGCGTCCTGGTCGCCGTGGCCCGTCCGGCCAAGGTCGCAGGCCGACAGGACGACCAGGCGCGGCGGCAGGTCGAGTTCCTCCATGTCGCAGAGCATCAGAGGGCCGTCGGCCAGCCGCAGGCGTGAGAACAGGGCGCTGCCGTCACGGAACTCCCCATGCGCGGCCAGGTGCGCCAGCTCCGCTCCCTGGAGCGCGTCGCGTACGGCCTCCGCGCGGGCCGTGGGGCCGATGTGGGTCTGCGCCTCCGGGTAGAGGCGGCGGAGCGCGTGGATCTCCTCCTGGGCGTGGGCCAGGTCGGGGCCCGATGCCAGTACGACGCGGCAGGCCGGACGCGCGGTGTTGACCGATCGGGCTTGCAGCCAGGCGGCGGCCGACGGGACGAGCGTGTACGGGCGGTCGTGCAGGAAGGGCAGCACCGCCCAGGGGAGTGCGTGCAAGGGGCCGGTGGGCGCGATGACCAGTTCCTGGTCGTCGATGGTGAGCGGGGCCAGGAGTTCGCTCAGGCGGTCGCTCGTACGGGCCAGGCCTGAGTGGGCCTGGGAGTCGTCCCCGTGCAGGCGGCGCAGCGCGAAACCGGCCAGTCGTGCGTGATGCAGTACCTCGTCGTAGGGCGCCAGGTGGTGATGGCTGAGGTCGCCCTTGCGGATGGTCACCGCGTGGAGTTCGTCTCCAATGCGGATGAGTTCGAGGAGGGCGCGGTCTCCCAGGGCCGACATCAGCTCGGCGCTCTGGAGCGGGATGTGGGCACGGCGCCCGCCCGGGCGCGTACGGGTGCGGGCCTGGATCTTGGCTTCGAGGACGGCCAGCCGGCCGGGCGTCTCGTCCTGGGCCACGGCCATGGCGTGCTGGGCACTGAGGGCGCGGAGCTCGGACAGCGCCGCCGCGCGGGCGGGATCGCGGGGCGGGCGCAGGGACACCGGCCGTACGGAGGCGCGGCGGCGTTCCTCGGTCAGGAACAGCTCGCGTGCCGAACGGGCCATCCGCAGGCCGAACTCCGCCAGCTCCTCGCCCAGCCCCGCCGCCCGGGCCCGCAACTCCAGGGCACCGAAGACCTCGGCGTACTCCTCCACGACACGAAGGCCCGCGTCGACGGCGACGCGGGCGCCGTCCTCGTCCCGGCGTGCCCAGTGCTCCAGCGCGGTGGCGTGCCAGGCGGCGGCGCGGAGCGGGGCCGGGCCCTGGTCGCGGGTACGGGCCACCGGCTCGAGGAGGTGGCCGGCGGGGCGTCCCAGGTGCAGGGCGATGCGGGCGGCGATGATGCCGGCCTCGGCGGAGGTGTCGGCCCACCCGCCCTCGTGCAGCCGTGCGGCGGTCGCCACGGCCGTACGGAGGAAGACGGCCGAACGGTCGCCGGCGGCCCAGCGGGCGCGCAGGAGGAGGTGCTCGGCCAGCAGCATCCAGCCGGTGCGTTCCTGGGCGGCGAAGGCGGCGCGGGCGCGCTCGGCGGTCTCGGCGGCCCGCTCGGGATCGCCGTCCGCCAGCTCGGCGTGGGCCAGCAGGAGCAGGCCGTCGGCGATGTCGCACCGGTAGCCCTGGGCCGTGACCTCCGCCAGCGTGGCCGCGAGGAGCGGTCGCGCTTCGCCGGGCAGGCCCGCTTGGATGAGCGTCTCGCCGAGGTCGAAGCGGCACTGCATGACGCGTTCGCGGGACAGGCCGGGCTCGGCGATGGCGAACAGCCGCAGAGCCCTCGGTACGTCGCCGCGCCTGGACGCGACGAAGGCGAGGTTGGCCCGGGCCATCGCGGTGAGGTGCTTGAGGCCCGCCGCTTCTCCGATGGCGATGGCCTCTGTCAGGGCCGATTCGGCGGTGTCGACCTCGCCGCCCAGGGCGCGGGCCAGGCCGAGGTTGGTGAGCAGTCCGGTCAGCGTCACGGGGTCGCCGGCGCGGCGGAGCCGGGGGAGGGCCCGGGCCGCGACCTCGCCGGCTTCGGTGACCCTGCCGGAACGGGCCAGGGCACACGCGATGTTGGCGGACAGGCGATCGGCGTCGGGTCCGTTCAGGATGCCCTCCGCGCGGGCCGCTTCGGCAAGGGCGGACTGGAAGTCGCCCCGAGCGGTCAGCAGGCCGACGAGGTTCATCCGTACGAGAGCGGCCTCGTAGCCCTGCGCGCGCGCCAAGGCCCGCTGGAGGAGCGCCATGCCTTCGTCCAGCAGGCCCAGCTCCTTGGCGGCCAGCCCTGCGGCGCGCAGGGCGATCACCGCGGACGCGTCGTCGCCCGAGGCTTCGGCGCGGGGCAGCAGCGCCCGAGCGCGCGCGTGCGACGCCGCCGGGTCGGACGCCGCCAGCCGCAGCAGCGAGAGCGCCTCGGCCCGGAGGCTCACAGCCGGATCCAGCTGGTCACGATGGACGTGCCGTCCGGCAGCCGGAACAGCAGGCTGACCAGCCCCTCGGGCAGCCCGGTCAGCGCGAACTGGCCGGCCCGGTCGGCCCGGGTCGCGGGCCGGTCGGGGGCCAGGCCGAGGTGCCGGACGTGCACCTGGGCGGGCGCGGGCGGCGCGAGGCGGCCGGCGATCTCGTGCTCCCGGCCCGCGGTGGCGATCTCCATCTCGATCACCGTGTCGCGGGCGGTGAACGTGAGCGCCCGCGCCGGAGCACCACGGGCCCCTGCCGCCCGTCCCGTCCGGTCGTCGGAGAGCTCGGCCAGCTCCGCGCCGGGCCGCCGCCAGGCCAGCGCCGAACGCGCCGAGGCCAGCACCTCGGCGGGCACCGGATCGATCGCCTGGAAGGTCGCGCGGACCTGCGAGAGCAGATCGTCGTGGTTCATCGCGGGAGCCTTCGCATCAGGTGCTCCAGGCAGCGCGCGCGGGTCGGGCCGATGCTGCCGACCGGCATCTCCAGTGCCGTGGCCAGCTCGGCATAGCTCGGCGCCACGGCGAAGAGCCGCAGCAGCACCTGGCAGCGCCGGGGGAGCGCCTGCAGGGCGGCGGCGACCTGCCCGAACCGTTCACGGGCCAGCGCGATGTCCTCGGGCGCCCGCGCGGCCGACGCCGGCAGGCCGGTCTCGCCGCCGACCGTGGTCTGCCGCGCGGCGCGGCGGGCGGTGTGCACGCTCTCGCGGCGTACGGTGACGACCAGCCAGCCGCCGACCGCACCCGGGTGCTCGATCCGGTCGATCCGTTCGACCAGGCGCATCCACGTCGTCTGCACCACGTCGCCCGCGTCGGCCTCGCCCAGCCCGTACGTGCGCGCGACCGACCAGAGCAGCCCGCTGTAGCGCTCGACCAGCCGTGCCCAGGCCGCCCCGTCCCCCTCGCGTGCCCGGACCACCAGATCGGCCACGTCCTCGTCGGACCGGGCCGTCGGACGGGTGCCTTCACGCTGATCGTTCATGCGGCGGCGCCCAGGACCACACCGAGGTCGGGGAGCGTGTGCCGGACGGCGGGGTCGAGCAGTCCGTCGGCGGCCTCGACGGCGCCGATGCCCTCGGCCGCCGCCAGGCCCGCGACGCGGCCCGCCACGGCGGGAGTCGCGAACGAGGTACCGCTCCAGGTGGCGTAGCCCTCGAAGCGGTCACCCTCGGGACGCGGGCCGTCGAACCGGACGTAGCTGCTGGTGATGCCGACCCCGGGGGCGCAGGCGTCCACCCACCAGCCGTAGTTGGAGAACCAGGCGCGGTCGCCGCGCCCGTCCAGCGCGGCCACCGAGATCACCGGCTTGAGCGCGGCGGGCCAGAACGGTCGGTCGGTCCCGGCGTTGCCCGCGCACGCCACCACGACCGTGCGGCGGCCCAGCGCGGCGATCGCCCGTGCCAGCACCGGCGACGGGCGGTCGTCGAACGTGTGGCAGCCGATCGACAGGTTGACCACGTCGGCACCGCCCGAGGCGGCCAGCCGGCCCAGAGCCCGGATGACGTCGAGCTCGTCGCCGACGCCGTCGCCGCCGATGACCCGGAGCGCGCGCAGCCGGGCGGACGGCGCGTACCGCAGCAGGACCCCGGCGATGAACGTGCCGTGCCCGGCCTGCGCGTCGAGCTCGAAGTCCAGATCGGCGTCGAGGACCTCCGCGACTTCCTCGCGCTGCTCGGCGTACCAGGCGGCGTCCTCGTACCAGGGATGCGGCGACAGGCCGGTGTCCAGGACCGCGACGGTGACCTCGCGCCGTGGCGGGGCGCCGGAGGGGGCGGGCGGTGGCGCGGCGGGACGGGGCAGGTCGGCGGGGCCGCTCCACCACAGCGGCTGGCCCTGGACGAGGTGGTTGGGCGCGATGCTCAGGCTGCGGTGCCGGGTGTCGCCGCCGAGCCGGTCGGCCAGCTCGCAGACGTCGACCTTGGCGGGGGCGCGCAGCCGCAGGCAGGTCACGCCGTGCTCGTCGTGGCGCGAGTCGTACCAGCGCCGGACCAGGTCCTGTGCGGTGTTCGCGTCGTGGCCGCCGACCAGGAGCTGGTCGCGCCGGATCAGCGCGCGCCGTCCCGGTACGGGCTCCACGACGACGGCGTCCGGATGGCGGGCCAGCAACCGCTCCAGCCGGGCCTCTTGGTCGAACATCCGTCCTCCCTTTCACCTGGAGTGACCACAACATCACCCATGGTGCCCGTCTGTGGGGTGGTGCGGTGGCGGTTCCGGAAAATGTGCGTTACTGGAGACGTGATCGGACGTGCGGGGTTCCGGGAGGTCGTGCGGTCGCGGGCGGCGGCGTCCGAAGCGTGGGCGCGCGTCGCGAGCCTGATCTCCGGTGCGCTGCCGCTGCTGGCCTTTCCCCGGCCGGGGCTGGCGTGGTTCGCCTGGGTCGCCCTGGTGCCCGGGCTGGTGCTGATGCGGTCGGCGCCTACGGTCCGTACGGCGGCGTTCAGGGGCTGGTGGTTCGGGACCGGATACCTGCTCGCCGCCCTCTACTGGATGGTTCCGAGCATCGGGCCGGGCCTTCTCCTGGTCGCCGTGGTCTTCGGCGCCTTATGGGCGGGGTGGGGAGCGGCCGCCCGGTGGCTCTCCCCTGCGGCGGCGGTGGCCGTTCTGCCGTGCGTCTGGGTGGCGATCGAGTTCGTGCGTTACTGGCCTCGCTTGGGCGGTCCGTGGGCGTTGCTCGGAGCGACCCAGTGGAAGCACCCGATGGTCCTGAGCCTGGCGGCTGTGGGCGGCGTGTGGCTCATCTCGTTGGTGCTTGTCGCCGCCAACACCGCGCTTGCGCTGGCCCTGCTTTCGCCACGGCGCAGGGTCGTGCCCTTGGGGGTCGCGCTTGCGTTGATCGGCGTAGGGCCGCTGACCTATGCGCTGCGCCCCGCGCCGCCTGCTGGCAGTACGTTCCGCGTCGCGCTCGTACAGCCTGGTGTCCTCCCTAACCGGGCGGTACGACTCACCGAAGGTGAACGCATCACGGCCGGTCTGCCACCGGTGGACCTCGTCGTCTGGGGTGAGAGCAGCGTCGGGTACGACGTCGTACGCGACCGCGACGTGGCGTCCCGTCTCGACGCCCTGGCCACCAGGAACGGCCCGCTGCTGGTGAACGAGGACGCGCGCGACGCGAGCGGCCGCATCTCCAAGAGCGCGATTCTGCTGCGTTCGGACGGATCCCGCGAACGGTACGTGAAGACGCGGCTGGTGCCGTTCGGCGAGTACATCCCGTTCCGTTCGGCCTTCGGGTGGCTGACCCGGATCAGCAAGGCCGCGGGCGAGGACCGGGTGCCGGGGACCGGTGTACAGGTCATGCAAGCGGGCGACATCACCTTCGGCCCCCTGATCTGTTTCGAGTCCACGTTCCCCGACTACGGGCGGGCCGTCGTGCACAAGGGCGCGCAAATGCTCGTGTACCAGTCGTCGACATCGACGTTCCAGGACAGCTGGGCGCCCGCACAACACGCCTCGCTCGTCGCCGTACGCGCCGCCGAGACGGGCCGTCCGGCCGTCCAGGCCGCGCTGACCGGGGTCACGGCGGCGTTCGACGCCCAGGGCCGGCGCCTCACCTGGATGGACACCGGCGAGCGCGGCGCGGCCGTCGTCACGCTGACGTCCCCGCCCCGGGACTTCCGCACGCCGTACGACCGGTTCGGGGACTACGTCGCCTACCTGGCGGTGGTCGCGAGCGGTGTGACGTTGCTCATCGCGGCACGCCGTTTGCGGCGCCGATCCCCGCGCCCGCAGGCGACGCGGGACGGCAACGCTTGAGCAAAGAGCGTTCGTGCGGTGGTGCGACCCGTGCCAATGATGCAGAATGAGGGACGCGGACGCCGTCTTGTGGTGTGCGAGGCCGTAGGGGAAGACGAGCCTCAGTACAGATCCAGGAGGTCCGGTGACCGCACGTGGCGTTTTTTACGTCCACTCCGCGCCACCTGCGCTGAGCCCGCATGTTGAATGGGCCGCCGCAGGTGTACTCGGTGTGCCCGTTTCCCTAGATTGGGCCGATCAGGCGGCCGCTCCGGGGACCTTGCGCGCCGAGCTGCATTGGGAAGGCAAGCCCGGGACCGCCGCCGGGATCACCTCCGCGCTGCGCAACTGGAAGCTCGTGCGCTTCGAGGTCACCGAAGACGCCACACCCGGCTGTGACGGCGTGCGTTACAGCTTCACCCCCTCGCTGGGGGTGTTCACCGGGGTGACCGGCGCCGACGGCGACATCATGGTGCCCGAAGACCGGCTGCGCACGGTCATGGCCAACGCGGCGGTCGGCAAGGGCTCGCTCGAGGGCGAGCTCGACCGCCTGCTCGGTACCCCTTGGGACAACGAGCTCGAGCCGTTCCGGCGGGCCGGCGACGGAGCACCGGTCCGCTGGCTGCACGCCGCCGTCTGAGCGGCCGAGGCTCGGCGACGTAAAAGACTCTGGCCCCCGCCGCGAGGCGGGGGCCAGAGTCCTTACTGCGGCTGGTCAGTGCTGGGCTGTCCAGTGCTGGGCCGCTCGGGTGCTGCGGCCGCTCGGTCAGGCGCGGCGGAAGGCGACCGACACGTTGTGGCCACCGAAGCCGAACGAGTTGTTCAGAGCCGCGAGCGGACCGTCCGGAAGCCGGCGCGGCTCCCCGCGCACGATGTCCAGGTCGACCGCGTCGTCGAGGTCCTCGAGGTTGGCGGTGGCCGGCACGATGCCGTCCCGCAACGAGACGATCGTGATGATCGACTCCAGCGCGCCGGCGCCGCCGAGCAGGTGCCCGGTCATCGACTTGGTGCCGGTCACGATCACCTTGCCGGCGTTGTCCGGGCCGAGCGCGGCCTTGATCGAGTTGAGCTCGGCGACGTCGCCCTGCGGCGTGGACGTCGCGTGCGCGTTGATGTGCGCGATGTCGGCGGGCTCCATCCCGGCGTCCCGCATCGCCCGGTGCATCGCCTTGGCCTGGCCCGCTCCGGTGGGCTCGGGCTGCACGATGTCGTGCGCGTCGCCGGAGTAGCCGCAGCCGGCCGCGATCCCGTGGATCGTGGCGCCGCGGGCGCGGGCGTGCTCCTCCGACTCCAGGATCATGACGGCGGCGCCCTCGGCGAGCACGAAACCGTCGCGGTTCTTGTCGTACGGGCGGGACGCGCGCTCGGGCTCGTCGTTGCGCGTCGACAGCGCCCGCATGGCACCGAACGAGGCCAGCTGGAGCGGGTGGATGCACGCCTCGGTACCGCCGCAGATCACCACGTCGGCCCGGCCGTTGCGGATCATGTCGATCGCGTAGCCGACCGCCTCGGCGCTGGACGCGCAGGCGCTGACCAGGGCGTGCGAGCCGGCCATCGCGCCGAACTCGATGCCCACGTGCCCGGAGGCGCCGTTGGGCATCAGCATCGGGACGGTGAACGGGGAGACCCGGTTCCAGCCCTTCTCGCGGTAGACGTCGTAGCTGCCGAGCGCGGTGTGCAGGCCTCCGATGCCGCTGGACACCACCACTCCGAGCCGGTCGCCGTCCACCACGTCGCCCTCGGCGGGCTCGTCGGAGGCGGGGCCCTTGCGGGACTTGGGCGGGGCGTACCCGGCGTGCAGCCAGGCCTCCCGCGCGGCGATCAGCGCGACCGCCTGGTTGCGGTCGAGCCGCCGCAGCTGCTGCTTCGGCATGACCTCCGACGGCTCGACCGCGAGCGTGGCGGCGAACCGGGCCGGCAGGTCCTCGATGCCTTCCCAGTCCAGCGTGCGCACCCCGGACTTGCCGGCGAGCAGCGCGGACCAGGTCGACGGCCAGTCTCCGCCGAGCGGTGTCGTGGCGCCCAGCCCGGTGACGACGACGGTGGTCTGGCTAGTGCTCATCGTGAGTGCTCCTCGCACAACTGGGGAAAGGGGATCGCGGCGCGCCGTCCCCCGGCCGCCCGCTCCGGCCGGGGGTCCGGTGGAGAGTGCGGGGGCGGGACGGCGCGCCGCTCCGGCGCCTTACGACTGCAGGTTCTGCACGAAGTTGATGACGTCCTTGACCGTCTTCAGGTTGCGCAGCTCGTCGTCGGGGATCTCGACGCCGAACTTGTCCTGCGCGGCCACGGCGATCTCCACCATCGACAGCGAGTCGATGTCGAGGTCGTCGATGAAGTTCTTCTCGGGGGTCACCTCGGACTTGTCGATGCCCACGATGTCGTCGATGATCTCGGCGAGACCGTCCAGGATCTCCTTCTCGCTGACTGCCATATCGTGCTAACTCCTTCTCGGGTGGTTCCCTGTGCCCTGGTGACGGTCACGGGATCTGGATGACCTGGGCAGCGTAGGCCAGCCCGGCGCCGAACCCGACCAGCAGGGCCGGGGCACCGGACGGCACGTCGCCGCGTTCGATCATGCGCGAGAGCGCCATCGGAATGGACGCTCCCGAGGTGTTGCCGGAGTGGACGATGTCGTCGGCCACCACGGCGTTGGGCGCCTTCACCTTGCGGGCGATGGCGTCGATGATGCGCAGGTTGGCCTGGTGCGGCACGATCGCGGCGAGGTCGGCCGGGGCGACCCCGGCGCGCTCGCACGCCTCCAGCGCGACCGGGGCGATCGCGCTGGTCGCCCAGCGGAACACCGCCTGGCCCTCCTGCTGGATGAACGAGTGCCGGTCCGGAATGATGATCTTGTCGAACTTGTCGCCGGCGCTGCCCCACACGACCGGGCCGATGCCCGGCGCCTCGCTGGCCGTGACCACCGCTGCACCGGCGCCGTCGGCGAAGATGATGCAGGTGGAGCGGTCCGTCCAGTCGAGCCACGCCGACATCTTCTCGGAGCCGATCACCAGCACGTTGCGGGCGCTGCCGGCCCGTACCGCCGAGCTGGCGGTGGCCAGCGCGTAGCAGAACCCCGCGCAGGCGGCGTTGAGGTCGAACGCGCCGGGCGCCACGATCCCGAGCCGGTCGGCGACCATGCCGGCGTGCGCGGGCATCGGCGACTCGGCCGAGCAGGTGGCCAGGATCACCAGGTCGATGTCCTCGGGGGCCAGGCCGCTGCCGGCCAGCGCCTTGCCGCCGGCCTGGACGGCCATCTCGACGATGCCCTCCTCGGGCCCGGCGATCCGCCGCTCGGCGATGCCGACCCGGGACCGGATCCACTCGTCGTTGGTGTCGACCTTCTCGGCGATCTCGTCGTTGGTGACCACCCGGGCCGGCTGGTAGTCGCCGAACGCCAGGATGCGGGCACCCTTGGCGACCTCCGGAATGCGCAGCCCACCCGCCGGAATGCCGTGCGCGCTTCCCTTCTCCGAGTTGTCCTTTGGGGGGCGACCCCCCACGCCCCCCGGTTCGCTTCGCTCAGTCATGAGTGCTCCTTGATGAGCTCGCGAGCCTTGGCGAGGTCGTCGGGGGTCTTGAGGGCCAGCGTCGGGACGCCCTTGAGCTCGCGCCTGGCCAGCCCCACGAGGGTGCCGGCCGGCGGCAGTTCGATGATCGCGGTGACACCGAGGGTGCGCATGGTCTCCATGCAGGCGTCCCAGCGGACCGGGGCGCTGACCTGGTCGACCAGCCGGGCCACGAACTCGCGGCCGGAGTCGACGACGGCGCCGTCGCGGTTCTGCAGGAGGGGGACGCGGGGGTCGGCGACCGGGGCGCCGGGCGCGAGCCGGCGCAGCGTGTCGACGGCGGGGGCCATGTGCTCGGTGTGGAACGCGCCCGCCACCGCCAGCGACCGCAGCCGGGACTTGGCCGGGGGCTCGTCGGCGAACGCGGCCAGCCGCTCGGCCGTGCCGGCGGCCACCACCTGGCCGGCGCCGTTGACGTTGGCGGGGGTGAGTCCGTGCTTGTCGATGGAGGCCAGCACCTCGTCGGCCTCGCCGCCGAGGACGGCGGTCATCCCGGTCTCGGTGATCGCGGCGGCCTCGGCCATCGCCCGGCCGCGCTCGCGGACGAGGACCAGCGCGGCCTCGGGGCTCAGCACGCCGGCGATGGCGGCGGCGGCCAGCTCCCCGACGCTGTGCCCGGCGACGGCGCCGGGTGCGGCGTCCTGGTCGCCGTACAGCGCCTCGTAGGCGGCCAGCGCCGCGGCGACCAGCAGCGGCTGGGCCACGGCGGTGTCACGGATCTCCTCGGCGTCGGCGGTCGTTCCGTAGCGGACCAGGTCGAGTCCGGTGACGGCGGACCACCATGCCAATCGGTCGGCGACTCCGGGGACCTCGAGCCACGGCTGCAGGAATCCGGGGGTCTGGGCGCCCTGGCCGGGCGCTGCGAGGAGAATCACACGCTCTACCTTGCCGGGTCCGGGCCCTCGGCCACGATGCGGATCAGCACGAAGTTTCATCGAGGGGGTTTGTACAACACCTACAAGCCGCCGCGAATCGGAACCCGGTAGGGGTCACGTGTGCGCCGTGCGGTAACCGAACCGTCCGAGTACGAGCGCTATACGGAGCGTGAAGGCGTTGCGTCCGTCGGTCGGCGCGAGGCCGGTCAGCTCCGAGACGCGGCGCAGCCGGTAGCGCACGGTGTTGGGGTGGACGAACAGCAGCCGGGCCGTCGCCTCCAGCGACGAGCCCTGCTCCAGATAGGTGGTGAGGGTGTCCAGCAGCGGGGCGCCCGCCGCGAGCATCGGGTTGTAGACCTCCTCCACCAGGTAGCGCCGGGCGGCGTCGTCGCCGTCGAGGGCGCGCTCGGGGAGCAGTTCGGAGGCCAGTACGGGACGGGGCGCGTCCGGCCAGCCGGCGGCGGCGCGCAGCCCGGCCATCGCGGCCCGCGCGGACGCCGTGGATCCGTACAGGTCGTCGACCTGCGGCCCGATCACCACCGGGCCGGGGCCGCACTTGGCGGCGATGGGACGGGCGGCCTCGGGCGAGTTCTCGGCGCCGCCGACGATCACCACGACCCGGCGGCCCTGCACGCCGGCCAGCACGTCCACCCGGGCGCGCCGGGCGGCCAGCTGCATCTGGTCGATGGTGACCTCGGGCTCCTCGTCCTCGGGGGTGTACCCGGCGATCACCGTGACGGGCTTGGACGTCCAGCCGAGCGCGGCGGCCCACGAGTGCATGCCGTCGTCGACCTCGCCGCGCAGCACGGCGTTGACGACGAGGGCCTCCAGCCGGGCGTCCCAGGCGGCGCGGGTCTCGGCGGCACGCGCGTAGACCTGGGCGGCGCCGAACGCCACGTCCCGGGTGTAGCGCAGGATCGCCACCCGCAGCTGGGTCTCGCCGCCGGGCGCGGCCAGCTCGTCCAGCCGGGTCTCCACCACGTCGATGATCACGCGGATCATGTCGATGGTGTGCTGCAGCTTGATCGCGCGCAGCAGCTCGCGGGGGGCGGTGCCGAACACCTCGCCCGCGATGGCGGGGCGGGTCGTCTCGGCGGTCTTGAACCACTCCACGAACGCGGCGATGCCCGCCTGGGCGACCAGCCCGATCCAGGACCGCTGGTCGGGCGGCATCCGCCGGAACCAGGGCAGCTGCTCCTCCATGCTGGACAGCGCGGCGGTGCCGAACGTGCCCATCGCCTTCTCCAGGCGCTCGGTCGTCTGCTCCCGGATCTCGGCCTCGTTCACGGTGTCCACGCCCTCCAGAGTGCCACCATCGCGGGCATGGCCCGTCCGGAACGGGGCGCGCCCGGGGCGGGAACGCCCTGGTGGGACAGGAAAAGCGACCGGTTACGGACGGGGTTTCGTCACGCCGGGGTGACCTGGGACACCTGGGACGGCCTGCCGAGCGCGATGCCGGTGAGGTTGGCCAGGGCGGCGGAGCCGGGCGCCAGGTAGTCGCTGTGCCCGCCGCCGCCCGCGTCGAAGATCCGCGCGCCGAACTCCGGTGCCACCGGATCGGGGCCGAGGCCGAGCCCGAGGATCCGCACGTTCGGGACGTCCTCCATCCAGTCGGAGCGGCCCCGCCCGGCCCAGACGCGGGCCGTACCGCCGAGCCGGGAGGCCGTCCACGCCGTCGTTCCGGGGCTGCCGAACAGCGCGATGTCGGTGACCGTACGCCAGGCCTCGCCCGCCGGCCCGTGCCCTTCGAGCGCGGCCCGGCCGCACACGACCGAGCCGTAGCTGTGGCACAGCAGGCCGACCCTGGCGCCCGGGTTGACCCGGTGCAGTCCGCCGAGGAAGCGCCGCAGCTCGTGCCCGCCGTGACCGCCCCGCTCGTCGGTGAGCACGTCGCTGCTGAACGTGCGCGGCGCCGCGTACCCGAGCCAGGCGACCACGGCCAGCCCGGGCGGCGGCCCGGTCGTGCTCGCCTGCCGGTAGAGCGCGCGCGCCCCGCCGCCCGGCGTGGACCATGGCTTGCCGGGTCTGCCGTCGAAGGTGGCCAGCGTCGTGTCGGCGCCCGGGACGAGCACGGCCACCCTGCTGGCGCCGGCCAGGTCGCCGACGACCTCGACCGCGCGGCCCCGGCCGCGCGGGTCGAAGGACAGGAAGTGGCGGCCGGGCTGCAGGAATCGGCCCAGCGTCCTGGCCCGGTCCCGGTCGCCGATCTCGTGCGCCGTACGGAGCGCCTCCTCGATGGCGCGGCGCTCGGTGGCGAAGCGGGCACCGAGCGTGGACGCGGCCAGCTCCGGTACGGGTGGCGGCGCGGCGTAGGGATCGGCGTGGCCGGTCCCGGCGGTGGTGAGCAGGATGCCCGAGATCGTCGCGAGGCAGGCCAGGGCCCGTCGCAGCCGTCGGGCACGCGGAGGTGTCGGGCGGGGCGGCGGCATGGTCCGCCTTTCTACCGGATCCCGCGCGCCGCCCGGAACATCAGCTGATCGTCCGCGCGGCGCCGCGCGGGTGCTCGAAGCGCCGGGCCAGGGCCCAGTACAGGGCCAGGACGGCGGCGAAGGCGGGCAGCCAGGCCAGCCGCGCCAGGGCCCATCCGGGCTGGTCGGGCATGGAATGCAGGCCCGGGACCGCGCCGAAGAGCAGCAGCCCGCCGACCGTGACCGTCATCATCGCGGTCTGGTGCCACAGGAAGATCGTCATCGCCGACATGTTGGCCAGCGCCACCGTGGCCCAGGGCCGGGGACGTCCCATCCACCGCCGCAGGGGCTCGCGTACGAGCAGGGCCAGCCCCGCCTGGGCGATCCCGAACGCGACGGCCGCCAGCGTGGGCGGGTTGAGGTTGGAGACCTCGGCGCCCGGTACCCCGACCATGCTGGCCGGGTAACCGGCGTACAGGATCAGCGCGACGGTGGCGGCGGCGCCTCCGGCCAGCATCGCCGTCGCGGTACGGCGCGAGGTGAGCGCCCCGTTCGCCCAGGCGACACCGAGGTAGAACGGCACCAGCCAGCCGGTCAGGAGGGTGCACCAGCCGAGCCACTGGGGCCCCTCGAAGGCGAAGCGGCTCACATCGATCGCGGCGGTGGCGGCCACCGGCAGGGCCACGCCCCAGAGCCCGGCGCGGTTCCAGAGGGCCACGAAGAGCGGGGCGAGCGCGGTCAGCGCCCCGTACACCAGCAGGAACCACAGCGGGCTGAGCACCAGCTTGACCAGCACCTGCGCGGTGTCGCCGGAGAACCCCGCCCACAGCAGCGCGGCGGTCGCCGGGACCCAGGCCAGCAGCAGGACCGGTACGGGACGCAGCAGCCGCACCAGCCGGCGCCGCGCCCATGGCCCCCACGGCTCGCCGGCCTTGTAGCCCTTGGCCGCCGTATAGCCGCCGACCAGGAAGAACACCGCGAGCGTCTGCAGCACCCAGGAGATCGGCGTGAGGCCCGGCATCGACTTCAGCGGGCTCGCCACCCGCAGCCCCTCGCCGCCGTCGATCGCGACGAACGCCGTGACCAGCCAGTGGCCGAGGATGACCCCGAGGATCGCGAACGCGCGCAGCGCGTCCACGGCCCGGTCCCGCCCGGGCGGCGTC
This sequence comes from Actinomadura sp. 9N407, assembly GCF_044326315.1. Taxonomy (NCBI): domain Bacteria; kingdom Bacillati; phylum Actinomycetota; class Actinomycetes; order Streptosporangiales; family Thermomonosporaceae; genus Actinomadura; species Actinomadura sp. 9N407. Next base: position 260,169 of record NZ_JBIRAW010000004.1, on the reverse strand, counting down.
GCCGCGCCGATCCGGGCGGCGAGCCCGGCCCTGGGCTCAGACGTTGCGAGCATGGGTGACCTCCGAGTCACGGCCGAGCGCGATGAGGGTGAGGTTGCGGAGCGAGGGGGAGCCGGGGAGCAGGTACGCGCTGTGCGGGCCCGTCCCGGCGTCGAAGCGGGTGGCGCCGACCGAGGCGGCGGACGGGTCGGGCCCGAAGCCGAGCCCGGCGACCCGGAACTTCGGGACGAACCGCGTCCAGTCGCCGCCCGACCGGGCCGCCCAGACCCGGGCCGCGGGCTTGAACGAGGCCGCTGCCTGGGCGTCGATGCCGGGGCTGCCGTACAGTGCGACCTCGTCCACCTGCGAACCGGCCAGGCGCGGTGCCGCCTTGGCGCACACGACCGACCCGTAGCTGTGGCAGAGCAGCGCGACCTCCGCGCCTGGATTGACCCGGTAGAGGCCGGTCACGAAGCGGGCGAGCTCCCGGCCGGCGTCGTCGGCGCGGCCGTCGGTGAGGACGGCGGTGCTGCGCGTGGAAGGCGAGTCGTACCCGAGCCACCCGACCGTGGCCAGCCGCGTCCCCGGCGCGCTGGACGCGGCCTGCCGGTGCAGCGAGCGGGCGCCGCCGCCGGCCCACTTGGCGGAGTCGAAGTTGCCGAGCAGCCCGTCCGCGCCCGGCACCACGACCGCGATCCGGTCGGCCTTCGCCAGGTCGCCGTTCACCTCGATCGCCCGGCCGCTCCCGCGCGGGTCGAACGCGAGGAAGCGGCGCCCGGGTGCGAGGAAGGCGGTCATCACCGCGGCCTCGGCGGTGTCGCCGGCCTGCCGCGCGGTCGTACGGGCCCGCCTGATGTCGCCCTGGACCGCCGCGTACAGGCTGCTGAGCGCCGAGGCGCCCGTGAGCCCGGACGTCGCGGTCGGCAAGGCGTAGGCCTCCGGCTGCGTCACGGGCGACGCGGCCGAGGCGATCGCGGCGAGCGTCACTCCGGCGGCGATGCTCCGGGTCCGGGCGGTACTGCGGCGCACGGCGCGTCCTTCCTGCTCAGCGAATGTCCACTGAGTAGGAAGTTAGAAATAGCGGGCCGTAACGGAGATCACCCTGGGGAGCCGTCTTGTCCCGTACGACCCCGGTATGACGAGGGGCAGCAACACTCGGGGGACGATCCCCCCAAGTCCCCTGGTGAGGGACCGACCGGTGTCCGCGCTAGTCCCCGGGCCGGACGAGCCCCGTCTCGTACGCGAAGACGATCGCCTGCGGGCGGTCGCGCAGGCTCAGCTTCATCAGGACGCGGCCGAAGTGGGTCTTCACGGTCTGCTCCGCGACCACCAGCTCGGCCGCGATCTCGCCGTTGGACAGCCCGCGCGCGACCAGCGTCAGCACCTCGGTCTCGCGCTCGGTCAGCTCGGCCAGCCGCTTGCGGGACGGGGCGCGCGGCGCGCCCAGCCGGGAGAACTCCGAGATCAGCCGCCGGGTGATCGAGGGGGACAGCAGCGCGTCGCCGGCCGCGATGACCCGGACGGCGTCCGACAGCTCGCCCGCCGAGGCGTCCTTGAGCAGGAAGCCGCTGGCACCCGAGCGCAGCGCCTCGTACACGTAGTCGTCCAGGTCGAAGGTGGTCAGCATCAGCACCTTCACGTCCTGGACGGCGGAGTCCTCGCCCAGGAGCCGGCGGGTGGCCTCCAGGCCGTCCATGATCGGCATCCGGACGTCCATCAGCACGACGTCGGGGCGCAGCTCGGCGATCACGCGCAGGCCGTCCGCGCCGTTCACCGCCTCGCCGACGACCTCGATGTCGGGCTGGGCGTTCAGCAGCACGCCGAATCCGGTGCGCACCATGCCCTGGTCGTCCACGATCACGACCCGGATCGTCATGCCTCGGGCCTCAGCGGCAGCGTGGCGGTCACGGCGAATCCTCCCTCAGGGGTGGGCTTGGCGGTCAGCCCGCCGTGCAGCATCGCGGCCCGCTCCCGCATCCCCACTAGCCCGTGCCCGCTGCCGGGTGGGGACAGCGTGGACCGTTCGCCGGTGCTGGGCGGGCCGTTGATGACGCTGAGGAGGAGTATGCCCTCCTTCTGGATCAGCTCGACGTCCACCCTCGAACCGGGGGCGTGCCGCATGGCGTTGCTCAGCGCCTCCTGGAGGATCCGGTACGCGGTGATGCTGACGCCCTGCGGCAGGCCGTCCAGCTCACCGACCACCTTCGTGTGCACCGACAACCCCGTCCCGTGCGTCCCGGCGAGGAGCGTGTCGAGCCGTTCCAGGCCCGGCTGCGGCGCCGTCTCCGCGCCGTCCTCCGACCGCAGCACGCCCAGGATGCGCCGCATCTCGGTGAGCGCGTCCAGCGCGGTCGCGCGGATCTCGGCCAGATCGGAGCGGATCTTGTCGGGCACTTCCGGGACGGTGTACGGGGCCGCCTCGGCCTGGATCGCGATCATCGACATGTGGTGGGCCACCACGTCGTGCAGCTCGCGGGCGATCCGCTGCCGCTCCTTGAGCACGGCCTCGGTGTCGCGGTGCCGCCGTTCCTGCTCGGCCAGCTCCCGCTGCGCCGCCTCGTCCCGTTCCTCCAGCTCCCGGCCGGCCAGGTGGCGCTGCCGTACGAGGTACCCGGCCAGCAGGGGGAGCAGGACCACCACCATCGGACCGGCCGGGTTCTGCTGGTCGATGAGGAACGCCCCCGCCCACACCGTCAGGCCCGCGCCGATCGTGACCCCGCGCGGGCTGCGTACCGCCACCGTGTACAGGACCAGGATCAGGACGAAGACCCCGCCCGGCACGTACGGCATGTCGTTCGGCTGGTCCAGCATCCAGCCGTGCACCGACGTGACCAGCAGCGCGAACACCGACAGCCGCCACGCCCCGACCGGATGCCGCTGCCGCATCGCCAGCGGCAGCGACAGCGCGAGCGAGCATATGAACAGGTAGTAGTGCGGCACGAACGGCTCGGTCTTGGCGGTCTGGTTCTGCAGCAGCGAGTACGTCCCGAAGAGCGTGGCCACCGCGATGATCATGTCCAGGATCTGGGTCGCCAGGCTGAACGGCATCCGCCCGGCACCGAACCGCCAGGTCCAGCGCAGCCAGAAGGGCCAGGGCCGGTCGGGGGGAAGGGGGTCGGCGCGGCCGGTCACCAGGGCGGTGTACGGCCACACGATGGGGCGCGTCAGGATCCGGAACGTCTCCCCGGCCCCGCCGCTGCCACTGTTCTCGCTGGACATGCGCCCAGGTTAGAGCTGCCGGGTCTGACCCGAATGCCACCACGGTGCCATGGCGATGTAGTACCGGGGTACGGTCTGGTCCGTGGAACCCGTCCAGTCCCTGCGCCGGATCGCCTTCCTGCTGGAGCGCGCGCACGAGCCGACCTACCGGGTACGGGCCTTCCGCAAGGCCGCCGATCTCGTCGAGGGCCTGCCGCCCGCCGAGCTCGCGTCGCGCGCCCGCGAGGGCACGCTGACGGCGCTGGAGGGGATCGGCAAGGTCACCGCCCTGGTGATCGAGGAGGCCCTGCGCGGCGAGGTGCCCGTCTACCTGCGCCGGCTCGAGGCGACCGAGGGCGAGCCGCTGGACGAGGCCACGGCCGCGCTCCGTTCGGCGCTCAGGGGCGACCTGCACACCCACAGCGACTGGTCCGACGGCGGCTCGCCGATCCGCGAGATGGCCGAGACCGCGCGCGGGATCGGCCACGAGTACCTGGCGCTGACCGACCACTCGCCCCGGCTCAAGGTCGCCAACGGCCTGTCCGCCGACCGGCTGCGCCGCCAGCTGGACGTGGTGGCCGAGCTGAACGAGGAACTGGCCCCGTTCCGGATCCTCACCGGCATCGAGGTCGACATCCTCGACGACGGCGCCCTCGACCAGGACCCGGAGCTGCTCGAACGCCTGGACGTCGTCGTGGCCAGCGTCCATTCCAAGCTCCGCATGGACCGGGTCGCGATGACCAAGCGCATGGTCGCGGCGGTCGCGAATCCGCGCGTGAACGTCCTCGGCCACTGCACCGGCCGCATCGTCAAGGCGGGTGGGAAGCGCGGCGGCCTGCGCCCCGAGTCGGAGTTCGACGCGCGACTGGTCTTCGACGCCTGCGCCGCCTACGACGTCGCCGTCGAGATCAACTCCCGTCCCGAACGGCTCGACCCGCCCAAGCGCCTGCTGCTCCTGGCGGCCGAGGCCGGCTGCCGGTTCTCGATCGACTCCGACGCGCACGCCCCCGGCCAGCTCGACTGGCAGCCGTACGGCTGCGACCGCGCCGCCCGCAGCGGCGTCAAGGCCGAGCGGATCGTCAACACCCTCCCCGCCGACGACCTCCTCGCCTGGACCCGCGCTCGGTGATCGGCCCCAAACGGGGTAGGAGGCGCCCATGGTCGTCTTCTTCTCCAACCGGGTCGGATGCCTGGGCTCGCTCCTGATCAGCCTCGCCGTCACGGCACTGCTGGTGCTGATCTTCCTGCTGCTGTGAGCCGTTCCGGCGCGGCGCCACCGTCGATGTCGGCGCGCCGCGCCTCACCCGCGCTCCAGCCGCCGCTCCAACACCCCGTTGACTCGTGGCGTGTTCGCCTGTTTGCGGTCCCGGAAGGGCGAACACGCCACGAGTCAACAGTGCGGGGCGGGCGTGTGACGCCGTCAGCCGGCTCGCAGAACCTCGTGGAGCTCACGCACGGCGGGGAGGTGCCGCTGCGCCGGAGGCACGGCACGGAGAACGTTCCTGCCGGTCGCGGTGATCATCGCGGTGCGGTACGGGAGGGAGAGCTCACCGACCACCGCCGTGGCCTGTCGGGCACCCGTCTCGATGCCGCCCTTGGTCACGGTGCACAGCGCCTCGTGGAGGCGGACGTTGGCGTCGTACTGGTAGTCATGAACGTGTGAGGTCAGGACCTGGTCACGGGCCTCGTCCGCTGCTGATTCTTCGCCCGCGCCCGCGTAGATCCAGCTCGCGGCGAAGTCCCCCTGGTAGCCCGTCCACGAGGCCGGAAAGAGGTCCGAGGGCGCGTCCTCGGGGGCGGTGTGCCGGAAACTCTGCAAGATCTGCAGCGCCTCTTGATGCCTGCCCAGCAGGGAGAGCGCCTTGATCCGGGTGCTGGTGATCAGGGAGGACGCATGGGAAGGCCTGTCGCCCGCGAGCCGCTGCGCCTCCTGCGTGAGGCGGAGCACCGTTTGGGGAGAACGCAGCCCGTACAGGCCGAATCCCGCCTCCGTGCTCCGGATCAGCAGGGCGAGTTGGAGATCCCCTGAGGCGCGGGCGGCGTTACGTGCTGTGCGCCACCAGCCCAGAGCGGGCCCGTGGTAGCCCAAGCGGGTGAGGATGTTGGCCTGGAGACAGGCGAGGGTGGCGCAGACACGCCTCAACTCCGTGGTGTCCTCGTCGCCGGGCTCCCGGAGTTGGTGCTGGACGGACAGCAGGTCCAGCAGAACGTCGTTGTGCACATCCTGCGCGGGGCGGGTCTGGATGGCGTGGAGGTGGTCCGCGCAGGCAAGGGCCCAGTCGTCGATGGCTCGGGGCGGACTGGTCAGGGCGGCGTTGAGCATCCAGCGTCCGGCCTCCCCGGGGGACGCGAGCGTACCCGCGCCCACCCCAAAGGCGGCCAGCCGCAGCAGGGAGCGGCGTTCCATGTCGTCCCACTCGTCAGTTGGGGGCGTTTCCTCCCTCTTCGTACCTGTTGGAGGGGTGGGTTCGGACTGGCCGAAGAGTTCGTCTTCCGTGGTGCCGAACGCGCGGGCGTACAGGATCCGGTAGCGCGGCCCGACCGTGTGCTCGGCGGCTTCGTGGCCTCGGATGCAGCGTTCGATGTCCCTGAGCTTGGGCAGTTGTGGTCGCACGTGCTCGGGTGCGGTGTCGCGCATTCGTTCGGCCAGGTCGGCGACGGTGAAGCCCTGGGCTATGCGCTCGGCTCGCAGCCGTGCGCCGTTATGGACGTCGTCCTGGTTCGGCAACGTGCTCACCTCCGCCGTTCGATCTCCTTTTCGATTATCACGGAGAGTAAGATCGTTAACACGCGATGCTCGAATCAGCCGCCGAGGCCCCTCCGGCAACCGTCGACTTCGACGTTAGGGCCACTCTCCCCGGCCTGGCCGAAAAGATCGCGTCCGCCGCGATGAGTTCCGGACCAGCCGCCGGTATGTACTGACGAGCTCGCCGGAATTCCCCGGTCGAGCCGATCACAAGGGAGAATCCGATGTCGGACAGTGGCGCGGCGGACAAGGCCGCCATCGAGGCCGTGCTGGTCGAGTCGTACAAGGCGTGGGAGGCCGGCGACGCCGACGGTATGGTCGCCGGCTACACCGCCGACGCGACCGCCATCATGACCGGCTCGCTCCGCGACGGCCGTGATGTGATCCGCCGGAACATGGCCCTGGCCTTCGAGGGGCCGCTCAAGGGCAGCTCGACCTACGACAAGCAGCTCAGCCTCCGCTTCGTCGGCAGGGACGCCGCCATCGTCATCAGCGAATCCGCCGTTCTCTTCGCCGGCGAGACCGAGGTGCCGGACGAGACCCGCAGGGTCAACGCGACGTGGGTCTTCGAGAAGCGGGACGGCCGGTGGCTGATCGCCGCCTATCACAACAGCCCGGTGCTGGTGCCCGGGCAGTGAACCTTCCCTGTCACCGGCATCCTGTGAGGCATCGGGTCGCCAGGTCGTGGCGGTAGTGGAGATGGGGGGTGGCGTGGTGGGAGAGGAAGGCTTCGATCGTCGGATCGAACCGTTCCGGACGGAGCTGCTGGCGTACTGCTACCGGATGCTCGGCTCGGCTCACGACGCGGAGGACCTGGTCCAGGACACGTACCTGAGGGCGTGGCGGGCGCGGGAACGGTACGACGCTACGCGAAGCTCACTGCGCACCTGGCTCTACCGGATCGCGACGAACGTCTGCCTGACGGCCCTGGAGGTTCGCGGCCGCCGGCCGCTGCCTTCGGGGCTGGTGGCCGCGTCGGATCCGCTCGGGCCGTTCGTCCAGAGAGAGCACGCCGCCTGGCTCCAGCCCTTGCCGGACTCGTTGCTGGACGCGGGCGATCCGGCGGGGGCCGTGATCGACCGCAGCAGCCTGCGCTTGGCGTTCGCGGCCGCCCTGCAGCACCTGTCGGCGCGTCAGCGCGGCGCGCTGGTCCTGCGGGACGTGCTCGGATTCTCCGCGGCCGAGACGGCGGAGATCCTTGGCGCCACCGTCGTGTCGGTGAACAGTTCCCTGCAGCGGGCGCGTGCCCGCGTGAAGGAGGCCGGGGTACGGCAGGAACGGGTCGGCGAGCCGTCCGCGGTCGTACAGCGCGCCTGGGTCGAGCGCTACATGAAGGCGTTCGAACTCGCCGACGTCGAGGGCCTCAAGCGGCTGCTCACCGAGGACGTGCTCATGGAGATGCCACCGATGCTCAACTGGTTCTCCGGCCGCGGCAACTATGGCCTGTTCATGGAATGGGTCTTCGGGGTGGCCGGGGAGGACTGGCTTCTCAGGGAGGTCGCGGCCAACGGCGGCCAGCCCGGATTCGCCGCCTACCGGCGCGCCGGCGACGGGTACGACCTGCATACGCTCCAGATCTTCACCGTCACCGGCGAGGGCATCAGCCGGAATTCGGTGTTCCAGGACCCCGGCGTCTTCGCGACCTTCGGCCTGGCGGTCAGGCTCGACGACGATGGCCTGGCCATTACCGATGGCCTGGTGCGGTGACCGTTCGATTCGAGTGTGATGCCGCTGGGGCCGATCGGCCCCAGCGGTGTCGGCACGGAATGTGAATCAGTTGTCGAGTGAGCAGTCGTTCGCCAGGTCGCCGGTTGTGGGGCGGGGGAGCGTTGCGCTCGGCGGGGGTGCCTGGTGGCCTGGAGCCGTCCAGGCTTCCAGCGCGGTGAACGCGGTGCGCATGCAGGGGAGGAGGGGACGGAGCTTGTCCGGGTACGCGTCGTACAGGCCGTCGACGTGGTTTCCGCCTTCGAGCCGGTAGTAGCGGTGCTTGTCGCCCGCCTTCTGTGTACGGACCATCGACGCGTACAGGTCGGAGTTCTTGCCGATGGGCAGGAGCGTGTCGTACGTGCCGTGCAGCGTGAGCATCGGCTTGCGGATGCGGCCGGTCAGGGAGATCCGTGCAACGGCCTTGCGTACTTCCTTAGGACGAGACGCGTAGTCGTAGTCGGCTTCGGCGCCTGTGTAGGCGGGGTCCACTTCCTGGCGGTAGATGCGCTGGGTGAGGCCCCAGTAGACGGTGTTGTGGTAATCCCACAGGAACTCCGAGCCGGGCGTGTAGCCGGCATCGATGATCTGCCTGTGCGCTGCGGGGTCACCGGTGGCCGCGTACGAGGGGTAGGCGCGCAGGACGGGCGGGAGGTAGGTCAGCAGGTTGGGGCCGTCCGGCCGCCACAGGGTGCCCTCGGCGTCGATGCCGCCGTCGTAGAGTTCCGGCCGGTTCTCCATTTGCCAACGGACCAGGTAGCCGCCGTTGGAGATGCCCGCCGCGTACGTACGGCGCGGCGCGTGGCCGTAGCGCTGGGCCACCACTGCTTTGGCGGCGCGGGTCAGCTGGGTGGTGCGGGTGTTCCATTCCGCGATGGCGTCACCGGGGCGCCGCCCGTCGCGGTGGAACTCAAGGCCGCTGTTGCCCTTGTCCGTGGACGCGAACGCGTACCCCTGGGCGAGCACCCAGTCGGAGATGGTCACGTCGTTGGCGTACTGCCGCCGCGTGCCCGGTGATCCGGAGACGACCAGGCCGCCGTTCCATTTCTTGGGGAGGCGGATCACGAACTGCGCGTCGTGGTTCCAGCCGTGGTTGGTATTGAGCGTCTGAGCACTGTGACCCGGGGTGTCCGGGAAGTAACCGTCGATCTGGATGCCCGAAACCCCGGTCGGGTTGCGCGTACCGGCCGGATGCAGTCCCGCCCAGTCGCCCGGGACGGTGTGTCCGGACGCGACCGTTCCGGCGGTGGTGAGGTCGTCCAGGCATGCGGCGACCTGCTTCTCGGCGCCGGGGACGGTGATCCGGAGGGCACAGCGGTCCTCGGCGTGCGCCGGCAGCGCGGGCAGGGCCGGTGCCAGGAGGGCGGTCAGCGCCGCGACGGTGGCCGATGATCTGCGGACGGTGGGCATGGCGCCTCCCGGAGCGTGGGCGAATGCCGTCATGCTGCCGAGCGCCACGGGGCGGGACCACGTCGGCCCGGCCCACTCTTCGGTGGACCAGGGTGGGGGCCGCCGCCATGTCGCGCCGGGAGGACCGCTCGTTCCGTCCACATGTCCGCAGGCCGTCGGGTGTGTCCCCAGGCCGGACGCAGTGTGGTGTGACTCACAACCGTATGGGGTCGTCCGAATATGTGGCCGGGTCACATGGCCGGGCCCGCGGCCGGGATTTAGCGTTCACGGTCACATCAGGTGAACGTGAGGAGAGCGAATGGACGGCCGCTCGCCCGTTCTGAAGGCGCGGGGACTGGTCAGGGAGTTCCGCGGCTTCCGGGCCGTGGACGGCGTCGATCTGGACGTCGAGGAGGGCGGCGTGCACGCGCTGGTCGGACCGAACGGCGCGGGCAAGACGACGCTGTTCAACCTGCTCACCGGGTTCCTGAAGCCCACCGCCGGCAGCGTGCTGCTGGACGGGTCGCGAGAGCTGGCCGGGAAGCCGCCCGAGGTGATCGCCCGGCTCGGCGTGGCCAGATCGTTCCAGATCACCAGCCTGTTCGCGGAGCTGAGCCCGCGCCGGCACGTCGAGCTCGCGCTGGCGAGCGGCACCGGCCTGGGCTGGCGGTTCTGGCGTTCTGACCGCGCGCTCGACCGCTTCGCCCCGCGCGCGGCCGAGCTGCTCGCCCAGGTCGGCCTCGAAGAGCAGACCGACGTTCCCGCAGGGGCGCTCTCGTACGGCCGCAAGCGCGCGCTGGAACTGGCCTTGGCGCTGGCCCTCGACCCCAAGGTGCTCCTGCTGGACGAGCCGACCGCGGGGATGGGCGTGGAGGACGTCGAGCGCACGATCGAGCTGATCCGCCAGGTCAGGACCGGCCGCACGGTCGTCCTGGTGGAGCACAACATGAACGTCGTCGCCAACCTCGCCGACAAGGTGACGGTCCTGCAGCACGGCAAGGTGCTGGCCGAGGGGCCGTACGCCGAAATCCGCCGCGATCCGCGCGTCATCACCGCTTACCTCGGAGACTCCCATGCTGCGCGTTGAGGGACTGTCGGCCTGGTACGGCGAGGCGCAGGCGCTGCGCGAGGTGTCCATGGAGGTCGGCAAGGGCGAGATCGTCACCCTCGTCGGCCGCAACGGCGCGGGCAAGACCACGCTGCTGCGCTGCCTGATGGGCCTGCACGGCACGTACGGGCGCACCACCGGGACCGTGTCGTTCCTCGACGAGGACATCACCGGAGTGGGTCCGCACAAGCGCGCGCGGCGCGGGCTCGGTTACGTACCGGACGACCGCGGCATCTTCGCGACCCTTTCGGTCGAGGAGAACCTGCTGCTGCCGCCCGTACGGCCCGGAGGGAAAGCCGCCGGAGCCAAGTCGAAGGCGGCCGGAACCAAGGCGGCCGAGGACCCGGCCGCCAAGGACACCGCCGCCAAGGACACCGCCGCCACGGACACCGCTGCCAAGGACACCGCAGCCAAGGGCGCGGCGAAGGACGACGGACCGGAGCCGTGGTCGCTGGAACGGGTGTACGAGACGTTCCCGGCACTGCGGGAGCGGCGCCGCTTCCCTGGCACCAAGCTCTCCGGCGGCGAGCAGCAGATGCTCGCGCTCGCCCGGGTACTGCGCACCGGCGCGCGGCTGCTGCTGTGCGACGAGCCGACCGAGGGCCTGTCGCCGCTGATCGTCGCCCAGATCGGCGACATCCTGCGCGAGGTCAAGGCGGCCGGCGTCACCATCCTGCTGATCGAGCAGAACGTGCACTTCGCCGCGACCGTCGCCGACCGCCACTACCTGCTGGCGGAGGGCCGGATCGTCGAGTCCATGGACAACGACGAGGTCCAGGAACGCGAGCACGAGCTGCTCGAGTATCTCGGAATCTAAGCATCTCGGAATCCAAGCGAGTCCAGGCGAATCCTGGCTCGTAGATCTAAAGGGAGTACCCCGTGAGACTTAAGGCTTTCGGCGGCCTCGCGGCCGCGGCGATGATGGCGGCAGGCTGCGGTGGCGGACCCGCCGGCGGCGGCGGGAAGATCAGCGACGACAAGATCGTGCTGGCCGTGCTGAACGACCAGTCGGCCATCTACGCCGACCTGTCGGGCCGCAACAGCGTCGAGGCCGTCAAGATGGCCGTCGCCGACTTCAAGGCCAAGTACGGCGACAAGGCGGCGGCCAAGGAGATCGAGGTCGTCGCCGCCGACCACCAGAACAAGCCCGACGTGGCCAACACCAAGGCCCAGGAGCTGTACGACCGGCAGCTCGCCGACGTGATCCTGGACGTTCCCACGTCCTCGGCCGCGCTGGCCGTCGCGGGCGTCGCCAAGACCAAGAAGAAGATCTTCATCGACGTGGGTGCCGCGACCACGGAGCTGGAGGGCAAGCAGTGCAACAAGTACACGTTCCACTACGGGTACAACTCGTACATGCTGGCCAACGGCACCGGCACGGCCGTGACCAAGGGCGGCGCCAAGAACTGGTACATCGTGTATCCGGACTACGCGTTCGGCCAGGACATGAACAAGACCTTCGGTGCCGCCATCCAGGCCGCCGGCGGCAAGGTCGTCAAGTCCGACCCCGCGCCGTTCCCCAACGACAACTTCTCGACGTTCCTGCTCAAGGCGCCGGGCCTGGACCCCAAGCCGCAGGTGCTGGGCACCATGCAGGCCGGCGGTGACCTGGTCAACCTGGTGAAGCAGTACAACGAGTACAAGCTGCGGGACAAGGGCGTCAGCCTGGCGGCCGGGCTGATGTTCCTCACCGACATCCACTCGCTCGGGCCGGACGCCATGGCCGGGACCCAGTTCACCGACTCCTGGTACTGGAACAACGACGCGACCAACCGCGCCTGGGCCGACAAGTTCCAGGCCAAGACGGGCAAGCGGCCCACGTCCGTGCACGCGTCCAACTATTCGGCCGCCCTGCAGTACCTGGAGGCCGTCCAGCGCGGCGGTACGGACAAGTCCGACGACGTCGTCAAGCAGCTCGAAGGCCACAAGGTCGACGACGTGTACTCGCGCAACGGCACCATCCGCGCCGCCGACCACCTCCTCCTGCACGACGTGTACCTCGCCGAAGTGAAGCCCAAGAGCGAGGTCAAGGAGCCCTGGGACTACGAGAAGATCGTCAAGACCATTCCGGCCGCTGAGGCGTTCCAGCCACAGCCGAGTCCCGACTGCAAGCTGTAGGCGGCCGGCGTGCTCCAGCAGGCATTCAACGGGCTGGTGGGCGGGGCGTTCTTCGCCCTGCTCGCCCTCGGCCTCGCCGTCATCTTCGGCATGCTCGGCGTCGTCAACTTCGCCCACGGCGCGTTCTACATGCTGGGCGCCTTCGGGGCGTTCGTACTGCTCGACTCGTTCGGCCTGAACTTCTGGCTGGCGCTGCTCGTGGTCCCGCTGGGCCTCGGCTTGATCGGAACGGTCGTGGAACGGCTGTTCATCAGGAGGCTGGCCCAGCTCGATCCGCTCTACAACTTCCTGTTCACGTTCGGGCTGGCGCTGATCCTCCAGGACCTGGTGAAGAGCCGGTACGGGGTCCAGTCCCAGCCCTACCCCCGGCCCTCGATCCTGAGCGGCTCGGTCGACCTGGGGCTCTTCACCTACCCCACGTACCAGGTCTTCGTCCTGGCCGTCTCCGCCGCGCTCTGCGTCGGGGTGTGGGCGATCCTCACCCGGACCCGTACCGGAATGATCGTCCGCGCCGCCACCGAGCGGCCCGAGCTGACCCGTGCCCTCGGCATCGACGTCGGACGCTGGGTCACCCCGGTCTTCGGCTTCGGCATCGCGCTCGCGGGCTTCGCGGGCGTGCTGGCCGCGCCGATGCGCGCGGTCAACCCGCTGATGGGCGCCGACCTGATCATCACGGTCTTCGCCGTCGTCGTGATCGGCGGTCTGGGCTCGGTCTTCGGCTCGGTCGCGGCCGGCTTCGCGGTCGGCCTGGTCTCCGCGCTCGGCAACCTGTACGTACCCGCTCTCTCCCAGACCCTGGTCTTCATCCTGATGGCGGCCGTCCTGCTGTGGCGCCCGGCCGGTCTGTTCGGGCGCGAGGAGGCCTTCACATGATCATGTCCCGCCTGGCCGCGCGCCCGATCCTGCTGGTCGTGGGCCTGTTCCTGGCCCTCGGCCTGCCCTGGATGGTCTATCCGCCGGTCGCGCTCGACATCGCCTGCTGGGCCCTGTTCGCCGTGGCCGTCGACATCCTGCTGGGCTTCACCGGCCTGCTGTCGTTCGGCCACGCCGCGTTCTGGGGCGGCTCCGCGTACTGCACGGGCCTGATCGCCGTGCACACCGGAGTCCCGTTCCCGCTGGCGATCCTGGGCGGCTCCGCCTTCGCGGCGGCCCTCGCGGTCCCGATCGGCCTGCTGTCGGTACGGCTGCGCGGCATCTACTTCGCCATGGTCACGCTCGCGTTCGCCCAGATGGTGTACTTCGTCGCCAACCAATGGCGCGACGCCACCGGGGGAGAGAACGGGCTGCAGGGCATCCCCCGCGACTTCTTCGGTATGGACCTGTCCGATCCGTTCTTCTTCTATTACGCCGGGCTCCCGTTCGTCCTGATCGGCCTGTTCGTCGCCTGGCGCATCGTCCGTTCCCCGTTCGGCCGCGTCCTGGTGTCCATCCGCGACAACCCCTCACGTGCGCGCGCGCTGGGTTACCCGGTCGATCGCTACAAGCTGCTGGCCTTCGTCCTGTCCGCGGCCCTGGCGGGCCTGGCCGGCGGCCTCTTCGCCATCGGCCATGGCTTCGCCTCCCTGCAGGAGGTCTACTGGACCACCTCCGGCACGGCCGTGATGATGGTCGTCCTGGGCGGGATCGGCACCCTGTGGGGCGGCGTCGTGGGCGCGCTCCTCATCGTCCAGCTGCGCGACTACCTCGCCACCGCCGGCTTCAAGGAGATCGACCTCGTCACCGGCACCATCTTCATCCTCGTGGTCCTGCTCTTCCGCAAGGGCATCTGGGGCACCGCCCAAGCCCTCCTCGCCAAGCGCAAATCGCGCCGACTCGAGCCCGCCCCCGCCGAAGCTTCCGCCAAAACCCCCGCCGAAGCCCCCACCCCCCGTTGACTCGTGGCGTGTTCGCCCTCCGGAGAGTCGTAAAAGGCGAACACGCCACGAGTCAACGGGTGCGGAGGCTGGCTAGCGGGTGCGGAGGCGGTGCAGGCGGAGGGCGAGCTGGATCTCCAGGGCGCGGTCCGGGGACTGCCAGCCCTCACCCAGCAGCCGGGCGACGCGGTCCAGGCGCTGGGTGACGGTGTTGACGTGGATGTGCAGGCGCTCGGCGGTCTTCGACAGGCTGCAGCCGCTGCCGAAGTAGTCCTCCAGCGTGTGCACGAGCGTCGTCCCGCGGCGGGTGTCGTAGTCCACGACCGGGCCCAGGGCGCCGGCCAGGAAGCCGTCGACGTCGCGGCCCTCGCCGATCAGCAGGCCGACGAAACCCAGCTCGCCGGCGTCCGCGCCGTCGCCCTGGCGGCCCAGGGCGAGCAGGGCGTCGGCGGCGCGCTGGGCCTGCTGGTACGCGGCGGCGACGCCTGCGGGGCCGTGGACGGGGCCGGCCGCGCCGACCGTGACCGGGACCCGCAGTGAGGCGCTGAGCTCCTTGGCGATCCGGCGCGCGGTGTCGCCGGGACGCTCGCCCGGCAGCAGCAGGACGATCTCCTCGCCCCGGGACGCGGCCAGCCCGTGCTCGATCGAGGCGTGCGAGGACGCCCAGAACGCGGCGCGCCGCCGGTGGTCGGGCGAGGGGCAGCGGGCGGCCAGGACGACGTGCGGGGCCTCGATGTCCACGTTCACGCGGCGGGCCCGGGCCGCGAACGCCTCGGGATCGGCCGGGCGCTCGCCGAGCAGGTCGTCCAGCAGCTCGCCGCGTACCCGGCCCTCGGCCTCGGTCACGCTGCGCCGCAGCAGCATGAGCAGCGCGGTGACCAGGGCGGCGCGTTCCAGGATGCGCTGGTCGGCGCCGGAGACCTCCTCCGGTGTACGGAGCGCGAGCGTGCCCAGCATCTCCTCACCGGTGGAGACGGAGGCGATCCACAGGTCGCCGCGCCGTACGGTACGGCCCTGGCCGCGCGCGGAACGGGCGGCGGCCATCACTCCGGCCCGGTCGTCGTCGCTGAGCGCGACGGGCCGTCCGGACGTGACCAGAGGACGCCCTTCAGCGTCGAGCATGTGCAGGGTCCCGCCCAGGATCTCGGTCACCACGGCGGCCACGTCCTCGGCACCCCCGCCCCGTACGACCAGGGCCGTCATCCGGTCGTGCGCGTGCGCGGCGCGTTCCACGGCGGCGCTGCGGGCCTGTACGACGGTGTTGGCGGCGCTCAGTTCCTCCAGGGCGGCCCGGGTCTCCTGCAGCAGGCGGGCGTTGTCGATGGCCACGGCGGCGTGCGCGGCCAGGGAGCCGAGCAGGACCGTTTCCTCTTGGTCGAAGGGTCGTTCGCTGCGGTTCGCCGCGTACAGGACACCGATGACGCGGTTGCCCAGCCGCATCGGCACGCCCAGGATCGCCACCAGGGCCTCCTCGGCGACCGCGTCGTCGATGAAGTCGCGGTGCCGGAACTGGGGGTCGTCCAGGTAGTAGGCGCTGGTGTACGGCATGGCGGTCTGCGCTACAAGTCCGCCGAGGCCCGCGCCCATGGGCAGCCGCAAACGGCGGAACGCGGCCGACACCGAACCGTCGGTCACGCGCATGTACGTGTCGCCGTGCTCGTCGTCGTTCAGGGTCATGTAGGCGATGTCGGCGTTGAGCAGGCGGCGCGCGCGCCGCACGATCGCCTCCAGTACGGCGTCGTGGTCGCGCAGCCCGGCGAGGTCGCCGGCGGTGTCGAACAGCGCCGCCAGCTCGGCCTCCCTGCGGGCGTGCCGCCGCATGATCATGCGGACCCGCAGCGCGGACGCCTTGGCCGACTCCAGCTCCTCCAGTTCCTCCGGGGCGGCACCGGCCGCGCGGGCCTCCACCAGGGGACGCTCGAACTCGATCGGGGAGGCCTCCCGGGCGAGGAGATCGAGAAAGACGGCGCAGGTCATGCGGTTCATCATGGGACGTCCGTCACTGGGCGGTCCAGCCTCCGTCCATGGACAGCGAGGCCCCGGTCATCATCGCGGCCTGCGGCGCGCACAGGTAGGCGACCAGTTCGGCGACGTCCACGGGCTCGATGAGCCGCTTCACCGCCGACCTGGCGAGCAGGATCTCGGACGTCACCGACTCCGGGGCCATGCCATGGACGCGCGCCTGGTCCGCGATCTGGTCCTCCACGAGTGGAGTGCGGACATAGGCGGGACACACGCAGTTGGAGGTCACTCCATGTGGGGCGCCTTCCAGTGCGATGACCTTGGAGAGGCCTTCGAGCGCGTGTTTGGCCGTCACGTACGCCGCCTTGTAGGGGGAGGCGCGCAGACCATGGACCGAGGAGATGTTGACGATCCGTCCCCAGCCCCGCTCGTACATGCCGGGCAGGGCGTTCCGTACGAGACGGAACGGCGCCTCCACCATGAGCCGCATGATGTGCGCGAAGGTCTCCGGCGGGAACTCGTGTACGGGTGCCACATGTTGCACGCCCGCGTTGTTGACCAGGATGTCGACATCTGAGCCGAGGCCCTGCAGCGAGGGAAGGTCGGCCAGGTCGGCCACCAGCGGGATCCCGCCGATATCGGCCGCGGTGGCCTTCGCCGCCTCTTCGTCGATATCGGCCACCACGACCCGCGCGCCCTGGGACGCCAGCCGACGGGCGCAGGCGCGGCCGATGCCCCTGCCTCCACCCGTCACCAGGGCCCGCCGGCCGGTCAGGTCGGGAGTCATGTCGGTCATGCGCCGAACCTACGAAGCACCGTCCCGCGCGCCCATGTGGGTCGCGAACATAATCCGGTCCGGTTCGGTGTGTGCCCGCCGGAGTTCGCCCGATGGACGATCCCCCGTGCATTGGCGGCGACGGCCGGCGGCTAGCGTCGAAGCACCCGTCGAGAGGTCGCCATGAACGGTCTTCCCCAACCAGCCAACCCCGACCTACCTCCCATTACGCACCGTTACGTCGAGTCGACCAGTGGACTGCGCATGCATGTGGCCGAGGCGGGCTCGGGCCCGCTCGTGCTGCTGCTGCACGGCTTCCCCGAGTGCTGGTACTCCTGGCGGCACCAGCTCGTCGCCCTGGCCGAGGCCGGATACCACGCGGTCGCGCCGGACCAGCGCGGCTACGCCCGTACGGGCGGGCCCGCCGAGGTCGACCAGTACACGATCCACCATCTGGTGGGCGACGCGGTCGGCCTGATCGATGCGCTGGGGGAGGACCAGGCGGTCATCGCCGGTCATGACTGGGGTGCCCCGGTCGCGTGGCACACCGCGCAGTTCCGTCCGGAACGGGTCCGCGGCGTCATCGGGCTGTCGGTCCCGCACCGTCCGCGCAGCTCCAGGCCGCCCATCCAGGCCATGCGGGAGATGTTCGGCGAGGGCTTCTACATGGTCCATTTCCAGCAGCCGGACGTGCCGGAGGAGAGTTTCGACCGGGATCCGGCCGGGGCGTTCCGGCGGACCCTGTACGCGGCGTCCGGGGACGGCCCCGCCCTGCTGCCGCTCGTCCCCGAGGGCGGCGGCTTCGCGGACGCCTCGCCGGAGCCGGATAAGCTCCCGGGCTGGCTCACCGAGGACGACATCGCCGCGTACGTCGCCGAGTACGAGGGATCCGGGTTCTCCGGGCCGATCAACTGGTACCGCAACATGGACCGCAACTGGGAGCTCACGGCCGCCTGGCACCGCGCCCCGATCACCCCGCCCGCGCTGTACATCGGCGGCGACCGCGACCCGGTCGTGGCCCACCAGGCGCGCAAGGCGGTCGACCGGCTGGCCGACTTCGTCCCGAACCTCCGCGACACCGTCTGGCTGTCCGGATGCGGCCACTGGACCCAGCAGGAGCGGCCCGCCGAGGTGACCGAGGCCATGATCGGCTTCCTCGGCTCGCTCTGAGCCGGCGGGCTCGCGGCCGGCGGCGGGCGGCCGCGAGCCCCGGAAATGTCGGTGCCGCCGCGTACGGTCGCGGCGTGAACCGTACCGACCGGTTGTACGCCCTGGTGGAGGAGCTGCGGGCCTGCGCGCCGCGCCGGGTCAGCGCCCGCGAGCTGGCCGCGCGCTACGAGGTGAGCGTCCGCACGGTCGAGCGCGACATCGGCGCGCTCCAGCAGGCCGGGGTACCGATCTTCGCCGACGTGGGCCGGGCCGGCGGCTACACGCTGGATCCGAGCCGCACGCTGCCGCCGCTCAACTTCACCCCGGCCGAGGCCGTCGCGGTCGCGATCATGCTGGGCCGGGCGGGTGGCACGCCGTTCTCCCGCGCCGCCCGCACCGCGCTGCACAAGATCGTCACCGCGATGCCGGAGGCCGACGGCGCCACCGCGCGCGAGCTGGCCGGCCGCATCCGCTTCCTGACCGACCCGGCGTCGAGCGAGCCCGCCTCGGTGCCCGCGGTGCTGGAGGAGGCGATGTCGGCGCGCCGGGTCGTCCGGATCGCCTACGTCGACGTGGCCGGTGCCGAGACCGTGCGCGACGTCGAGCCGCTGGCCTTCACCGGCGCCTCCCGCGGCTGGTACCTGATCGGCTGGTGCCGGCTGCGCGGCACGTTCCGGGTCTTCCGGATCGACCGCGTGCGGCGCGCGGCGCTGCTCGACGAGGCGGCCCCTGAGCGGCGCCTGGAGGAGTTCGACGAGGCGCCGCGCGACTTCGTGATGCGGCCCCTGGAATTCGTCTGAGCCGCGATCCGGCCGAATCCGCGATCCATCCGAATCCGCCGCCGAACACCGACAGGGGGTTGTCGCGGCCGTGCCCGATCGTGGGCTCCGTTCGATACGGGCCCACCACGTACGGCAACGGAGGAGATCATGGAAGCACCCGCGTTCGACACGGTCAGCTGGTTCCAGATCGGCACCGACGACTCCGAGGGCGCCCGGCGGTTCTACGGCGACCTGTTCGGCTGGAAGTTCACCCTCGACCCGGACGGCGACGGCTACGACCTCGTCAGCTACCCCGGCGACGAGGGACCGAGCGGCGGCATCGCGCACGGCGACGGCCCCACGCAGAACCACGCGATGTTCCTGGTGGTGGTACGGGACGTCCAGGCCGCCTGCGAGCAGGCCGAGAAGCTCGGCGGCAAGATCTCGCTGGAGCCCACCGGCTCCCCGAACGGCCTGGTCTTCGCCTACCTGGACGACCCGTCCGGCAACAGGTTCGGCGTCTTCACACCACCCCCGGCGCCCGCCTGACCGCCGACTCCCCAGTGCCGGTCGCACCACGACCGGCCCGGCCCGACCTTGCCCCCGGGTCCGACCGCCGCCATCAGTCCGACTTACGCCGTACCGCCTGGACGGGGCTGAACGGTCCGGAGAGCCCTCCTGAACGGGAGAAGGCCTCCGGGACCGTTGGGGAGCCCCGGAGGCCTCCACGCGCCGGTGGGGGGCGATCACGGCCTACACCTCCGTGATCGCCGCCCCCGCCGGCGGCTCGCCGGCCCTGCCGGGCCCGGACGCCTGCCGTTCCGACCATGGCCGCCGCTCAGCGGCGGCCGGTCAGGATTCGCCGCCGGTGTTGCTCTCGGCGGTCTGCACGCCGCCGGCGAACACCTCGCTGACCTCGGCGTCGAGCCGGTAGCGCCCGATCGCCTGCTGCAGCGTCTCCGGCTTGAGCTCGCCCTGCCGGACGAGGCGGGTGAGCACGGCCAGCACGATCGAGGCCGCGTCCACATGGAACACCCGCCGCGCCGCCGCCCGGGTGTCGGAGAACCCGAACCCGTCGGTGCCCAGCGAGGAGTAGTCGCCCGGCACCCACGGGGCGATCTGGTCGGGGACGGCCTTCATGAAGTCGGTCACCGACACGATCGGCCCCGGGGCGCCTTCCAGCGCCCGGGTGACGTACGGGACGCGCTGCTCGGCGTCGGGGTGCAGCAGGTTCCAGTCGTCGCACGCGCGGGCCTCGCGGGCCAGCTCGTTCCACGAGGTGGCCGACCAGACGTCGGCGGCCACGCCCCAGTCCTCGGCCAGCAGCCGCTGCGCCTCCATCGCCCAGCGCCCGGCCACGCCCGAGGCCATGATCTGCGCCTTGGGCGACTGCTCGCCGACCGTCTCCGGTGCCCCCTGGAGCCGGTACAGGCCCTGCAGGAGCCCTTTGACGTCGAGGTCGCCGGGCTCGACGGGCTGCTGGTACGGCTCGTTGTAGATGGTCAGGTAGTAGTAGATGTTCTCGCCGTGCGGGTGCTCCTCGGACGTGCCGTACATCCGGCGCAGCGCGTCCTGCACGATGTGGGCCAGCTCGAACGCCCACGTCGGGTCGTAGTGCACGCAGGCCGGGTTGGTGGCCGCCAGCAGCGGCGAGTGCCCGTCGGCGTGCTGCAGGCCCTCACCGGTGAGCGTGGTGCGGCCCGCGGTGGCGCCCAGCAGGAAGCCCCGCCCCATCTGGTCGCCCAGCGCCCACATCTGGTCGCCGGTCCGCTGGAACCCGAACATCGAGTAGAAGATGTACACCGGGATCATGTGCTCGCCGTGCGTGGCGTACGCCGTGCCCGCGGCGATCGTGGAGGCCATCGAGCCGGCCTCGCTGATGCCCTCGTGCAGCATCTGGCCCTGCTGGGACTCCTTGTACGCCAGCAGCAGCTTGCGGTCGACGCCCTCGTAGGTCTGCCCGTGCGGGGCGTAGATCTTGGACGTCGGGAACAGCGAGTCCATCCCGAACGTGCGGTACTCGTCCGGGGCGATCGGGACGAACCTGGCCCCGATGTTCTCGTCCTTGATCAGGTCCTTGAGCAGCCGGACGAAGGCCATGGTGGTGGCGACGTTCTGCTTGCCCGAGCCCTTCTTCAGCTCCGCGTACACCGGGTCGCCGGGCAGCTTGAGCGGCTTGGCCCGCACGGTGCGCTTGGGCAGGAACCCGCCCAGCGCCGCGCGCCGCTCGCGCATGTACTCGATCTCCTCGGAGTCCTCGCCCGGGTGGTAGTACGGCGGCAGCTCGCCTTCCAGCGCCGAGTCGGGGATGTCCAGGTAGAGCCGGTCCCGGAACTCCTTGAGCTCGGCCTTGGTGAGCTTCTTCATCTGGTGGGTGGCGTTGCGGGCCTCGAAGTCGGGACCCAGCGTCCAGCCCTTGATCGTGTGCGCCAGGATCACGGTCGGCTGGCCGACGTGCTCGCGGGCCGCCTTGAACGCCGCGTACACCTTGCGGTAGTCGTGCCCGCCGCGCGAGAGCCGGCGCAGGTCGTCGTCGGACATGTGCTCGACCATCCGGCGCAGCCGGGGGTCGTCGCCGAAGAAGTGGTCACGGATGTAGCCGCCGGTCTCGACGGTGTAGGTCTGGAACTGGCCGTCGGGCGTGGTGTTCATCTTGTTGACCAGCACGCCGTCGGAGTCCTGGGCCAGCAGCGGATCCCAGTCGCGGCCCCAGACGACCTTGATCACGTTCCAGCCGGCGCCGCGGAAGAACGACTCCAGCTCCTGGATGATCTTGCCGTTGCCGCGGACCGGGCCGTCCAGCTGCTGCAGGTTGCAGTTGACCACGAAGGTCAGGTTGTCGAGCTCCTCGCGGGCGGCCAGCCCGATCGCGCCCAGCGACTCGGGCTCGCCCATCTCGCCGTCGCCGAGGAACGACCACACGTGCGAGCGCGAGGTGTCCTTGATCTTGCGGTTGTACAGGTAGCGGTTGAACCGGGCCTGGTAGACCGAGTCGATCGCGGTCAGGCCCATGGACACCGTGGGGAACTCCCAGAAGTCCGGCATCAGCCGCGGGTGCGGGTACGACGGCAGGCCGCCGCCCGGATGCGAGAGCTCCTGCCGGAAGCCGTCCAGCTTCTGCTGGGGCATCCGGCCCTCGAGGAACGCGCGCGCGTACACGCCGGGCGCCGCGTGACCCTGGAAGAACACCTGGTCGCCGGACTCGCCGTGGTCCTTGCCGCGGAAGAAGTGGTTGTAGCCGACCTCGTAGAGCGAGGCCGCCGAGGCGTAGGTGGCGATGTGGCCGCCGACGCCGAGCTCGGGCCGGTTCGCCCGGGACACCATGATCGCGGCGTTCCACCGGATGTAGGCCCGGATCCGCCGCTCGATGTGCTCGTCGCCGGGGAACCAGGGCTCGTGCTCCGGCGGGATCGTGTTGATGAAGTCGGTGCTGCGCAGGCCGGGGACGCCGACCTGCTGCTCGCGCGCCCGCTCCAGCAGCCGGAGCATCACGTAGCGCGCGCGGCTCCGGCCCTCGGTCTTGATCACCGTGTCGAGCGATTCCAGCCATTCCCGGGTCTCGTCCGGGTTGATGTCCGGGAGCTGGCTCGGCAGGCCGTCACTGATGATCGAATAGCGTTGACGTCCGGAAGCCACGGGGTCCCCTCTGTGCTCACGGTCTTCTCTGGGGGAGACCGGCCGCCCGCCCGGTGAGCCGGCGGAGGTCTCCGGAAGCGACGGTTCGTCGTCGTGCTCCCGTGATCCATCGTCGCCGTTTACGACGGCTAACGCATCTCTACCAACCGGTAACCATAGTGCCCGGTCACGGGGGGTGCACGGGACGATCCGGGCGGGGTTTGGGCCCCCTCTCGACGAGGCACTGAACTCGTACGAAGGTGGAGGGTGACACCACACCCGAACGGCCGCGGGGACGCGGCCGGGCGCGCTGGGGGAGTGATGAACGCTTCGGTCGGAGATCGACTGCACGTGCACGGCAACACCGTCGGCCAGCCCGACAAGGTCGGGGAGATCGTCGAGGTGCGCGGCCAGGGCGGCGAGCCGCCCTACATGGTGCGCTTCGACGACGGCCACACCGGCCTGGTCTTTCCCGGGCCGGACGCGGTGGTGGAGGTACCCGGCCAGCGGGCCGGCAGCGAGCACTAGCCGAGCACTGGCGAGCTGAGCATGGGCGAGCCGAGCACTGGCGAGCACTGAGACGCATCGGCGACCACTGAGGCGCCGGCGCACCGTCGCGCGCGTGCGCGGCGGTGCGCGGCGTTCCCGGGCGCCCCGATGGGGTAGACCTGGGGCATGAAGAGCACCGTGGTCAGGGTGACCACCGGAAACCGGGAGGTCGTGCACGACATCACGGCCGAGTGCGAGCGCTTCGCGACCGAGGCCGGCGAGGACGGGCTGCTGAACGTCTTCGTCCCGCACGCCACCGCCGGCATCGCGATCATCGAGCTCGGCGCGGGCAGCGACGACGACCTGCTCGCCGCGCTGGGCGACCTGCTGCCCGCCGACGACCGCTGGCGGCACGCCCACGGCTCCCGCGGCCATGGCCGGTCGCACGTCTCGCCGGCGCTGGTGCCGCCGTACGCGACACTGCCCGTTCTGGGCGGCCGGCTGGCCCTCGGAACCTGGCAGTCGGTCGCGCTCGTCGACCTCAACGTCGACAATCCGGACCGTCAGGTGCGATTGACGTTTCTTGCAGGATGAGCCTGCGTTGTTACTCTCGGCGTGTGTCCAGGGACTACCACGGCCGTATTCGGGCCCATGAGGCCACCAAAAGCCGGGAAGACACTTGCGCTGGAGCCACTTACTTGTGTGGACTGTCCGGCAAAACTCGAACCAGAACTGATGGGCCGCCGAACCGGCGGCCCGCAATATCGACCATGGGAGGACTTTCGTGAGCGCGACCGCGGGTCAGGCGCAGTCTGAGCGCAGCCTGGCCGAACGGCTCGGCCTCAAGGCCGGCCAGGTGGTGCAGGAGATCGGTTTCGACGACGACGTCGACGAGGAGCTCCGCGGCTCCGTCGAGGTCGTTACGGGGAACGAGCTGGTCGACGAGGACTACGAGGACGTGGTCGACGTCGTGCTGCTGTGGTGGCGTGAAGAGGACGGCGACCTCTTCGACGAGCTGACCAACGCCATGGTCCCGCTGACCGGTGGCGGCCACATCTGGCTGCTGTCCCCCAAAGCGGGCCGGGACGGCCACGTGGAGCCGAGCGACATCGGCGAGGCCGCCCAGACGGCGGGCCTGGCCCAGACCAGCAGCGTCAGCGCCGCCAAGGAATGGTCGGGCACCCGCCTGGTCGCACCGAAGGGCCACAAGTAGTAGCCGCAGGCCCGCCGGCCGCCGCCGCGCCATCGCGCCGGTCGGCGGGCCGCCAAGGCGCGCGGCCACGCGCCGTCCCTCCATGAGATGTGGGGGGACCCATTCCCCGCCACCGGCGGGGACGATCCGTGGGAGAGGCATTGGCGGTTGAGGTAGGCGACGTCGCACCGGACTTCGAGCTGAAGGACCAGCACGGCACGCCGGTGAAGCTGTCCGGTTTCAGGGGCCGGAAGAACGTCGTCCTGGTGTTCTATCCCCTGGCGTTCAGCGGTGTCTGCACGGGCGAGCTGTGCGCGATCCGCGACGAGCTGCCGACGCTGGGCGACGGCGACGACGTCCAGGTGCTGGCGGTCTCGGTCGATTCGATGTTCGCGCTGCGCGCCTGGGCCGACCAGGAGAAGTACCAGTTCCCGCTGCTGGCCGACTTCTGGCCGCACGGCGGCACGGCGCAGCGGTACGGGGTCTTCGACGACGCGAAGGGGGTCGCGCTGCGCGGCACCTTCGTCATCGACACCGAGGGCGTCGTCCGCTGGAAGGTCGTGAACGCCGTTCCCGACGCGCGGGACCTCGACGAGTACCGCAAGGCGCTCGCCGGACTCTGAGGATCCGGGCCGGATCCGCGACCGGATCCGGCCCCCGCACCCCTGGAGGTGTGATGCCCTGCTTCCGGTGCGGGGCCCGGCAGACCGACCCCGTCCGCGGCGCGAGCCCGTGGAAGCGCGGGGTCCGGGCGGACCGGCAGGTCCTGATCTGCCCGCGCTGCCAGAGCGCCCCGGACGGGGCCGCCGACCTGGACCGCTGCGCGTCCTGCGGTTCGGCGGCGCTGGGCTGCCGCCTCGGCGAGGTCGAGTGCCGCGACTGCGGGCACACCCGCGAGGCCGTACCGGACGAGGCGGCCCCGGCCGATCTGGTGCCCTCCGGGGCGCATCCGGCCGATGGCGGCCTGTCCGAGGAGGTCGCCGCGGCCCTGACCCGCTTCTTCCGGCGCGACTCCGGCGCTTGACGTTCTTTTCACAGGCTGTCACGCTGCCTCGCAGCATTTGCGAGTGAGAAGGCGGGGGGTAGCCGCCGATGCCGTTCATCTTCATCCGGGTGGTCCATCGGATCACCACCCGGGCCTGGCGCGCGCCCGCCCTCGTGCTGGCCCTCGCGGCCGTGCTGGGCTGGGTGCTCATCTTCGCGTTCGAGAAGCCGGACGCGGAGATCAGGAATCCGCTGCACTACCTCTGGTACTTCTTCGTCAGCGGTACCACGACCGGCTACGGCGACCTCTACCCCGAGACGGCGGGCGGCCGCGCCGGCGGCGTGGTCGTGATCGTCGCGGGGCTGACGGCGGGCCTGATGCTGTTCGCCGAGCTGACCCTCTGGATGGCGAAGGGCAGGACCATGAAGGCCAACGGGCTCGCCCGGCTGCACCACCGCCGGCATCTGGTGATCATCGGGTACGACCGGGACCGGCTGCGCGCCGTCATCGAGCAGCTGCGCGCCGACCCCGACTTCGCCAAGACGCCGGTCGTGACCGTCTTCTGGCCGGAGCAGCTGGTGGGGGAGAACCCCGACCCCGAGCTGTACGACGTCGTGCGCTTCGACGACACCGCCTACGAGCGGTCCCGGCTCGCCGACGCCCGTACCGTGCTGGTCATCGGCCGCAACGACGACGAGAGCGTCCGGGTCCTGCTCGGCGTGAACGCGTTCCTGCGCCGCAACGGGGACCCGGCGGTGCACCTGCTGGCCGGGCTGAACGACGGCGGCCGGCGGGCCGAGATCACCGAGGCGCTGGAACTGGTCGGCGGCGGGATCGAGCCGGTGGACGTGGACGATCCGGCGGTGATCGCGGTGGCCGTCCGCAACCCCGGGGTGGCGATGATCTACCACAATCTGGCCAGCACGCTGGACGCCGACTCCACGCTGTACCGGGTGAACGTTCCCGCGGACGCGGGGGAGTGGCCGCGGCTGGATCTGGCCATCTTCCTGCTCCGGCGCGGCAGCACGCTGCTCGCGGTGGGCGAGTCGCACCGGCCCAACGCGCGGTTCCGGCTGGCCGCCGCGCCCGGCGAGGTCGTCGCCGGCGGGCAGTCGCTGGCCGTGGTCGCGGCCGAGCGTCCCGAGATCCCCTGGCACGAGCTGCCGGCCGAGTCGGCCGGCGAAGGCGCCACCCGGGCCTGACGGGCTTGAAACGCGGGCCCGGTCACGCGGGCCTGGTCACACGGCCCGGTCACGCGGGCCCGGTCACACGGGCCTGAGGACACGGAGTGGACACGGCCTGAGCACGGAGGCAAGGGGGTGAGCCAGGAGGGCACCCCCAGCGCCCAACTGGGGTGCCCTCCTGGCTCGCCGCGGCCACGCGGCCCGGGAAGAGAGCTTCCCGGGGCCTCCCCGCGCATCCCGCGGAATCGATGGGACGGACCGGACGGTGGCGCGCCGCCACCCTGGACGGCAGGAGCCGGCGGTGCGCCACCGCCCGGGTTCAAGGCCCGTGGTCAGGGCCCGTGATCGGGGCCCGAGTTCAGGCGGCCTGGCGGCGGTCGGCGTCGAGCAAGTGGTAGAGCAGCAGCAGCTGGGTGATCGCGAGCGGGTCGCTGGTGTCGCTCTCGCCGAAGCGGCCGAGGGCGTCCTGGTCCAGCGCGCCGTTCCCGGCCCGGGGCCCGAGCCGTTCCCAGATGGCCTTCTTGACGACCCGCGACTCCTCCGGCGACACGTACCCGTGCACGTGCAGGGCATCGACGGGGCGGCCGTCGGTGTCGCGGTGCAGCCGCAGGTGCATCGCGGTCTCGGTGCCGCCGGGATCGGCCTCGCCGATCACCGCGCCCAGTTCGGGATGGTCGATGGTGGGCCGCAACAGCAGTTCGGCCGACAGCGGCGTCTCCGGCGGGTCGTGCCGCTCGGCGACGGGCGCGAACCGGACCACGATGTCGGCCCAGCGGCGCTGAGGCCGGATGTAGGCGGCGCTCTCCGCCTCCCGCCTGTCCAGCTCGGCCATGACCTGCTCGGGCGTGTAGCCGCGCTTCTCGCAGTCGCGGCGTACCTTCCACGAGTGCCGCAGCCGCTCGGGCGGGTCGAGGTAGACGGTGATGTCGAAGCACGCCCGGGCCAGCCGGGAGTGCAGCGGCAGCAGGCCCTCGACGATCACGAAATCGCGCGGCTGCACCAGCTCGGGCCGCACCAGTTCGCCGGTGGCGTGGTCGTACACCGGTTTGAGGATCGGTTCGCCCATCGACAGCAGCTGCAGGTGCTGCTCCATGACGTCGATGTGGTTGCAGTCGGGGTGCAGCGCCGTGAACGGCTTCCCCTTGCGCTCCGTACGGTCGTAGCGGTGGTAGTCGTCCACGCAGACCGCGGTCATCCGGTCCGCCCCCAGACACTGCACGAGCCCCCTGGTGAGTGTCGTCTTGCCCGCGGCGCTGTCCCCGGCGATGGCGAGCATGACGGGGCGGCGTCCCGATTCGCGCGCCCGGAGCATATGCACGATCCGATGGGGCACCTGTGTCCTCCGTCCGGCGGTGTTCTGTTGTCGTGGGAGACGGTAGGCGGCGCCTTCGGTTGGCTCTTCCCCCAATCAGGTGAGATGAGGGGTGAGAACGCGGAATCTTCGCCGGGGGCGGGGCTACTGGTGAGTAGGTTCCGGTTGTTATCGTGCCGGAATGGCCACCCCCGTACGTGTCGTGCTGGTCGACGACCATGAGATGATCCTCGCCGGTCTGCAGGCGATGCTGGCCGGTTTCGCGGGACGCGTCCGCGTCGTCGGGCAGGCCGGTACGTCCGGCGAGGCCACCCGCCTGGTCACCACGCTGCGCCCGGACGTGGTGCTGCTGGACGTCCGGCTCGGCCCCGAGAGCGGCCTGGACCTGTGCCGGACGATCACCACCCGGGTCCCGGAGTCGCGGGTGGTGTTCCTGTCGGTGTACGACGACGAGCAGTACGTCTTCGAGGCCCTGCGCGCCGGCGCCGGCGGCTACCTGCTCAAACGGGTGGACGGGGCCGAGCTCGTGCGCCGCCTGGAGGAGGTCACCCAGGGCGAGACCGTCGTCGATCCGACGCTGGCGGGCCGGATGGCGGTGACCGCGGCCCGGCTGACCCGCGGCGAGTTCTGGCCGGGCGCCAACCGCGGCCTCACCCAGCGCGAGAGCGAGGTGCTGTCGCTGCTGGTCGGCGGGCTGTCCAACAAGGCCATCGCGGCCCGGCTGGTGGTCAGCGAGGAGACCGTCAAGAGCCATCTGCGGGCGCTCTACCGCAAGCTGGAGGTCACCGACCGTTCCGCGGCCATCGCGGTCGCGCTGCGCGAAGGGCTGTTCCGATGACCCCCGCCCTGCGCCGGCCGGGCCCGCTGGGGGCCCTGGAACTGCTCGCCGGGCACGGCCGTGACCTGCTGGTACGGATCGTGACCGTGGCCTGCTCGGACCGGGTCCTGCCCGACATGGCCGACGAGCTGGCCGGGCTGGTCGTCCGGTCCGCCCGGGAACTGGCGTTCTGCGACGTGTACCTGCTCGACGGCGACGAGCGGGCCCTGCGCCGCTCGGGCGGCGGCCCGTCCGTCCCCCTCGGCGAGGGCGACGTGGGCTGGGTCGCCGCGCACGGCCGGCTGCGCGAGCACGCCGACGGCCGCGGCGTCGCGATCCCCGTGCACAGCGGCCGTACGACCATCGCGGTCGTCGACGTCCGGTCGGCCCGGGAATGCAGGCCCGAGGACGTCGTCCTGGTGACGGCGCTGGCCGACATGTTCGCCCCGATCCTGTGCTCGTGCCGCCGGCTGCGCGCCGCCGAGGAGCGCGAGCGCGCCGCCGAGCGCTTCGCCGAACGGGCCGTCGAGGTCCAGGAGGCCGAGCGGTCCCGGCTGAGCCGGGAGATCCACGACGGCATCGCGCAGCGGCTGGCCGGGCTCGGCTTCCACCTGTCGGCCGCCGAGGGCGCCCTGCCCGACCACCATCCCGAGGCCCGCGAGCAGATCGGGCACGCGCGGGGGTTGTGCGAGCTGGCCGCCGCCGAGACCCGCGCGGCGATCGGCGGCCTGCGCCCGCCCGTCCTGGACGATCTGGGCCTGTCGGCGGCCCTGGCCACCCTGGCCCGCGAGGCCGCCGGGACGCCCCGAGGCGGCAGAACCTCCGCTGCCCCGGCCCATCCCGGGTCCTCCCCGGCCTCGTCCCGCCCCGGGCTCGACGTCACCGTGGCCGTCTCCGGCGAGCTGGAGGACGCGCTGCCCGACCACGTCCAGACAGCGCTCTACCGGATCGCGCAGGAGGCGGTCGGCAACTGCCTGCGGCACGCGTCCGCCTCGTACGTGGACCTGCTGCTGGAGCACGACCGCGACCGGGTCCGGCTGAAGGTCAGGGACGACGGCGTGGGGTTCCAGCGGGACCGGGTGAGCAGCCGCACCGAGTCGTACGGGCTGCGCGGCATGGCCGAACGCGCCGAGCTGCTGGGCGGCCGGGTCACCGTGTCCAGCCGCCCGGGCGTGGGGACCACCGTGGAGGCGGTGATCCCCGTACCGGGTCCTAAGACCGCAGAACGCGGAAGGTGAGGCCGGCCCGGTCGAGCCGGTCGATGAGCGCGTTGCCCATGGCCACGGCCGTGGTGACCTGCCCGGACGTCACCGGCAGGTCGTCGTGGGCCAGGCACGGGCCGACTCGGCGAGCATCTTGGCCGTCTCGGTGTAGCCGGGGTCGCCGCCGGAGACCTCGGTCACGACGCGCTCGCCGCCGCCCTCCCCGGCGAACTTCACGCTGAACCAGTTCCGCGCGCGCCGTTCGGCGGAGGGGCCCTCGCCCGGCTTGCCCATCCGCAGCAGCAGCGACCGGGTCGGCGGCAGCTGCGCCAGCGCCGTGACGGCGGCGGCACCCGTGGCGAGCCCCAGCACGCTGGGCAGGCGCTTGACCGCGAGGTACTCCCCGTACGAGAAATCGGGGCCGTAGCGGTCCAGCGCCATCGCCGAACGCTCCACGACCAGCGGGTCGAGCGTGGGCATCGGCACCATGTAGCCCCTGGCGACCTTGGTCCGCGGGATCGGCCGCCGGGAGAGCCGGATCCGCCGCCCCTCCGGCCGCGGCTCCATCCGGCGCCGGTCCCGTTCCGCGCGGGCCGTCCCGGGCAGGTCGGCGGCGACGCCGACCGCCGAGTGCAGGGTGCCGCCGGAGAACTGCGCGGAGACGCGCAGGAAGGCCTCCACGTGCAGCGGCACGCCCTCGGGCAGCTGCTGGACGGTGAAGTACGCGCCGAGGTCGTACGGGATCGAGTCGAACCCGCAGGCGTGCACGATCCGGGCGCCCGTCCGCGCGGCCTCCTCGTTGTGCTCCATGTACATCCGGTCGACGAAACCGGACTCGCCGGTCAGGTCCAGGTAGCCCGTCCCGGCCCGGGCGCACGCGGCCACCAGCGGCTCGCCGAGCCTCGCGTACGGGCCGACCGTCGTGACGACGACGTGAGCGGCCTGGGCGATCTCCCGCAGCGAGGCCGGGTCGGTGGTGTCGGCGTGCAGGAGGGGCAGGTCCTTGCAGGCGGGCTCGATCGCGGCCAGCCGTTCGCGTACCGCCTCCAGCTTGGCGGAGTTGCGCCCGGCCAGCGCCCACCGGGTCCCGGGCCCGGCGTTCGCGGCCAGGTACTCGGCGGTCAGCCCGCCGGTGAAACCGGTGGCGCCGAACAGGACGATGTCGTACGAGCGGTCGGCGGTCATGGCTGCCCTTCCCAAGGCGATGGTCAAGAGGTCCCGCTGCGCACGTTACCCGTGAGTGGCATGACCTATGATGGCGCACTGGACGGGGAGGCCCGGCGCCCGCGAGCGCCGGGAGACGAGTGGGGGACGCCGCGTGGTGCTGATCGCGCTGACGATGGACCTCGCCGCCCTGCTGGTCTTCGGCGCGGCCTGGCTGCCGTCATCCGGACGCTGGAGCCGGACCGGCCTGATCCTGGTCGCCGCCAGCCTGGCGCTGCTGTCCTGCTCGGTCTGGCTGGCCGCCGGAGGCGAGTGAGCCGGAGCCCGTTGCCGACTGGCCCGGTGCCGTCCAGCCCGGGGCGTCGAGCAGGTGGGCGACGAACAGCAGCGTCGTCGGCGTCGGCTCCGTACCGGACACCGCGTGCCAGGGCCGGTCCAGCGGCATCCCGGGCGCCTCGATGACCGCCAGCCGTCCCGCAGCCAGCTCGGCGCCGACCGCGTCCCGCGAGACCAGCGCCACGCCCAGCCCCGCCGCCGCGCCCGCGATCACCGCGCCGTTGGAGCCGAGCATCAGGGCGGGCGGGGCCACGTCGCGTTCGGCCAGGTAGGCCTCGGCGGTCGCGCGGACGCCCGAGCCGGGCTCGCGCATGACCCACGGTGTCGTGGTGAGGGCGAAATCCTCCGCCAGCGCGGGTGCCCCCACCACCACCAGCTCGTTGGGACGGCGCGCCAGAACGGTCGCAGCGGTCCCGGCGGGCGGGCGTCCGGCCAGCACCAGATCCGCCTCGTGTGCGGCCAAACTGGCCCAGACCCGGCGGCTCGGCCCGACCTCCAGGGTCAACTCCACCTCCGGCAGCCGCGCCCGGAAACCCGCCAGCAGCTCCGGCAGCACCTGATCGGCCGCCGTCGTGACCGCCGCCAGCCGCAGCGACCCGCGCGCCGGATCGGCCGCGCCCCGGGCCGCCGCCCGGCCCTGCTCCAGGAGCCCGAGGACCTGCCGCGAGTACGCCGCGTACACCGTCCCGGCCGGGGTCAGGGCGAGACCGCGCCCGACCCGTTCGACCAGCGGAACGCCCAGCTCGCGGGCCAGCGCGGTGACCGCCGCCGACACGGCCGACTCGGTCACGTACAGGCGCCGCGCGGCCTCCCGTACCGAACCTGTGTCCGCCAGCGCCACGAACGTCCGCAGCCGCGCCTCGGTCATCCCGTTGCCCTCCTGGTTTGAACGATCACTTGATTGATGCCCCGAAACACTTGATGGACAACACAAGTATCGACGCGCCAGTCTCAACGTGTCCATAGATGTCCATGGACGTCGGTAGACGTCCAAACGGAGGAACGATGAGCGGCGGCAGATGGTCGGCGGGCGTGATCCCGTACGCGGAGATGGGCTACTGGCGCCCGGACTACCAGCCCAAGGACAGCGACATCCTGGCCGCCTTCCGGATCACCCCGCAGCCGGGCGTGCCCCCCGAGGAGGCGGGCGCGGCCGTCGCCGGCGAGTCGTCCACCGCCACCTGGACGGTGGTGTGGACCGACCGCCTCACCTCGTACGAGAACTACCAGGCCAAGTGCTACCGGGTGGAGCCGGTGCCCGGCCACGAGAGCCAGTTCATCGCCTACATCGCCTACGACCTGGACCTCTTCGAGGAGGGGTCGATCGCGAACCTCACCTCCTCGATCATCGGCAACGTCTTCGGCTTCAAGGCCCTCAAGGCCCTGCGCCTGGAGGACATGCGGATCCCGACCCACTACGTGAAGACGTTCCAGGGACCGGCGCACGGCATCGTCATGGAACGCGAGTACCTGGGCAAGTTCGGCCGCCCGCTGCTCGGCGCCACGGTCAAGCCCAAGCTCGGGCTCTCGGCCCGCAACTACGGCCGCGTCGTGTACGAGGCGCTGCGCGGCGGCCTGGACTTCACCAAGGACGACGAGAACATCAACTCCCAGCCGTTCATGCGCTGGCGCGACCGCTTCCTGTACTGCATGGAGGGCGTCGGCAAGGCCCAGGGCGCGACCGGCGAGATCAAGGGGCACTACCTCAACGTCACCGCCGGGACGATGGAGGCGATGTACGAGCGGGCCGAGTTCGCCAAGGAGCTCGGCAGCGTCATCATCATGATCGACCTCACCATCGGCTACACCGCCATCCAGTCGATGGCGCACTGGGCCCGCCGCAACGGCGTCCTGCTGCACCTGCACCGCGCCGGGCACTCCACGTACACCCGGCAGAAGAACCACGGCGTGAACTTCCGCGTGATCGCCAAGTGGATGCGGCTGGCCGGCGTCGACCACATCCACGCCGGAACGGTCGTCGGCAAGCTGGAGGGCGACCCCAACAGCGTCGCCGGCTACTACGACACCCTCCGGCTCGACAAGGTCGCCGCCGACCCCGTCAAGGGCCTGTACTTCGACCAGGAATGGGCGTCGCTGCCCGGCTGCATGCCGGTCGCGTCCGGCGGCATCCACGCCGGCCAGATGCACCAGCTCCTGCACTACCTGGACGAGGACGTGATCCTGCAGTTCGGCGGCGGGACGATCGGCCACCCGATGGGCATCTCCGCAGGCGCCGCCGCCAACCGGGTCGCGCTGGAGGCGATGATCAAGGCGCGCAACGAGGGCCGCGACTACATGGCCGAGGGCCCCGACATCCTGCGCGCCGCCGCCAAGCACAGCCGCGAACTCGACGTCGCCCTTTCGACCTGGGGCGACATCACCTTCACCTACGAGAGCACCGACACCCCCGACGTCCTCGAAACACCTGTGTCTTCACCGACCCCCTGAAGGGGGCCCGCCCCCAACCTCGGAGCATCTGATGCGCATCACCCAAGGCACCTTCTCGTACCTCCCGGACTTCACCGACGAGGAGATCACCGCCCAGATCGGCTACGCCCTCGCCCAGGGTTGGCCCTGCTCCATCGAGTTCACCGACGACCCGCACCCGCGCAACTCGTACTGGGAGATGTGGGGGCTGCCGATGTTCGACCTCACCGACCCCGCGGGAGCCCTCTACGAGCTCAACGAGTGCCGCAAGGCCTACCCGGCCCACTACGTCCGCCTGAACGCCTACGACGCCCGCTACGGCCGCCAGACGACCGCGCTGTCGTTCATCGTCCAGCGCCCGGCCGAGGAGCCCGGCTTCCGGCTGGACCGCGAGGAGACCTCCGACCGCCAGGTCCGGGTCCGCCTGCACCCGTACGCCCTCGACCGCCCGCAGGGCGAACGGTACCGATGAACGAACGGCACGGTTTCGGCATGCGGCCGTCCACGAACGGCGGCTCCCCCGACCCCCCTTCCGGCACCGGGGAGCCGCTGGACGAGCGGCTCCCGCCCGACGCCAGGGTCGACCTGGCCCGCGAGCGCGCGGACTCGCACGTCGACGAGGTCCTGGACGCCCTGGACTCCGAGCTGATCGGGCTCGCCCCGGTCAAGACCCGGATCAAGGAGATCGCCGCCCTGCTCCTCATCGACCGGGTCCGCGCCCGCTTCGGCATCGACTCCGGCCGCCCCAACCTGCACATGTGCTTCACCGGCAGCCCCGGAACGGGAAAGACCACGGTCGCCACGAGGCTCGCCGAACTGCTCCACCGCCTCGGCTACATCCGCCAGGGCCACCTGGTCTCGGTCACCCGCGACGACCTGGTCGGCCAGTACGTCGGCCACACCGCCCCCAAGACCAAGGAGGTCCTCAAACGCGCGATGGGCGGAGTCCTGTTCATCGACGAGGCGTACTACCTCTACCGGGCCGAGAACGAGCGCGACTACGGCCAGGAGGCCATCGAGATCCTCCTGCAGATCATGGAGAACCAGCGCGACGACCTCGTCGTCGTCCTGGCCGGCTACAAGGACCGGATGGATTCCTTCTTCTCCTCCAACCCGGGCATGTCGTCCCGGATCAACCACCACATCGACTTCCCCGACTACGAGCCCGCCGAACTGGAGGAGATCGGCCACCTCATGACGGCCCGCGAGGGCTACCGGCTGGCCCCGGAGACCGAATCCGTCTTCCGCGAATACCTGGAACTGCGCCGCGTCCAGCCCCGTTTCGCCAACGCCCGTTCCGTACGCAACGCCATCGAACGGGCCCGCCTCCGCCATGCCGACCGCCTGGTCGCGGAGGGTGGCGAGGTCACCCGCGAGGACCTCACGACCCTGCGTCCCGAGGACTTCCGAGGCAGCCGCGTGTTCACCCGCTGAGCCCCGCAGGAATCGGAGGACGGATCTCAGGCTTTAATCTGGAGACTGTCCGATGAACATGTGGGGGAGACGGTGCTGAACCCTGAGGATCTGTACGAGCTGGACGCCGACCTCCCGGAGATGGCGGGGCCGGTGCTGCTGCACAGCCTCGACGGCTTCGTGGACGCGGGTTCGACCGGCCAACTCGTCCGCGAGCACCTGCTCGACGCCCTGGACCACCGCGTGGTGGCCCGCTTCGACGTCGACTCCCTGATCGACTACCGGGCCCGGCGCCCCCTGATGACCTACGACCGCGACCACTGGTCCTCCTACGATGCCCCCGAACTGGTCCTGCACCTGGTCAGGGACGAGGTCGGCAGCCCCTTCCTCTTCCTCACCGGGCCCGAGCCCGACCGCCTCTGGGAGGCCTTCGTCGCCGCCGTCCAGTCCCTGGTCAAGCGGCTGGGCATCGGCCTGGTGGTCGGCTTCCACGGCATCCCGATGGGCGTACCGCACACCCGCCCGGTCGGCCTGACCTCGCACGCGACCCGTCCGGAGCTGATCACCAGGACCTCCTGGTTCGACAAGGTCCAGGTCCCCGGCAGCGCCTCGGGCCTGCTGGAGTACCGCCTCGGCGAGGCCGGCCACGACGCCCTCGGCTTCGCCGTCCACGTCCCGCACTACCTCTCCCAGTCCGCCTACCCCGCCGCCGCCCTGGCCGCCCTGGAGGCCGTCGTCACGGCCACCGGCCTGGTCTTCCCCACCGACACCCTCCGCGAGGCCGCCGCCAAGACCGACGCCGACATCGCCGAGCAGGTCTCCGGCAACGACGAGGTCGAGAAGGTCGTCCGCGCCCTGGAGCAGCAGTACGACGCGTTCGCCGGCGCCGCCGACCGCGGCGGCCTCCTCGCCGAATCCCAGGACATGCCCACCGCCGACGAGCTGGCCGCCCAGTTCGAACGCTTTCTCGCGGAACAGGACGGCCCCGACACCCAGTCCTGAATCGACCGTTTCGCGATCGCCCCCGGGAACCCGGTACGCTGTCCCGGTCGCCGGGGCGCGTAGCTCAGGGGTAGAGCACTCGCCTTACAAGCGAGGGGTCGCAGGTTCGAAACCTGCCGCGCCCACCAGCGCAGGCCGACACAGAGACCCCGTTCCTGATCAAGGAAACGGGGTCTTCGTGCCATTAGCGTGCCATTTGCCCACCCGTGCGAGCACTCCCGACGGAGCGTACGGCGTGGGCGCCGGTCACCGGACGGCCGCGCCGGGCCGGGCATCGTGCCACCGCCGCCCTGTCCGCCGGCCGCCGGCGGTCACAGGGTCCGCGCCGCCGTCCAAAACCGCCTGGTCCCCCAAACGTACGGCTGCGACGATTGAGCGATGAGCGAGGAGTTCGACCAACTCGATGAGCTGATCGTCAAGGGCCGGGTGCTCGGCGCCCTGCTGTGGCTCAGAGAGGTGTTCGACTGCAGCCTCAGCGAGGCCATCGAGTTCTTCGATGCCCGGTATCGCAAGCTGCGCGACACGCGACCGAACGACTTCACCAAGAGCCCGGAAGAGTACGGCCGCGGCGTCTACACCTGAAAGCCATGCCTCCGGCGGGGGCACTCCGCCGTCCATGGCGATGACCCGCCGCATACACCCAGTGGTGAATTCATCCGTTCCCCACACGACGGCTCCATCCCGTACATCGGGATCCGTCGTCGTCACCCTGCCGGGCCATGCGATTCTGCCGGGCGATCGGGCATGTGCCCCGACTGGCAGAGGGGGAGTTCCGATGGCTCACACGCCGGCAGGTTTCCGAGTCGGATGCGTCGCGGTGGGCGTCCTCACCACACTGGGGATGGTCGTTCCCGCCGCCTCGGCCGACCCAGTGCGGTCTCCCGGAAATCCACCGTTCTCGCAGGTGTCGGTCGTTCGCGCGGCGGACGGTGCGTACCAGCTCGACTGGAGGGCGCGCAGGCCCGGTACGGCCTTCGTCTACGCCGCCACCGACGCGGGCGACCCCTCGCGCACCGGCGGGCTGGTCAGCGTGACGCCCTCCGGCCATGCCCGGGTCACCGGGCTCGACCCGGCGCGGCGCTGGTTCTTCGAGATCGCCCCCCGGCGTTCGGACCGGGCGCACGGCCAGATCGCCGGAGCCCGGCACATCGCGACACAGGGCGCCGACAACCTGCGAGACCTCGGTGGCTACGAGACCACGAACGGCCACAGGGTGCGGTGGGGTCTCGTCTACCGCTCGGACGACCTGGCCGGACTGACCGACGCGGGCGTACGGACACTGTCCTCTCTCGGCCTGGCGACGGCCGTCGACTTCCGTGGCCAGGAGGAGATCGACAGCGCCGGCCCCAACCGGCTGGCCGCCGGCACCGCGGCCGTCCACCTGCCGCTGCTGGACGAGAGTGGCAACGCGCTGTCCGCGGCC
Organism: Actinomadura sp. 9N407; assembly: GCF_044326315.1. Classification (NCBI taxonomy): domain Bacteria; kingdom Bacillati; phylum Actinomycetota; class Actinomycetes; order Streptosporangiales; family Thermomonosporaceae; genus Actinomadura; species Actinomadura sp. 9N407. The sequence continues at coordinate 222,866 of NZ_JBIRAW010000004.1, read as the reverse complement.
ATCCAGCGGGCGCTGGCTTCAGGCGACCCGAGCGTCATCGAGGAAATGCTCGGGGACGGGAAGGCGGTGCAGATTCCCCTCGACGGTTTCCGGAGACTGGCCACCGACTCGGTGGCACAGCAGGGATTCAAGGACGTCCTGCAGCGGCTCGGCGACGGCGCCCAGACACCGCTGCTCTACAACTGCACGGCGGGTAAGGACCGTACCGGAGCGATGTCCGCGGTCATCCTGCGCCTACTCGGCGTCCCGGAGAAGACCGTCGTAGAGGATTTCCTGCTTTCCAACCAGTACCTGGCGGCCTCCCACGAGAGGACCTACGCCCATCTGGCCGGCAAGGGCATCGACATCGAACTGATCCGTCCCCTCATGGAGCAGCGGGCCGAATACCTTGAGGCCTTCTTCGACGGGGTGCGCGCCGAATACGGAAGCTTCGACCGCTACGTACGCGATGGGCTCGGCCTGGACCGATCGACGATCGCCGGTGTGAGGCGGGCCCTGCTGACGCGTTGAGGCGCGCCGGGTCGCCGCTCCATGGTGATCGTTTCGGGTATGACCGGGTTCCATGGACGTGAGGGGCATGTCATATCGACCGGGATCGGTTAAGGGAATGTGAAGGGCCTGGTCCGCGAACTGCGGGTCAGGCCCCTTCGCCGAAGCCATGGGCAAAGATCATCTTCTGGCGTCGTGAACATCGTCAGGGCACCGGGATGGGGTGCCCCTGCGGGCGCCACTACCGTCGTACGGGTGCGACTCGACCTGATCACGATCGTTGTGGACGACTACGACCAAGCCATCGAGTTCTTCACCGCCGCTCTGGGATTCGAGCTGGTAGAGGACTCGCCATCACTGACCGGCGGCGGCCGTCCGAAACGCTGGGTCGTCGTCCGTCCGCCGGGCGCCGAGACCGGCATCCTGCTCGCCCGTGCGGACGGCGAGCGTCAATCCGGCGCCGTCGGAGACCAGGTCGCCGGCCGCGTGGGGTTCTTTCTTCACGTGGACGACTTCGATGCCGCCTCCCAGCGCATGGCGGCCGCCGGAGTCGAATTCGTCACCTCGCCGCGCACGGAGGCCTACGGGCGGGTCGCCGTGTTCCTCGACATCGCCGGCAACCGCTGGGATCTGCTCGGGCCTGCTGGAAGGGAGCGCGGCAATGGTTGATCGTTCGAGGGACTGGTATCCGCCGGTCGAGCCGTACGACTCGGGGATGCTCGGGGTCGGGGACGGCCACGAGATCTACTGGGAGACGTGCGGGAATCCCGAAGGAAAGCCCGCGCTGTTCCTGCACGGCGGGCCCGGTGGTGGGCTACTGCCCGACAACCGGCGGTTCTTCGATCCGGACGCGTACCGGATCGTGCTGTTCGACCAGCGCAACTGCGGCCGGAGCCTGCCGTTCGCCGGTGATCCGACGGTGTCCCTGGAGCGCAACACCACCCCGCATCTGGTCGCCGACATCGAGCGGCTCCGTGAGCATCTGGGGATCGACCGCTGGCTGGTGTTCGGCGGGAGCTGGGGCACCACGCTGGGGCTGGCGTACGCGCAGGCTCATCCCGATCGGGTCACCGAGCTCGTGCTGCGCGGTGTCTGGCTCATCCGGCCGGCCGACGAGGCATGGGCGTTCACCCCGGCGGGCGCGGCGCACCTGTTCCCGGCGGAGTGGACGGCGTTCCGCGACGCGATCCCGGCCGGCGAGCAGGACGATCTCGTTGCCGCGTACGGCCGCCGGATCACCGACCCTGACCCCGCGGTGCACGTCCCTGCGGCACGGGCCTGGATGGCGTGGGAGCTCTCGGCGAACACCCTGCTGCCCGTGACGCCGCCCGACCTGGGAGACGACATGCTCCTGGCGTTCGCCCGGATCACCCATCACTACATCAGCAATGGGGGATTCCTGCCCGAGGAGGGACTTCTGGCGGGCGTGGACCGGCTGCGGCACATCCCGGCGGTGATCGTGAACGGCCGGTACGACATCAAGACGCCGCCGGACCAGGCCTGGGACCTGGGACGGGCCTGGCCCGAGGCCGAACTGCACATCGTCGAGGACGCGGGCCACGGCGGCTCCGAGCCCGGGACCCGCCACCTGCTCATCCAGGCCACCGACCGCTTCCGCTGAATCCGCGGGACGGCGAACGGAGCGATTCCCGCGCCGCAAGGACGTGAAGAACGTTCGTATTTTCGCGGCTCGAGGTCTTTACCGGGTGCGGCCGGCGATGGAGATTGGCAGGGAGATCATCCATCGGAAGGCGGAAGGACGATCATGCGGATCTCCCTGGTGGTCGCGGCGGCGGTGACGGCGGGTGCTCTGGTGGTTCCCGGGGTGGCTCGGGCGGAGGCTGGGGGGAGTCTGTCCCTTCTGACGTACAACGTGGCGGGGTTGCCGGGGGTGATCTCGGGTGGGGATCCGGAGCGGAACACCAAGCCGATCGGCGAACGGGTCAACGCCTACGACGTGGTCAATGTGCAGGAGGACTTCAATTACCACGCGGACCTCTACAGCACCGACCGCCATCCGTACCGGACGCCGACGAGCGGCGGGGTGCTGTTCGGGAGCGGGCTCAACACGATGTCCGATCATCCGTACAGCGATCTGAGGCGGGTGAAGTGGAACCGGTGCAACGGGTTCGACTGCTTCACGCCCAAGGGGTTCACGTTCAAGCGGATCGAACTTGCGGAGGGCGTGTTCGTCGATCTGTACAACCTGCACGCCAATGCGGGGACGACCAGTGCGGACCTCGCGGCGCGGCGGGACAACATCAGCCAGATCTCGGGGTACATCTCGCAGAATTCACCCGGGAACGCGGTGATCGTGATGGGCGACACCAATACGCGCTATACGCGGGCCGAGGACAACATCCGGGAGCTGGTGAACACGGGCGCCTTCACCGACGCCTGGGTGGCGGATGTACGGGGCGGGACGCCGCCGGCGGCGGGCGATCCGGCGCTGGTGTGCGATGACGCCGATGTGACCGATGCGTGCGAGGTCGTCGACAAGATCCTGTTCCGGGGCAGCGCGCGGGTCGGGCTGCGGCTGGTCGAGTACGCCAACGAGAACGCGCGGTTCCGTACCGACGGCGACGAGATGCTCTCGGACCACTACCCGATAGCGGCGACGCTGGCCTGGACGCTGAACGGGGCCTGAGATCGCCGGTCGGTGTAGAGTGATCTTGCCGGAGGCCGTAATTCGGTGGATGTGACCAGGGTCTCAGTGGCGTTCGGGCAGCTCAGCGGGCAATTAACACGGCGTTCACATACGGGCAACAGGTCCGAAATGGCCGGTTGTCAACCTCGTCAAGGCCGAAACCTGACGAAGGGACCCGACGTTGAGCTACAAGGCCGAGTACATCTGGATCGACGGCACCGAGCCCACCGCCCGGCTCCGTTCCAAGACCAGGATCCTTGCCGACGGCGCCGAGCTGCCGGACTGGGGTTTCGACGGCTCCAGCACCAACCAGGCGCCGGGTGACAAGTCGGACTGCGTGCTCAAGCCGGTCTTCAGCTGCCCCGACCCGATCCGCGGCGGCGACCACAAGCTGGTGCTGTGCGAGGTCTTCCTGGTCGACGGCACGCCGCACCCGACCAACACCCGGGCGCAGCTGCGCCCGATCGCGGAGAAGTACGCCGCGCAGGAGTCCTGGTACGGCATCGAGCAGGAGTACACCTTCTTCAAGGACGGCCGTCCGCTGGGCTTCCCCGAGCGCGGCTTCCCGGCCCCGCAGGGGTTCTACTACTGCGGTGTGGGCGCCGACGAGGTGTTCGGCCGCGAGATCGTGGAACGGCACATGGACGCCTGCCTGGACGCCGGGCTGAAGCTGTCCGGCATCAACGCCGAGGTCATGCCCGGCCAGTGGGAGTTCCAGATCGGCCCGGCGGAGTCGCTCGAGGTCGGTGACCACATGTGGGTCGCCCGCTGGCTGCTCTACCGCATCGCCGAGGACTTCGACGTCTCGGCCACGCTCGACCCCAAGCCGGTCGAGGGCGACTGGAACGGCGCCGGCGCGCACACCAACTTCTCCACCAAGGCCATGCGCGAGGGCTACGACGCCATCATCACCGCGTGCGAGGCCCTCGCCGTCAAGGCGCAGGACCACGTGACCGGGTACGGCGCCGACATCGAGCGCCGGCTGACCGGGATGCACGAGACCGCCCCGTGGAGCGAGTTCAGCTACGGCGTCTCCGACCGCGGCGCCTCGGTGCGCATCCCGTGGCAGGTCGAGGTGGACAAGAAGGGCTACATCGAGGACCGCCGTCCGAACGCCAACGTCGACCCGTACGTGGTGGCCCGCCTGATCTCGGGTACCTGCTGCGAGGCGCTGGAGAAGGCCGGCCAGGTCTAGTCATACGGCAAAGCGAAGGGGACCCCGGGACGCTCCCGGGGTCCCCTTCGCTTTGCCTAGGGCAGCGGGCGGCGGCCGGCGAAGCCGAGATCGGTCCGGTGGTACCAGCCGAGCTCGGTGTCGCCCTCCAGCCAGCACAGCCGGACCGAGCGGCCGTCCAGGGTCGCCGGGAAGTCGACCAGGAACGGGGCCAGGCTCTTCACCTCGATGCCCTGGGCGGTGAACCAGGCGATCTCCTCGTCCAGCCGGGCCTCGGACGCCTTCACCTCCGGGATCCCGCCCCGCTCGGACACGCCGCGCACGCGCAGGTCGAGGGTCAGTTCGGCGAGGTCGGCGCGCCGCCGTACGATCTCCGCCGCCCGGTCCCGCACCTCGGGGATCAGCGCGCGCGCCTCCGCCACGGTGAACTCGCGTTCCGTGGTCTCCATGGTCACTCCCGGGGGTCGTGGGCCGATCCCGCCACGTTACCCAGGGCTGGCGTACGCGGCGGAACCGGCGGGAGCGCGGACTTCGCCCTAGCGTGACAAAAAGTCCACAAACATCTGAACCGGCGTGGAGTCCCCCCAACGGGACCGGGTAGCACACTGAGCATGGGGGAGACGCCGTTCGAGTCGTTCTTCCACGATCCGCGCCGGCGGGGCAACGGGCGGGGATCGGGACGCCGGCCGCTGGAGCGATCGTTCCGGTGCCGGGCATCGCTGCGCGGTCACGCGGTGGCGCCGATGGCACAGTACGAGGAGTTCGTCCGGCTGCACGAGGAGATCTCGGCGCGGCCGGGCGTGCACGCCCGGCGGCTGTGGCTGTGCGGGCTGGGCGCGGCGACGATCGTGGCCGCGCTGATGTTCGCGGGTGTGGGGCTGATCCGGGGTGTCCTGGGCGTCCCGATGCCCGTGTTCATCGGGAGCGGGGTCGGCACGGACGCCGCCGCACTCGCCTACGGGCTCTGCGCCATCGTGGGGGCGCTGCAGGCCACGGCGCTGCTGCATCTGCTGATCGGGGTCGCCGAACGGCCCGTACGGGCGTTTGTGTGGGTCGGCGGCATGGCGGTGGCCCTGGCGACGCTGCTGCCGCTGACGCTGCGGGTCCCGGCCGCCGCCGCCCTGACGACGTCCGCGCTCCACCTGACGGGCGGTACGGCCCTCGTCGGCCTGCTGGCGGCGGTCGCGCCGGCCTGCATGCACCCCAGACGGCCCCGGCAGCCACGTAACCGGCGCCGGCGGCGGTGACGAGAGTCCCCTAAGCTCGCGCCTTGCCCACGATGATCGTGAGCGGCTCGGGGGCGCGGGTGGACGCGATCCGCACCGGGATCAGCCGCCGCCGTACGCGCAGCTCCAGCGGCCGGTCCGGTGCCAGGACCCGCAGTTCCCGGTGCATGCCGGAGAATCCGAGGATGAGGTAGGCCTCCCAGGCCCCGCGCGGCAGCGGATCGTCGATGAACGCGCGGGTCATCGGGACGGCGGCGGTGTAGCCGAGCCGCCCGGGCGCGTCCTGCAGCGCCGCGATGACCTCGAAGACCCGCTGCGAGCGGCGCTCGCGGAGCGTGAGCGTCGCCGAGATCGGGCTGCTCAGGGCGTCCAGCGACAGGTGGCCGGTGATCGTCAGCTCCTGGTCGTGCCCGTTCCAGGCCAGCTCGTCGGCCTGGATGGCGCGGCCGGGATGCGACTCGCCGCCGACGTCGATCGCCAGCGGCCCGTCCAGGCTGAAGTACGCGGTCACCGTGGTGTCGTCGGGCCGGAACCGGCGCTGCGGTACGAGGTCGAGGCCGGGGTCGCGGGACGGCCCGAGCGGCCGCCGCGTACCGTCGCCGGCCGCCAGCTCCACGTCCCACAGGCCCGTGGGCAGGGGGTCGCCGCTCGCCGCCGTGGCGGTGTCGACCTCCGCCTCGAACGCCTGCCCGCCGGCCGGTGCGCGGGCGGGGACGCTGAAGCGCCGCTCGCCGTCCCGCTCGCGGAGCAGGATCGACGGCTCGCCGGCGGCGGTGGTGCAGCGGCCGCGGATCCGCAGGGCGCTCCCGTTCCAGCTCACCTCGGTCAGGCAGGGTTCGTCCATGGCGGTGCCCTTCCCCATTGCGTGCGGTGGAACCGGAGGCGTCACGGTACGACGGTCACGGGCCAGTGCCCGGCGCGTACCAGGCGTACCGCCACCGAGCCGATCAGGCGGTGCCCGGCCTGCGCGGACGCGCCGACGACCACGACGTCGGCGCGGACCCGGTCGGCGACGCGGGCCAGCATCGTGGCCGCGTCGCCCTGCTCGACCACGAACTCGTACCGGACGGCGGGCCGGCCCCGGCTGATCGCCCGGTCGACCTCCGCGCGCAGCTCCCTCGCGGTCTCCTCGGCGGCCTCCCGCATGATCGCGGCACCGCCCGGGGTGAGGCTGGACAGCGAGGAGATCGGGGAGACGTGCACCAGCAGCAGCCGGGCGTCGTTGCGGCGGGCCAGGCCCCAGGCGTACGCGCCGGCGCGCATCGAGGTGTCGGACCCGTCCACCCCGGCCACGATCATCCTCGGGCCGTCGGTCCTGATCTCGAAGGACCGCTCCTCGCTCATCCGATCACCTCGCCGCCAGCCTAGCGACGGCCTTCCCCGCGCACCGGGCGCGGGGGAGCCAGGGCTTGTCTCAAAGTGGCCTCAGCCACCGCGCGAGCGCGCTACCTGGCCGGCGAGGTAATGCCGGAGGTGAGCCTCACCGGCCAGATCGCGAAGCGATGCCGCGCTCGCACAAGGCACGGTCACGGTGCGAGCCGCCAGGCGAGCACTGTGGGCCGGGTCTTATGAACACAGACGGTTAGGCGCGGGCGAACCGCGCGAGGAGATCGTCCAGGGCCAGCGAGCCGGCCGACAGCGCCGCGTACATCTCGTCGACCTCGCCGTAGCCGAGGTCGCGGGCGACCGCCAGCGAGTCACCGCGGGCCTCGGCGGCGAGCAGGTCGATCCGGCGGCCGGCCAGCGCCCGGACGAGGCGGCGGCGCCCGCCGGCGGCGGCCTCCTCGGCGCGGCGGCGGGCCAGCGACCGCTGGATGTGCACCCGGGCGCGGGCGGTCACCGCGAAGTCCAGCCAGTCCTCGGACGGGGCGCCGCCCGGCTCGGTGAGGATCTCGACCACGTTGCCGCTGCGCAGCTCGGCCGACAGGGCCGCCAGCCGGCCGTTGACCAGCGCGCCGATGCACAGGTCGCCGGTCTCGGAACCGAGCGCGTAGGCGAGGTCGAGCGCGGTGGCGCCGGCCGGAAGCGCCACGACCTCCCCGGACGGCGTGAACACCGCGAGGTCGCCGGCGGCCAGGTCGGCGCGCAGGCTGTCGAGGAACGCGGCGGACGGGGCGTCGGACTCCCAGGCCAGCAGCCGGCTCAGCCACACCAGGTCGCGCCGGCCCGCCACGGCGCCCGCGGCGGCCGCGCCGGTGCCGGCCTCGCGGATGTGGGCGACGATGCCGTACTCGGCCACCGGATGCATCGCCTGGCTGCGGATGATGACGTCGAGCAGGTCGCCGTCGGGGCTGATCACCCGGGTGTGCAGCGACCGGTACATGTTGAACTTGGGCAGCGCGATGAAGTCCTTGACCCGGCCCGCGATCGGGTGCAGCGCCGCGTGGACGGCGCCGAGCGCGATGTAGCAGTCCTGGTCGTCGCCGTCGACCAGGAGCAGCAGGCGGGCGGCGTCGCACGGCCGCAGCCCCGCGAGCTGGCCCTCGCGCTCCTGGTGGACCGCGTACAGGTGGCGGGGCCGGATGGACACGCGGGCGGGGACCCGGTGCGCGGCCAGCGAGGCGCGCAGCAGGCCCAGCGCGGCACCGAACGCGGGCCCGGCGCCGCGCAGCGCGGCCGTCACCGCGCGGGCGGTGGCCGCGTGGCCCTCGGGGTCGCGGGCGGCGAAGGCCAGATCGTCCATCTCCCGCTTGAGCATGTGGATGCCGAGCCGCTCGGCGAACGGGATCAGCAGCTCCTGTGAGGCCTTGGCGTACCCGGCCCGCTTGTGCGCCGGCCGGAAGCCCAGCGTGCGCAGGTTGTGCAGCCGGTCCGCCAGCTTGATCACCAGGACCCGCAGATCGGCCGCGGCGGCCAGCACGATCTTGCGCAGCGTCTCGGCCTCGGCCCGCTCGCCCCAGCGCTCGCCGTCGAGCTTGGTGACCCCGTCGACCAGCACCGCGACCTGCTCGCCGAAGTCGGCCCGCACCTCGCCGAGGGTGTACGGGGTGTCCTCGACGGTGTCGTGCAGCAGCGCCGCGACGAGCGTGGTGGTGTCCATCCCCATCCCGGCCAGGATCAGCGCCACCGCGAGCGGATGGGTGATGTAGGGGGCACCGGACTTGCGCAGCTGGCCCCGGTGCAGCCGCTCGGCGACCTCGTAGCCGCGCAGCAGCTCGCCCTCGTCGGCCGCGGGGTAGGCGGCGTGGTGGGCGGCCACCAGCGGCGCCACGGCGGGCATGACCCCGCCCGCCCGTGCGGAACGCCGGTGCTGGGCCCCGTACAGGGGGCGGCCGGGCTTGGCCGGGCGACCGGCCTTGGACGGGCCGGGCGCGGAGCCCGCCGGATCGAGAATCGTCATCGCCTACCCCGCCTGGCGGCGTGTCCCGCGCGTGCTCGCTACGGGCTGTGACCGACATTATGCGCGATGTCGCCGGGCGACGCGAGGGGGCGGGGCGGGCCGCACCCGGCCGGACGCCGTCCCGGCTGACCGGCCGGTCGCTTTTCCGGTCCCATTCCAGAGCGCCGGAGCCGCCCTGTCAAGCCGAATGAACATTGCCTTCACAGGCCCGCGATATCGGCCCTGCCGTGCGCGGTGTAAGAATGCGGGAAGCGAGCATGAACGATCGGGTCACCGCCCCCCGCAAGGTGATTGATCCAATTTCCTCGGGGCCCATCGAACGGAGCTGGATCCTCGGATGATGCCGTCCCCCCGGAGCCTGCGCGCCGCCGCGTCCAACGTCGCCCGCAAGCTGGTGCACGGCCAGGTGGCCGACCTGCGCCCGACGCCGATGGAGGTGATCGAGGAGGGGCCCGGCCGGTCGGTGCACCGCTACCGGGGCCCGCGCGAGCTGATCGCGGCGGGCCCGCCGGTGCTGTTCGTACCGCCGCCGGCCGCGCCGGTGCGCTGCTACGACCTGCGCCGGGGGTGCAGCCTGGCCGAGCATCTGGTGAACGCGGGACGTCGCAGCTACCTGCTCGACCAGCGGCCGGACGGCGATGAGGGGGCCGGGGCGGGGCTGCCGGAGGCGATCGGCGCGGTCAGCCGGGACGCCGGGGGCCAGCCGGTGCAGCTGGTCGGCTGGTCGCTCGGCGGGATCCTGGCACTGCTGGCCGCGGCCGCCGATCCGCCGCCGCCGGTCGCCTCGGTCGTGCTGGTCGCGGCACCCGCCGACCCGGCCTCGGTGCCCGTACCGGGATCCGTGCCGGGGTCCGCGCCGCGGTGGCCGGCCGCCCGGCCGGCCGGGAGCCTGGAGGCGGCGGTCGCGGGCGCGCTGTTCGGCGGCCTTGCGGTTCCCTCGTCCGATACGGCCCGCGGGCTGCTCGGCGTCGAGAAATACCTGCTGCGTCCTTACCAAATGTTGACTCACCTTGACGACGCCGATTTCCTGGCCCAGATCGAGGCGCTGGATCATTTCGCGAACGCGATGATGGCCTCTTCCGGCCGCCGCTCGGAAGGGCTTCGCTCGGCCTTTCTGCGCGAGACGGGAGAGGCCGGCGGCGAGCTGGAGGTGGACGGCCGGCGGATCGGCCTGGACGGGGTACGGGTACCGGTTCTGGCCATCGCGGGACGTGACGACCGGCTGGCGCCCGCGAGCGCGGTGCGCCCGCTGACCCGGCTGCTGCCCAACGCCCCCGAGGTGCGCTTCGAGGTCGCGCCCGGCGGGCACGTGGGCGTGCTGACCGGGTCGGCGGCGCGGACGACCACGTGGGCGCATCTCGACCGGTGGCTGGACGAGGGCATCGTCCGGCACGGGCTCCGGGCGCACCGCCGCCGTCCCGCCGCCATCTGACCCCTGGTTTCCCGGCCCCCGGCGGCGACGCGCGCGCCCGCAGGGACATTTCGGGATGCGGACCCGGGTGATCGTCGGTCACCCGGGTCCGCACCGTGTCATCGAATCCCCAGGCCGTGTCATCGAATCCCCAGGCCGTGTCATCGAAGCCCCAGGGTCAAGGGAAGCCCCAGGGATGCTTTTCGGTCCCCGTAATCGGCCCCGTCCCTGGTGTGTCGCCTGAGTGACGACCCGATCGCCGAACGTAGTGTGGCCCAGCGTTGTAGCAGCCAGGCGGTCAGGGGGCAGCGCATGACGGCTGGGATGGGTTCGGGCGGCGCAGGCGGCCCTGCGGGCGATCGCCCGGTGCCCCAGATCATCGGAATCTGCCCGTTCGGGCGGCCCGCTCCGCATCTGGTGGTGGCGGTGGCACGGGCCGGCGGGCTCGGCGTCCTGGATCTCGGAACGGACCGGGCGGCCGCCCTCGCGGCGCTGGCCGACGCGCGCCGCTGGTGGCCGGGGCCGTTCGCGGTCCGGATACCGGCGGGCTGCGGTGTACGGCCCCGCGACCTTCCGGACGCCGTCGACACGGTCGTGATCGACGCCGCCGCGCTCGCACCCGAGCCCACGCCCCGTACCGCGCCCGTCCCGGAAGCCCCGCCCGTGCCGGAGCGTGCGGTGCCGGAGCGCGCCGTGGCCGAGCCCGTCCCGGACGAGGAGCCTGAGGACGGGGACTGGACGGTACGGGTCATGCCCTCCGTCCGCGTCATCCCGCCCCCCAAGAAGCCTGCGGCCGACACCGCACCCGCCCGTCCGGAAGCGCCCGAGTCTGGACCGCCCGCACCGGAGGACGACGAGGCACCGGCGGACGGGCTGATCGACGCCGAGGCGTTCGCCCGGGGCCGCCGGCTGCTGATCGAGGTCGTCGATCCCGAGGAGGCGGCCGGGGCCGTCCGCAGGTTCGGCGGCACGGCCGGCGGCTGCCTGCACGGGATCATCGCGCGCGGCCGGGAGGGCGCCGGCCGGGTCGGCGATCTGACCACGTTTGTGCTGCTCCAGCGGCTGCTCGGGGACGCCAGGGTCGGCGTGCCGATCTGGGCCGCCGGCGGGATCGGCCCGCACACCGCCGCCGCCGCGGTGGCGGGTGGCGCTGCGGGCGTCGTGCTCGACTCCCAGCTCGCGCTGGTCCGGGAGATGGACCCACCCGCCGGTGTCGCCGCCGCGCTGGCCGCGATGGACGGCGGCGAGACCCGCGTCGTCCGGGACCACCGCGTGTACGCGCGGCCCGACCTGCCCCCGTTCGATCTGGAGGGACTGGACCTCGCCGGGATCAACGCCGCGCTCGGCGCCGGGGGCGGCCTGCGGGACCGGCCGATCGCGATGGGGCAGGACGGCGCGCTCGCCGGGCCGCTGGCCCGCCGCCACAAGACGGCGGGCGGCGTGGTCCGGGCGATCCGCGACCAGATCGCCGCGCACATCCGCGCCGCCGTCCGGTCCGAGCCGCTGGCCCCGAGGGACCTCCCGCCGGGCGCCGCGATCAGCCGCGCGTACCCGGTCGTCCAGGGCCCGATGACGCGGGTCAGCGACCGGGCGGTGTTCGCCGAGGCGATCGCGCAGGACGGCGGGCTGCCGTTCCTGGCGCTGGCGCTGATGAACGGCGAGGAGGCGCGCGAGCTGCTAGCGGAGACCGCCGGGCGGCTCGCGGACCGGCCGTGGGGCGTGGGGATCCTCGGCTTCGCGCCGCCGGAACTGCGCGCGGCGCAGCTGGAGGCCGTCCGCGCGGCCCGGCCCCCGTACGCGCTGATCGCGGGCGGCCGTCCCGCCCAGGCCGAGCCGCTGGAGGCCGCCGGGATCAGCACGTACCTGCACGTCCCCTCGCCCGGCCTGCTGGACCGCTTCCTCGCCGAGGGCGCCCGCAAGTTCGTGTTCGAGGGCATGGAGTGCGGCGGTCATGTCGGCCCGCGCGGCAGCTTCCCGCTGTGGGAGGCCCAGGTCGAACGCCTCCTCGGCTTCTGCGAGGACGGCGACGCCGCCGAGCTTTCGGTGATGTTCGCGGGCGGGATCCATGACGAGCGCTCGGCGGCGATGGTGGCCGCGCTGGCCGGGCCGCTGGCCGAGCGGGGCGCGGAGATCCGCGTCCTGATGGGCACCGCGTACCTGTTCACGTACGAGGCGGTCGCGGCCGGGGCGATCATGCCGGAGTTCCAGCGCGCCGCCGTCGACTGCGACGGGACCGCGCTGCTGGAGACCTCGCCGGGGCACGCCACCCGGTGCGCGCGCACCCCGTACGTCGAGGCGTTCGAGGCGGAGCGGCGCCGCCTGGAGGAGGCCGGGACGCCGCGCGAGGAGATGTGGCGGCTGCTGGAGGAGATCAACCTCGGCCGGCTGCGGGTGGCCAGCAAGGGCCTGCGCCGCGACGCCGACATCGATCCGCTGCCCGGCGGGTCCGGCCCGGCCGGCTCGACCGGCTCGGCCGACCTGAACGGCCTGGTCCCGGTCGACGCGGACGAGCAGCGCCGCGAGGGCATGTACATGCTGGGCCAGGTGGCGGCGCTGCGTTCGGCCACCACCAGCATCACCGGCCTGCACGAGCAGGTCAGCACCGGCGCCACGTTCTTCCTGGCCACCCGGGCGGCCAAGCTGGGCCTGATCACGCCCGCCGACGCCGCCGGGGACGCGGCCGGCACACCGGAGGACGCGGCGGGGCCGATGGACATCGCGATCGTCGGGATCGGCTGCGTGTTCCCGCAGGCCCCCGACGCGCCGTCGTTCTGGGCCAACGTCGTCGGCGGCGTGGACGCGATCACCGAGGTCCCGCGCGAGCGCTGGGACCCCGACCTCTACTTCGACCCGGCGGCCGTCGGGGACGGCGCGGGCGAGCGGACCCCGTCCAAGTGGGGCGGGTTCCTGCCGGACGTGGCGTTCGACGCGCTCGCGTACGGCATCCCGCCCCAGTCGCTGGCGGGCGTCGAGCCGGTGCAGCTGCTCAGCCTCGAGGTCGCCGCGCGGGCACTGAAGGACGCCGGGTACGACGAGCGCCCGTTCGACCGGTCGCGTACGTCGGTGTTCTTCGGCGCGGAGGCGGGCACCGACCTCGGTACCGCGTACGGGACCCGCGCGCTGCTGCCGATGTACTACGGCGAGGTGCCGCCCGGCCTGGACGAGCAGCTGCCGAGGCTGACCGAGGACTCCTGCCCCGGCGTGCTCACCAACGTGATCGCCGGGCGGATCGCCAACCGGCTGGACCTGGGCGGTGCCAACTACACCGTCGACGCCGCCTGCGCCGCGTCGCTGGCCGCGCTCGACTCCGCCTGCAAGGAGCTGGTGTCGGGCGCCAGCGACATGGTCCTGTGCGGTGGCGCCGACCTGCACAACGGCATCTACGACTACCTGCTCTTCTCGGCGGTGCACGCGCTGTCGCCGCGCGGCCGGTGCGCCACGTTCGACGCCTCCTCCGACGGGATCGCGCTGGGCGAGGGCGTCGGCTGCGTGGTGCTCAAGCGGCTGGCCGACGCCGAGCGCGACGGCGACCGGATCTACGCGGTCGTCAAGTCGGTCGCCGGGTCCAGCGACGGCCGCTCGCTCGGCGTCACCGCGCCGCGCGCCGAGGGGCAGCGCCGCGCGCTGGACCGGGCGTACCGGCGGGCCGGCGTCTCCCCGGCCCAGGTGGGCCTGGTCGAGGCGCACGGCACCGGTACCGAGGTCGGCGACCGTACGGAGCTGGCCACGCTGACCGAGACGTTCGAGGCGGCGGGCGCGCGGCCGGGCGGTACGGCGCTGGGCTCGGTGAAGTCGCAGATCGGGCACACCAAGTGCGCCGCCGGGCTGGCGGGGCTCATCAAGACGGCGTACGCGCTGCACACCGGCGTCCGGCCCGGCACCCTGCATCTGGAGCGGCCCAACCAGGCCTTCGACGCGGCCACCAGCCCGTTCCAGTTCGGCCGTACGGCACGCCCCTGGGCGGCCGCGCCTGGGGAGCGGTACGCGGGGCTCAGCGCGTTCGGGTTCGGCGGCGCCAACTTCCACGCGGTGCTGGCCGGGTACGACGGTGCTCCAGAGCCGGTCTCCGGGGTCGCCGAGTGGCCCGCCGAGCTGTTCCTGATCCGCGGGGCCGGGCGCGCTGAGGCCCGGGCGGAGCTGGACCGGCTCGGCGAGCTGCTCACGGCGGGCTCCCAGGAGCCGAGGCCGCGGCTGCGCGACCTCGCCCGCACGGTGGCGGGCGACGGGCACGGCACCGTCCAGGTCGCGCTGGTGGCGTCCGATCTCGACGACCTGGCCGCCAAGCTGGCCGACGCCCGCGAGTTCCGTACGGTGCCCGGCGTGTTCGTCGCGGAGGAAGGGCTCGGCGGGCAGGTCGCGTTCCTCTACCCGGGCCAGGGCAGCCAGCGGCCGGACATGCTCGCCGACCTCTTCGTGGCGTTCCCGCGCCTGCAGCGCCTGCTGCGGCTGGGCGGCGGGGGCTACGCGGACGCGATGTTCCCGCCCGTCGCGTTCACGCCGGAGGAGTCGGAGCGGCAGCGCCTGGCCCTCACCGACACGCGCGCCGCCCAGCCGGCCCTCGGCATCGCCGGGCTGGCCGTGCACCGGCTGCTCGCCGACCTTGGCGTACGGCCGGACCTCGCCGGCGGGCACAGCTACGGCGAACTCGTCGTAGCTGTGCCCGCCGGTGCCTTCGGTGAGGAGGACCTGATCGGCCTGAGCGCCGCCCGCGCCGAGGCGATCCTGGCCGCCGCCACTGAGCCCGGTGGTGGTGAGCCCGGTGGTGGTGAGCAGGGCGGTGGTGAGCAGGGCGACGTGGGTGAGATGGCGGCGGTCACGGCGCGCATCGAGGACGTGCGGGCCACGCTGGCCGATGTCGCCGGAGTCGTGATCGCCAACCACAACGCGCCCCGCCAGGTGGTGATCTCCGGTTCCACGGCGGGCATGGCGGAGGCCCTGGAGATCCTGGGCGAGCACGGGATCGCGACCCGGCGGCTGCCGGTCGCGTGCGCGTTCCACAGCCCGCTGGTCGCGGGCGCGTCCGCCGCGCTGCGCGCCGAGCTGGACGCGCGCCCCGTACGGCCGCCCGCGTACCCGGTGTGGTCCAACTCCGCGGCCGCCCCGTACGGCACCGACCCGGTGGAGCTGCGCCGGACGCTCGCGGGCCAGGTCGCGGCGCCGGTCCGGTTCGCCGAGCAGATCGAGGCGATGTACCAGGCGGGCGCGCGGGTGTTCGTGGAGGCCGGGCCGGGACGCGTTCTGACGCAGCTGACGGGGGCGATCCTCGGCGACCGGCCGCACACCGCCGTCGCCGTCGACGCGCCCGGCGAGGCGGGCCTGGAGCGGCTCCTCCTCACCCTGGCCGAGCTGGCCGTGGCGGGCGTCCCGGTGGACGCGCCGCGCCTGTTCGCCGGACGGGACGCGCGGATCGTCTCCGACGGCGGCGCGCCGCCCGCCCCCGGCTGGATCGTCAACGGCCACCTCGTCCGTACGGCCGACGGCGTCCATCTGCCGAACGGGCTCCGTCCCGCCGAGCGGATCGCGCCGCCGAGCCCGCCCGGGATCCGGCGGAGCGGCGAGGGCGTCCCCGCACCGGCCCGGCCGCCGCGCCGGGCGGCGAACGCCGCCGCCGAAGGGACGGTCGTGGAGTTCCTGCGCGCGGGCCGCGAGATCATCGCCGCCCAGCGCGACGTGGTGCTCGACTACCTCGGCGCGGGCTCGGATGCGGGCGAGCGGCACGCGATACCGGATTCGGCGCCGGAGGCCGTACCACCGTTCCCGGTCCCCGGGCCGCGCCGCGCGCTGCCGGGCGAGGTCGTGAGCGCCTCGATCGGGCCGCCGCGCGAGCCCGCGGCCGGACCCGTACCGGAGCCCCAGGTCTTGGACGAGGACCAGGTCAGGGCGGCGGTGCTCGGCGTGATCGCGTCCCGTACCGGCTACCCGGAGGCGATGCTGGCCGCCGAGCTGGACCTGGAGGGCGATCTGTCGATCGACTCCATCAAGCGCACCGAGATCATCGGCGCGCTGGCCGAACGGGTCGGGCTGGCCCCGGCGGGCACCCGCCTGGACGAGCGGGTCGTCGAGCGGCTCGCCCGGATCAAGACCATCGGGGAGCTCGTCGGCTGGCTGGGCGAGCATCTCGGGATCGGCGGCCGGCGCCCGGGGCTGCTGCGGCAGCTGGTGGCGACGGTGCCCCTTCCCGACCTGGACGCGGAGCTCGATCCCGGCCGGTTCGCCGGCCGCAGCTTCGTGATCGTCGATGACGGCGGCGGCATCGCGCTCGAACTGGCCGACCTGCTCGAACGCCAGGGAGCGGAGGTACGGACGCCGCCCGAGCCCGACGGCCCCTGCGACGGCCTCGTCCACCTGGCCGCGCTCCGTCCCGGCGGCGGGCCCGTGCTGCCCGGCGCGTACGGCGGGATCCGTGACGCGCTGGCCGGCGGCGGCCTGCGGTGGCTGCTGCTCGCCAGCGGTTCGAGCGGGAGGTTCGGGCGCGGGTACGACGGCAGCGGCGCCGGCGACCCGACCCCGGGCGCGGGGCTGCGCGGCCTGGCCAGGACGCTGGCGCTGGAGTACCCGCGCGTCATGGTCCGCGCGCTGGACGTCGACACCAAGGACACCCCGCGAGCCGTCGCCCTGCGGATCCTCGCCGAGATGGCCGACACGGGCGCGCCGGTGGAGGTCGGCCTCGACGGCGCGTCCCGGCACACGCTCACGGTGATCCCCGCCGAGATGCCCGCAGGCGAGGACGAGCCGCCCACCCTCGGCCTGGACGGGGACGGCGTCGTCCTGCTCACCGGCGGCGCGCGCGGCATCACCGCCCGCGTGGCGCTGGAGCTGGCCCGCCGTACCGGCTGCCATATCGAGCTGATCGGCCGTACGCCACCGCCCGACCCCGATCCGGACCCCGATCCCGCCCTCGCGGCGGCGCGGGACGAGGCGGAGCTGCGGCGCGCGCTGGTCGCGCGGGGCGGCGTCCGCACGCCGGTGGAGATCGAGGCGCTGATCCGCCGGATCCTCGCCGAGCGCGAGGTCGGCGGCACCCTGGACGCGCTGCGCGAGCACGCCGCCTCCGTCCGCTACCACGCGGTGGACGTACGGGACGCGCAGGCCGTCCGCGCCGTGGTCGAGGACGTCTACGCGCGGCACGGCCGCCTGGACGGCGTGTTCCACGGTGCCGGGATCGTGGACGACCGCCTCGTCCGCGACAAGGACCCCGTCTCGTTCGGCCGGGTCTACCGGACCAAGGTGGACGGGGCGCGCGCGCTGGCCGCCGCCGTACGCCCCGACGTCGGATTCTTCGTGGTGTTCGGCAGTGTCTCGGGCGTCCACGGCAACCGGGGCCAGGCCGACTACGCCGCCGCCAACGACGCCTGCGACACCCTCGCGCACGCGTGGCGTACGACGCTGCGCGGCCGGGTGCTGGTCGCGGACTGGGGGCCGTGGGCCGGAGGCGGCGGGATGGTGACGCCCGAGCTGGCCCGCGAGTACGCCCGGCGCGGCGTACCGCTGATCGATCCGGACGAGGGAGTGGCGGCGCTGCTGCGCGAGATCGCGTACGGCGACGAGCTCCAGGTCGTCTTCACGGGGACCCCATGAGCGGCGACGGGGACAGCGGCAACGGGGACAGTGACGCCGTCGCGATCGTCGGGATCGGGGCGGTGTTCCCCGGCGCCGGTACGGCGGACGCGTTCTGGCGCAACATCCGCGACGGCGTGGACGCGATCGCCGACGTCCCGGCCGACCGCTGGGATCCCGGCGTCTACTACGACCCGGAGGCCTACGACCGGCCGCCCGAGAGCGACCGGTTCTACTGCCGGCGGGGCGGGTTCATCGACGATCTGGCGACGTTCGACCCGGCCCGGTTCGGGATCATGCCGTCCGCCGTACCGGGGATGGAGCCCGACCAGCTGCTGGCGCTGCGGACCGCCGCCGAGGCGATCGCGGACGCGGGCGGCGAGGAGCGGCTGCCGGACCGGGAGCGGATCGGCGTGGTCATCGGCCGCGGCGGCTACCTCACCCCCGGTGTGGCGCGCTTCGACCAGCGGGTGAGCGCCCCGCACCAGCTCACCGGCGTGCTCGCCGAGCTGATCCCGGAGCTGGGCGCCGACCGGCTGGCCGAGATCGGCGCGGCGTTCCGGTCCCGGCTCGGGCGCCTGGAGGATCCGGTCGGGCTCGTCCCGAGCTTCACCGCGTCCCGGATCGCCAACCGCTTCGACCTGCGCGGCCCCGCCTACACGGTGGACGCGGCGTGCGCGTCGTCGCTGGTGGCGGTGGAGCACGCCGTACGGGCGCTGCGCGGCGGGCAGTGCGACGCGATGCTGGCGGGCGCGGTGCATCACGCGCACCACGTGACCGTGTGGAGCGTGTTCAGCCAGCTGCGGGCGCTGAGCCGCACCGAGCGGATCCGCCCGTTCGACCGGGCGGCCGACGGCACGCTCCTGTCGGAGGGCACCGGCGTCGTGCTGCTCAAGCGCCTGGCCGACGCGCTGCGGGACGGCGACCGGGTGCACGCGGTGATCCGCGGCGTCGGCTCGTCCAGCGACGGCCGGGCCGGCGGGACCATGAGCCCGCTGGTGGACGGCCAGGTGCTGGCGGTCGAGCGGGCCTGGCGGGACGCCGGGCTCGATCCGTCCGAGCCGGGCGCCGCCGGCCTGGTCGAGGCGCACGGGACGGCGACGCCCGCCGGCGACGAGGCCGAGCTGGCGACGCTGCGCCGCGTCTTCGGGACGGACCCGCCCGGCGGCGCGCCGCCGCTGTGGCTCGGCACGGTCAAGTCGATGATCGGGCACGCGATGCCCGCGGCCGGGATCGCCGGGCTCATCAAGGCGTCCTGCGCGCTGCGCGACGCGGTCCTGCCGCCGACCCTGCACATCGACGAACCGCACGCGGCGCTCGCCGGGACCCGGCTGCGCCCCGTACGGGAGACCGCGGAGTGGGAGCCCCCGGCGGGCGGCGTGCCGCGCCGCGCGGTCGTGAACGCCTTCGGGTTCGGCGGCGTCAACGCCCATGTCGTCCTGGAGGAGCCGCCCTCGCCCGCACCTGCCCGGACACGGCGCGCCACGTTCACGGGACGGTCCGTGCGGCGGGACGAGCCCGTCCTGCGCCTCGCGGCCTCCTCCCCGGACGCCCTGGGCGACCTGCTCGCGGTCCCGGACGAGGAACTGCTGACGCGCGGCGACCCGGATCCGGGCCTGCCCTGCCGGGTCGCGATCGTCGAACCCACGTCCCACAAGCTCGATCTGGCCCGCGCGGTCGTCGCCAGGGGCACGCCGTGGCGGGGCCGCAGCGACATCTGGTTCACGCCCCGGCCGCTGCTCGCCGGGGGCGGGCGGACGGCGTTCCTGTTCCCGGGCTTCGAGCCCGCCTTCGAGCCGCGCGTCGACGACGTCGCCCGGCACTTCGGGCTGGAGCCCCCGCCGCTGACCGGCCGGACCGATCCGCTCGGCCACGCCGCCGACGTCATCGCGGTCGGCCGGCTGCTGGCCGCCGCGCTGGCCCGGCTGGGCATCGAGCCGGACGCGGTCGCCGGGCACAGCCTCGGCGAGTGGACCGCGATGATCGTGGCCGGGATGTATCCGCCGGAGGCGGTCGCGGCGTTCACGGCCGCACTCGACCGCGAGCCGCTCCCGGTGCCCGAGGCGGTGTACGCGGCGCTCGGCTGCGGCGCGCACCGCGCCCTGGAGGTCCTCGGGTCCCGGTCGGACGTCGTCGTCAGCCACGACAACTGCCCGCACCAGTCGGTGATCTGCGGCCCGCCGGACGCCGTCCGCGAGGTGCTGGGACGGCTCGCCGCCGAGGGCGTGCTGGGCCAGGAACTGCCGCTGCGGTCGGGGTTCCACACCCCGATGGCCGAGATCTACCTGGAGCACGCGCGCCGCTCGTTCGAGGCGCTGCCGATCGGCGAGCCGGCCGTGCCGGTCTGGTCGGCCACGACCGTCGCCCCGTTCCCGGCCGATCCAGGCCAGGTGCGGGAGCTGATCGTCCGGCATCTGCTGGAGCCGGTGCGGTTCAGCGAGCTGATCGAGGAGCTGCACGGGACGGGCGTCCGCGCGTTCGTCCAGGTCGGGCCGGGCAGCCTGACCGGGTTCGTCGGCGACCGGCTGGGCGAGCGCGACCATCTGGCGCTGGCGGTGAACGTCCCCAAGCGGGACGGCATGGAGCAGCTGCGCCGCGTCGTGGCCGCGCTGTGGGCCGAGGGGTACGGGGCGCCGCCGTCCCCGGCCACCCTTGGCGAGCCGACCGGGATGCGCCTCGATCTGGGCACGCCGCTGGTCCGGCTGGCCGGGACGGTGCCGCCGCTGGCCCTGTCGAGCGAGTTCGACGGTCTCGGCGACACCGACGCCTGGCCGGAGCTGCCCACCCGCGACCCCGTCATGGCCGAGCTGGACGCGCTGCTGCGGGAGGCCACCGCCAGCGCGCAGAGCGTGGTGGAGGCCCTGGACACCGGCGGCGTCGCCGATCCGGACTTCGACATCGATCCCGCCGCCGAGCCCGAGGCGACGTCGCTGACCACGTCCCGCACGTTCTCGCTGGACGCCATGCCGTACCTGGCGGACCACTGCGTCATCCAGCAGCCGCCGGGATGGCTCGACACGGCCGACCGGTTCCCGGTGGTGCCGCTGACGACCCTGCTCGAAGTGATGGCCGAGACGGCGCGCGAGCTGCTGCCCGAGCTGGTCGTCATCGGGTTCGAGGACGTACGGGCGATGCGGTGGGTGGTGGCCTGCCCGCCGACCACGGCCGACATCCGGGCCCGCCTGGTCGACTGGAACGGCGGGCCGCGCCGGGTGAAGGTGGCCGTCCAGGGCCATGTGGACGGGACCGTCCTGCTGGCCGAGCGCTACCCGGCCGTACCGCTGCGGGCCCTGGACGACCGCACGGCGCTGGAGGCCGAGGGCCCGCCGCCGGTGACGGCGCGGCAGCTGTACGCCGAGCGCTGGATGTTCCACGGCCCGCTCTTCCAGGGCGTCGCCGAGATCTCCTCGATGGCCCGCGACGGGATGCGCGGCGTGCTGGCGTCGCTGCCCGCGCCAGGCGCTCTGCTGGACAGCGCCGGACAGCTGTGCGGGCACTGGATCCAGGTGTACGGCGAGAAGGACCAGATCGTCTTCCCTGTCGGCATCGGCCGGATCTCGCTGTACGGACCGCAGCCGCCCGCCGGGGAGCGCGTCGACATCACCGTCTGGAACCGCTCGGTGTCGGAGACCACCGTCAAGTACGACGCCGAACTCGTCCGGGCGAGCGGCGGCGGTGGCCTGTGGGGCCGCGTGGAGGGCTGGACGACCCGCCGCTTCTACACCGACGAGGCGACGTGGCGGATGAAGTTCACGCCCGAGCTGTCGGGGGTCGCCGAGCCGCAGCCGGAGGGCTGGAGCCTGGTCCGCCGGCACTGGGACGGCTCGTCCGCCCGCGACCTGCTGATGCGGCAGTACCTCGGCACGGCCGAGCGCGCCGATTACCACGCGCTGCCGCCCCGGGAGCGCGGACCGTGGCTGCTGGGCCGGATCGCGGTGAAGGACGCCGTACGGCACTGGCTGTGGGAGCAGGGCCACGGGCCGCTGTTCCCGGCCGAGCTGACCGTACGGGACGGCCCCGCACCGGACGGCACGGCACCAGACGGCACAGAAGCGGACGACACGGCACCGGACGGCACGGCACCGGACGGCACGGGGCGGCCGGAGGTGACCGGCCCGTTCGAGACGGCCCCGGTGGTGGCGGTCGCGTCCACGGCCGAACTGGGCGTCGCGGCCGTACGTCCCGCCCCGGGCCCGGCGGGGATCGCGATCGAAGCGGTGCGGGACACCGGCGACGAGGACGCCGTCGCGCGGGCGCGGCTGCGCGCCGCCGACGCCGCCGGGCGCCGGGCGGGCGCGGCCACGGCCGTGGAGACGCGCCTGCTGGACGGGCACATCGTGGCCTGGACGGTCACGTCACGTACGAGGCAGACGAGACAGAACACAGAGACGGGGGAGTAGCGAGAATGACACGCGCGGACGAGGTCCTCTGCGGGGAGATCCAGGCGGAGGTCGTCCAGATGCTGGTCGAGGTGGTCGGCGACGACTTCCTGCTGGAGACGGCGGTGGGCCCGGAGACCACGCTGAACGACGACCTGGCGCTGGAGAGCATCGAGTTCGTCGCGCTGGCCGAGCGGCTCGAGGACCGCTACGGCGACCGGGCCGACCTGGCCGCGCTGGTCGCCGGAATGGACCTGGAGCAGATCATGCGGATGACGGTCGGCGACCTGGTGCGCCACATCGCGAGGGCGGACGGGCCCGGCCGGACGGGCGGATCCGGTTCCCGGTCCGGCTCCCGGCCAGGGGCCCGGCAGCAGCCCGCCGGGGTCTGATCCGTTGCCCTTCGTCCGCGCGCGGGGCGTCCGCTTCCACGTCGTCGACCTGGGCCGGGAAACCGGCGTGGGCAGGGAGACCGACCTGGGCCGGGAGACCGGCCTGGGAACGGGCGCCGGCCAGGGTAGGGGCGCCGCCGCCGAGCCGTTGGTGATGCTGCACGGGCTGTTCACCGGCAGCGCCGCGTCCTGGTTCTTCAGCGTCGCGCCCGAGCTGGCCAGGACCCGTCCCGTCCGGCTGCCGGACTGGCGCGGCCACGGGATGAGCGAGCGCACCGCGACCGGCTACGACACCGCCACCATGACCGCCGACCTTGCCGAGCTGACCGCCGGGCTGCCGCCGTTCGCGATCGCCGGGCACAGCTACGGCGCCGTGGTCGCCGTCCGGTTCGCCCGGTCCCATCCCGGGCGGGTGACCCGGATGGCCCTGATCGATCCGCCCTTCGGCGGGGAGTTCCTGCATCGCGGCGAGCCGGCCGTCGCCACGCCCATCGCGGCCACGCCCGCCGGGGACGCGCTGTGCGGCCAGACGAGCGTGCTCGCCGACCTGGCCGCCGAACGCGCCGTCACCGGTGCTGAGCTGGCCGCACTCGGCGATCTCCCGGTACTGGCCGTCGTCGGCGCCGACTCCCCGTACCGCCCGGCCGGTGACCTGGTCGGCGGCGCGCTGCCCGCGTCCCGGCGGCACGTCCTGCCCGGCGGCCACGACCTGCACATCACGGCGCGGGCCCGGCTGGCCCCGCTGCTGGAGTCCTTCCTGACCGGTACCGAGGAGACCCATGCCTGAAGTGACCGCGCGCGGGACCCGCTTCCACGTCCAGACGATCGAGCCGCGCGAGAGCACCGCGACCGGCCCCACGCCCTGCTCGGCGGCGCCGCCGCCCATCGTGGTGTTCGTGCACGGGCTGGTCATGGACAACCTGTCGAGCTTCTACTACACCCTCGCCGGGCCCGTCGCCGGCGCGGGAGCCCGAGCCGTCCTGTACGACCTGCGCGGTCACGGCCGCTCGGACCGTACGAGCACCGGATACGGCGCCGGGGACGCGGTCGCCGACCTGTTCGACCTGCTCGACGCGCTGGGGCACCGCCGCCCGGTCTACCTGGTGGCCAACAGCTTCGGCGGCGTGATCGCGCTGAACGCGGCGCTGGCCCGGCCCGACCGGGTCGCCGGGCTGGTGCTGATCGAGGCGTACGGGCCGTCCGAGCGGCCCGGCGAGTGGACCGAGGACATGCTCAACACCCTCGGCAAGTCGGCGCTGGTCCTGGAGTACGAGGAGCTCGCGGACCGGCTCCTGGCGGCGGGCTGGCGGCGGTTCGGCCGGCAGGCCGCCACCGCGGACGCGCTCGTCAACGGCACCAGCCTGCTCGACGACCTGGCGGCCGTGGAGCCCGTGCCGCCCGCCGCGCTGGCGTCGCTGGCCTGCCCGGTCCTGGCCGTGTACGGGGAGCACTCCGACATGGCCGAGGCCGGGCACCTGCTGCTGCGCTCCGTACCCGATTGCACCCTGCACACCATGGCGGGCCATGCGCACAGCGTGCTGAGCGAGGGCACCGCCGAGCTTCTGGAGGTCATGTTGCCCTGGCTGTCCCACCACGCGGGCACGAAGGTCCCGGCCGCCGTGCCGGCAAGCCCCGTGCCGGAAAGCGCAGTGCCGGCAAGCCCCGTGCTGGAAGGCGCGTCGTCGCGCGGGGGTGCGCTGTGAGCGGACGCAGAGTGCAGGTCCCGTCCCTGCTGGGTCCCGCGGCCGTGCCCGCCCGTCCCGCCAAGAAGGACCCGGACGCGCGGCGGCGCTTCCTGTTCGCCGTCCCGCCGCTGACCGGGCACGTCAACCCGACCGTGGCGGTGGCCTCCGAGCTGGCGCGGCGCGGTCACATGGTCGCCTGGGTCGGCCAGCGGGGGTTCCTGGAACCGCTGCTGCGGCGCGGCTCGCAGATCTTCACGGCCGAGGACGAGGCGTTCGCGGCGCGGCTGGAGCGGGCCCGGCTGGAGTGGCTGGGCCTGCGCGGCCCGGCGGCCCTGCGGTTCCTGTGGGAGGAGTTCATCGTCCCGCTCGGGCACGCGATGATGCCCGGCGTCGAGTCGGCGGCGCGGCGGTACCACCCGGACGTGATCGTCTCCGACCAGCAGGTGCTGGCGGCGCCGGTCGTGGCCCGGCGGCGCGGCATCCCGTGGGCGACCTCCGCGACCACGTCCGCCGAGTTCACCCGCCCGCTGGCCGGGATGCCGCTGGTCGAGGAGTGGGTCCGGGAGCTGATCGGCGACTTCCAGCTCGACCACGGCATCGAGGACCTGATCGACCTGCGCTTCTCCGACCACCTCGTGCTGGCCTTCTCCACGGCGGCGCTGATCGGCGACACGTCGTTCTTCCCCGACCACTTCGCCTTCGTGGGGCCGGCGCTGCGCCGCCCGTCCTCGGGGGACTTCCCGTGGGCGTGGCTGGACGAGGGCGGCGGGCGCCCGGTGGTGCTGGTCTCGCTCGGCACGATCGACGGCCCGGTGGGGGAGCGGTTCTTCCGGGTCGCGGCCGACGCCGTACGGGACATGGACGTGCGCGCGGTCTTCGTCGCGCCGCCCGAGACCGTACCGGACCCGCCGCCGAACGTGCTGGTCCGCGAGCGCGTCCCGCAGCTCACGCTGCTCAAGCGGATGTCGGCGGTGGTCTCCCACGGCGGCCACAACACCGTGTGCGAGGCGCTCGCCGGCGGGCTGCCGCTGGTCGTCGCGCCGATCCGGGCCGACCAGCCGGTGATCGCGCGGCAGGTCGAGGCCGCCGGCGCCGGGATCACGGTCCGGTACGGCCGCGTCCGGCCGGACGAGCTGCGGACCGCGCTGCGCGCCGTACTGGAGCGGGACACCTACCGGGAGGCCGCGGCGGACGTGAGCGAGTCCTTCGCCGCCGCCGGAGGCGCCGCGCACGCGGCCGACCGTCTGGAGAAGCTGACGTGACACCGTTCGGCGTGGGAGAGCCGGGTGGCTGGCTCTCCGCGCTGCCCCTGCTGGTCGGTACGGGACTGGTCCTGAACGCGCTGCGCCTGCGCCACCGGCTGTCCGCGCTGCCCCGGGTCTCCCCGGCCGAACGGGCCGAGCCCCTGCGCTGGGCCGCCGACAGCCGCGAGGCGGAGGGACCGTACGGCCCGTACGCGATGCTCACCGCCGCGAACGCGGTGCTGAGCGGCCAGGCACGGCGCGCCGCGCTGGCCCATGCGCGCGAGCACGATCTGCAGGTTCTGGACCTGATCCCTGCGGATCTGCCCGTGGAACGAGCACTGGACCTGGCTCGTCACGTCGACCCCCGCACGTACCGGCTCGACCCTCTCGCCCTAGGGCGGGGCGCCGGTTTCGCCACCGTCGTCGCCTCAGGCCTGCTGGGACGTGCCGGAGTACGGCCCGGCGGCTTGGAACCGGGAGAGTACGGCGCCGTCACGGTGAAGCTGCGGCAGTACGCGCAGCCGTGCCGCCAGGGGGAGGGGTACGCGGCGGACTTGGCCGTCGTGCCATGCCACACCACTCCGCGTGCGCCCGCGTGCCGGGGGCGAAGGGCTTGGCTGGGGTCTCTAGGCGTCTCGCCCCTAGCGGCCCTCGGCGGATCGGTGCTGAGCTACGGCCTCGTGTGGCTCGCCCTGGCCGCCGATGTCGCGTGGGGCGTGCTGGCGGTGGCGGCCTACTGCGTCGCGCCTTACGTCACGTTCGCGGGCACTCCGCTTTCGCCCCGCGACCTGCACCGGACCGCGCTGCTACGTCTCGTACAGACGCCCTGGAACTGGTGGCGGACCCTGTACGACCCGCTGACGGAGTGGGAACTGCGCCAGACCCGACTGCTGGCGAAGGCCAGGGAGGGCTACCGGGACGACCTCGCCGAAGGCCTGGAACGCTTCTTCGAGCCTCGTCGCGGGGACTGCCCCTGGTGCGGGGCACGATCCCTGGCAACGCATCTGGTCAGCAGGGACGTCGTCCAGGCCAAGCCGGGGCGGTTCACCCTCGACCGCTGCGAGGAGTGCCAGCACATCTTCCAGAACCCGCAGCTCAACGAGGCGGGCCTGGAGTACTACTACCGGGATACCTATGACGGCCTAGGCGCCATGACCAGCGAGCGCCTCTTCGCCACGCAGGGCGACTCGTACAAAGCGCGCGCGGAGATGGCCGCTGCACACCTGTCGCCGCGCATGTGGCTGGACGTCGGTGCGGGCCACGGCCACTTCTGCCAGATCGCCCGCACCGTCATGCCCGACACCGTCTTCGACGGCCTGGACCTGAGCCAGGGCGTCCGGGAGGGCAAGCAGCGCGGCTGGCTGCGCCGCGCCTACCGGGGCCGTTTCCCCGAACTGGTGGACGAGCTGGCCGGGCGGTACGACGTCGTGAGCATGTTCCACTACCTGGAGCACACGCCCGATCCGTTCGCCGAGCTCGACGCGGCCGTCAAGATCCTCGTTCCGGGCGGGCACCTGCTGGTCGAGCTGCCCGACCCCGCGTCGCGGTCCGGGCGCCTGCTCGGCCGCCGCTGGGGCGCCTGGATGCAGCCGCAGCACCTGCACATGATCTCGATGGGCAACCTCGAGGACGCCTTGGCGGCGCGCGGGCTGCGGGTCGTGGCACGCGAGCGCCGCGGTGCCCATCAGCGTCACGACCTGGTGTTCTCGGTCCTGACCACGCTGACCGCGCTCGCCCCGTCCCCGTCCCGCCCCTGGGCGCCGCCGGGCCGGACCGCCGCCGCACGGATCCGCCGCGTGGCGGGCCTGGTCCTCGCCGTGCCACTGCTGGCCGTGGCCGCGCCGCTGGACCGGCTGGTCCTGCCGCTGATCCCGGGAGCGAGCGACGCCTACCGCGTACTGGCGCGAAAGGACGAGGGCTGACCACATGCTGACGAGCACATGCTGATCACGACATGCTGATCACCACATGCTGACGACCACACCTGAGAACCGGATCGTCGACGAGCGGGCCGCCGATCCGGACATGCGGATGACCGCGTACGTCTACGAGCGGGTCTTCGGCGAGGCACCCGGGTGCGTACGCCACGTCCCCGGAGCCCTGACCCTCATGGAGGAACCGGCGCTGACGATCGGCCTCCCCTGGGGAGTCATCGCCGCCGTAGGGCCAGGCCCCACCGACGTCTACTCGATGAACCACCACACCGACCGCTACACAGGCGGGCAGCCACCCAAGTGGGCCGTACCTGCCGTTGCCGCCTTGCGGGCACACGACGCCCTAGAGACCCGAGTCGTGGTGCACCGAGAACTGCCCTTCGAGACAGGTCTCTCCAATGGGGCTGAGACCTCCTGCGCGGTATCCCAGGCAGTGCGCGACCTATACGGCCTGCCTGGCGCACCCATCCCGTACGACCCCGCTTCTACGACGACCCTGCACGCCGCGCCAGGCCAGGCCCTCCTTGTAACCGGCGAGACCGTACAACGCCTGCCGTGCGATCTGGCCAGGGCGGGCCTACGACTCCTCATCATGGACCTGGGCGTGGACCGTACACACCCACCGGCCCACGGCCACGCGGAACGAGCCGCGTCCGCCCTACGCGCGGGCGACCTGGCGGCATTCGGTGCGGCGCTCACCCGAGCCCACACAACAAGCGACGCGCCCTTCGACCTCGCCTTGGACGCGGCTCAAGGCGCCGGAGCGCTGGGCGGTCTGGTGGTAGGGCGATGCGCGGTGGCCGTCGTCCCGCTCCAGGCCGTGCCCCGCGTACGGCAGCGGGTGCAGCAGGCCCTCACCGGCCACGTCAGGCGCCCGCCCCGCTTCCTCACCGCCGTCCCCTCAGGACGGCGCTGAGGGGCTCAGAGCTTGGGCTTGAACGGGCGGCGGTAGTCGGGGTCGTCGGGCTGGATCAGGCCGCGCAGCGCGGTCTCCACCAGTTCGATCCCCTGGAGCAGGGCGACCAGGCGGGCGCCCTCGCGGCGGTACGTGTCGAGCACGGCCTCGATGCCGTGCGGCGGGACCATGTCGGCCAGATCGACCCGGGCCGTACGGAAACCGTCCCGGGCGGCCTCGACGGACGCGTTCACATGGTGGCGGGCCATCCGCGCCAGGGCGATCGGATAGCGGCGCAGCACTCCGTAGCGGCGGTACTCCGGCGGCACGAGTTCGAGCAGCCAGGCCATCGCCGTGTCCTCGAAGCGCTCGGAGCCCGGAGGGTGGACCTGGGACGGCCAGCCGGGCGGAACGTACGTGCTCACACCGTCACGGTACCCCAAGTTCGAACACACGTTCGAGACAAAGCGGTCAGAGATTGCTTACGCCGGCGCGCCGGGACCCTGCGGCCCGCCCGCCGACCGCCGGATCCGGATCTTGCCGGACTGCAGGTCATCGCGCCCGTCCCGGTCGCCGGCCACCTCGTGGTCGTCCTGGCGGCGCGTCTTCTGCGCCTCCTGCTCCTCCATCTTGACCTTCTTGGAGCCCTCGAACGCCGAGGCCAGATCCTCGAACATGCCGCCGCCGAAACCGGCGCCGGTCTCGCCGTCGCCGCGGATCGCGCCCATCAGCGACCGGTTGCCGGTGCCCTCGCGGGGCCATTCCACGGGCTCGTGCTCGGCGGCGGGCTTGGCCGTACCGAGGGGACGGCCCTTGACGCGCTTGCGGCGACGGAAGGGTGACTTCACACGAACTCCAACGCGACGGATCTCCGAATTGATCCCGCCCGGGCGAAGCGGATGGGAGAGCAGGCGAAGTCCCCCCTCCGCGGGAGGTCCGGGGTCCTGCGGAGCACACACGATAGCCGGTGCCGGACCCCGTCCTCGTCCCGTGCCGCGGCACGGGCGTTCCGACTCGGCTGGAGCGGTCCGAGCCGGTAGCCTGCGGGACGTGCGCCTATCCCATGCCGTCGAGGCCCTCGAGGAGCTCTATCCGCCGTCCTGGGCCGAGTCATGGGACGCCGTGGGCCTGGTCTGCGGCGACCCCGCCCAGGAGGTCGGGCGGGTCCTGCTCGCCGTGGACCCGGTCGCCGCCGTGCTGGACGAGGCGCTGGAGTGGGGCGCGGACCTGGTGGTCACCCACCATCCGCTGCTGCTGCGCGGCGTCACCAGCGTCGCCGCCACCACGCCCAAGGGCCGGCTCGTCCACCGCATGATCAGGAACGGGGTGGCGCTCTACACCGCCCATACCAATGCCGACGTGGCCGACCCGGGCGTCTCGGACGCCCTGGCCCGCGCCGTCGGGCTCACCGGGGAACTGCGCCCGATGGTGCCCGCCGCCGACGACCCGCGCCGCGGCCTCGGCCGGATCGGGGACCTCCCCGAGCCGATGCCGTTGCGCGCGTTCACCGCACAGGTGGCCGCGGGACTGCCCGCCACCGCGTGGGGCGTGCGCGCGGCCGGCGATCCCGAGCGTACGATCCGTACCGTCGCCGTCTGCGGCGGAGCGGGCGACTCGCTGCTGGACACCGCGCGCGCGGCCGGGGTGGACGCCTACCTCACCGCCGACCTGCGGCACCATCCCGCAACCGAGTTCACAGCGTTCACCGACGGCCCCGCGCTGATCGACGCCGCCCACTGGGCCACCGAATGGCCCTGGCTGGCCGACGCGGAACGGCGGCTCGCCAAGGCGGGCACGTTGGAGACCCGGGTGTCCACGCGCGTCACCGACGCGTGGCGCCTGCACCACGAAGGAGCAATGTGAAAGCCGCACAGCACGCCCAGCAGCGCCTGGTCGATCTGCAGGACCTCGACACCACGCTGGACCGGCTGGCGCACCGCCGCCGTACGCTTCCCGAGCTCGCCGAGGTGGACCGGCTGCGGTCGCGCCTGACCGAGCTGCGCGACGCCATCGTCGGCGCCGAGACCGAGGTCGGCGACCTCGACCGCGAGCAGCGCAAGGCTGAGCAGGACGTGGACCAGGTCCGGGCCCGGGCGGACCGCGACCAGAAGCGGCTCGACTCCGGCCAGGTCACCTCGGCCAAGGACCTCAGCGGCCTGCAGGCCGAGATCGGCTCGCTGCAGCGCCGCCAGTCCGACCTGGAGGAGGTCGTACTGGAGATCATGGAGCGCCGCGAGGAGACCGAGGGCCGGGTCACCACCCTGCGTACCGACCGCGCCGCCGCCCAGGAGGAGCTCGACGCCGTCGTCCAGCGCCGCGACACCGCCCAGAAGGAGATCGACGAGGAGAGCGCCGCCACCGGCGCCGCCCGTACCGCCGTCGCCAAGGACGTCCCCGAGGACCTGCTGAACCTGTACGAGAAGCTGCGCGGCCAGTTCGACGGGGTCGGCGCCGCCAAGCTCTACCGCGGCGCCTGCCAGGGCTGCCACCTGGCCCTCAACACCGTGGACCTGAACCGGATCCGCGCCGCCGCCGACGACGAGGTGATCCGCTGCGAGGAATGCCGCCGCATCCTCGTCCGCACCCCGGAGTCGGGGCTGTGACCGCGGACAGGCGCGCGGCGGCTGGACTGAGGAGCCTGCGACGAGGCCGAGGAGGTCGGCGGGGTCGGTTGGTCGGGGCGAGCACGCCGTCGCGTAAAGGCGCCTGTCCGCCGCCGAACGGAGTGAGGCCATGACCAGAAAGTTCATCATCGAGGCGGACGGCGGGTCCCGGGGCAACCCGGGGCCCGCCGGGTACGGTGCCCTGGTCCGCGACGCGCTGACCGGCGAGGTGCTGGCCGAGGTGGCCGAGGCCATCGGCACCGCCACCAACAACGTCGCCGAGTACCGCGGCCTGATCGCCGGGCTGCGCGCAGCCGCGGACCTCGACCCCACCGCCCGGGTCGAGGCGCGGATGGACTCCAAGCTGGTCGTCGAGCAGATGTCCGGCCGCTGGAAGATCAAGCACCCGGACATGATCCCGCTGGCCCTGCAGGCCCGCGAGCTGGCCTCCGTCCTCGGCACCGTCACGTACACCTGGATCCCCCGCGAGCGCAACGCGCACGCCGACCGGCTGGCCAACGCGGCCATGGACGCCGCGGCCAGGGGCGAAGAGTGGAGCCGCGAGGAGGAGCCCGACGAGGAGGGCGACAAACCGGGCTGGTCGGCCCCGTCCGGCTCGCCCACCCGCACCCTCCTCCTGCGCCACGGCGAGACCCCGCTGTCCATCGACAAGCGCTTCGCCGGCGCCGGGGACATCCCGCTGACCGACCACGGCCTCGTTCAGGCCAAGGCCGCGGCGCTGGCCCTCAAGGAGCGCGAGCTCGACGCGATCGTCACCTCTCCCCTCCGCCGCTGCCGCGACACCGCCGCCGAGGTCGTCGCCGCCACCGGCGCCGACATCCGCGTCGAGGAAGGCTTCCGTGAGACCGACTTCGGCGACTGGGAGGGCCTCACCTTCCTCGAAGTAGGCCAGCGCTGGCCCGCCGAGCTCAGGGCCTGGCTCGCCGACCCGAACGTCGCGCCGCCCAACGGCGAGAGCTTCACCGCCGTCTCCCGCCGCGTCCGCACGGCCCTGGACAAGCTCAAGGTCCGCTACCGCCACCAGACCGTCCTGGTGGTCTCCCACGTCACGCCCATCAAGCTGCTGGTGAAGGACGCCCTGGGCGCCCCCATGTCCTCCCTCTACCGGATGCGCCTGGACGTGGCCGCCCTCTCCAGCATCGACTGGTACGACGACGGCCCCGCCACCCTGCGCTCGTTCAACGACACCCACCACCTCCGGTAACCTGGCCCGTACGGCGGACGAGCCGGCCGGGCGGCCGCGTCGGGGCGATGCCCCGCCGAGGAAGGTCCGGGCTCCACAGGGCAGGGTGGTCGGTAACGCCGACCCGGGGTGACCCGCGGGACAGTGCCACAGAAAACAGACCGCCACCTCTGGTGGTAAGGGTGAAACGGTGAGGTAAGAGCTCACCAGCGCCCACGGTGACGTGGGCGGCTAGGTAAACCCCACCTGGAGCAAGGTCAAGAGGGGCGCCTACGGGCGCCCTGCGCAGGCGTTCGAGGGCGGCCCGCCCGAGCCTGCGGGTAGACCGCTGGAGGCCGCCGGCAACGGCGGCCCGAGATGGATGGCCGTCCCCCGCGCAAGCGGGGACAAAACCCGGCCTACAGGCCGACTCGTCCGCCCCTAATGCTCTGACCTGGCCCGGAGCGCCGAGGGCTGCACCCGGTTCCGGCTGCGCTTCGCCTTGATCAGGCTGCGATGCCCACCCCCACGCAAGCCGGTCACCGTCCATGCCGTGCACCAGACGAGACAGGGGTCGGCGCGGTTCCTACGCGGGCGGCGCCGTGGTGCCTGGAGTTTCATGGGGAAGGGGCCGGGGTAGCGAGAAGTGGATCAGTGCAGGGGACGGGTCGCCCGGCCAGGAGCCGTCCGGCTGCGGGCCCGGTGGACGTCGGGGGGAGTGTGCCGTGCGGAGATCACAGGGGGCATGGCCGCGGTTGCGTGTCGCGGACTGGGTGGAGACCCGGGACACCCTGCACATGTGGACCCAGATCGTCGGCAAGATCCGGCTGGCTCACGCGCCGCTGATCAATCACTGGTGGCAGGTCACGCTGTACGTCAGTCCCCGGGGGCTCACCACTTCGGCGATCCCGTACGGGACCGGGACGTTCGATATGGAGTTCGACTTCATCGACCATGTGCTGCGGATCAGGGGCAGCGATGGTGAATCCCGTGCGGTGGCGCTGGAGCCCAAGTCGGTGGCCCGGTTCCATGGCGAGGTGATGGGGGCGCTGGGGGAACTCGGGATCGAGACGGAGATCCAGGCGGCGCCGAACGAGGTGGAGCCGGCGATCCCGTTCGCGGAGGACGAGCAGCACGCGTCGTACGACGGAGCGGCGGCGGAGTCGTTCTGGCGGCAGTTGTCGCAGGCCGCCAGGGTGATGGGTGAGTTCCGGGCGCATTTCGTCGGCAAGGTCAGTCCAGTGCATTTCTTCTGGGGCGCGATGGATCTGGCTTGCACCAGGTTCTCTGGACGGCTCGCTCCGCGGCATCCGGGTGGGGCGCCGAATTGCGGTGACTGGGTGATGGTGGAGGGGTACTCGCGGGAGTTGTCCAGTTGCGGGTTCTGGCCTGGGGGTGGGGACGAGGGTGCGTTCTACGCCTATGCCTATCCGGAGCCGGAAGGCTTCGCTGATTATTCGGTGGCGCCGGACGCGGCGTTCTACAGCCGTGAGAACGGCCAGTTCCTGCTGCCGTACGAGGCGGTGGCCGATGCGAGCGATCCCGACCGGGTGCTGGGGGAGTTCCTCAGGACGACGTACGAGGCGGCCGCGGTGCTGGGGGATTGGGACCGGGCCGCTCTGGAGGATGACCTGAACCGGTGGGATCAGTATCGCCGGCGTTCTTGAGGGGGGAAACCGATGGCTCTTCCGGCACCCGGCCAGGGGCTGGTGCTCACGCATTTCCTGACCGTACGAGATGTCGCGGTGTCGCGTGAGTTCTATGCCGGTGTCTTCGGCGGGGAGGTCGTGCTGGAGGAGAATCCGGCGATCGTCCAGGTCGCCAATGGCTGGATCATCATGAATCCAGGTGGCGGGCCTACGCCTGACAAGCCCGATGTCACGCTGTCTCCGCCTGAGCCCGGTGACCCGGTGTCGGCGTTCATGAACGTCCGGGTGGCCGACATCGCGGCCTTCTACGCCGATGCCAAGGCGAAGGGTGCGCGGTTCCTTACCGAGCCGCTGGATCGCAAGGCCGAGTTGCGGTGCTACCTGCGCGACCCGGACGGTTACCTCATCGAGGTGGGGCAGGCGACCGGGATGCTGGAGGGCGTCTTCGCGGACCGGGACTGAGTGTCGGTGGCCCGGCGTACCGTGGCGGGCATGGTCGATGAGGTTGATCTGCCCAGGGTCAGTGCTCCGGCTCGGCGGGCGCTGGTGGCGGCCGGTTATGTCCGGCTGGACCAGCTCGCCGGGGTGGACGAGCGTGAGCTCCAGAAGCTGCATGGGATGGGGCCCAAAGCCCTGCGGATTCTGCGGGAGGCTCTGGAGGAGCGCGGGCTCTCGTTCCGTACGTAGCGTTCGCTGGTGGCACGTGGTGTTCGCTGGTGGCGTGAAGGGGTGACGGGGACGCGCGCCGGGGGGCAGAGTGGCGGGCATGAGGCTCTTGATCTTGGGTGGGACGGAGTTCGTCGGGCGTGCCTTCGTCGAGGAGGCGCTGGCCCGGGGGGACGAGGTCACGGTCTTCAACCGCGGCACGCACCCGGCTCCGGAAGGTGTGAGCGCGCTGAAAGGCGATCGGCGCGAGGCCGGGGGACTGGCCGCGATCGAGCAGGGCGAGTGGGACGCCGTCGTCGACACCTGGTCGTGGGATCCGGCCGCTGTACGGGACGCGGCCAAGACGCTGGCGGGCCGGGCGGGGAGCTACGTGTACGTCTCCAGCCGTTCGGTGTACGAGTTCCCCACGGAGCCCGGCGCCGATGAGAGCGCGCCCGTGGTCGGTGTGGAGGGGGACGGCTATCCCCAGCTGAAGCGCGGCGGGGAGCTCGGGGCTCTGGAGGGCTTCGGGGAAAGGGCCCTGCTGGTACGGGCCGGGCTGGTCATCGGGCCGTACGAGAACATCGGCCGGCTGCCCTGGTGGCTCCAGCGGATCGCCAAGGGCGGCCCGGTCCTGGCGCCCGGGCCGATGGACCTGGGCCTGCAGTACGTCGACGCCCGCGACATGGCCGTGTGGAGTCTGGAGGCCGCGGACAAAGGGCTCGGCGGCGCTTACAACATGATCAGTCCGCCGGGGTTCACGACGATGCGGGAATTGCTCGAGGCGTGCGTCGAAGTGACCGGCTCGGACGCGCGGTTGCGCTGGGTGGAGCCGGAACGGATTCTCGCGGCCGGGATCGAGCCGTGGTCGGACCTGCCGATCTGGCTTCCGCCGGGGGACGTGCACGGGACGATACATCAGAGCGATGTCTCCAAGGCGCTGGAGGCGGGATTGCGGTGCCGTCCGGTGATCGAGACCGTCGCCGACACCTGGGCGTGGATGCGGAGCATCGGCGGGGCGCCGCCGCAACGGCCCGACCGCCCGGTGGTCGGGCTGGATCCTCAGGTCGAGGCGTCGCTGATCTGATTCCAGAACGCCGCGATCTCGTCCCAGGGAAAGCGGGGGCCGGGGTCGATGCGGCGCCGGACGAGGCGGGACGGGTCGTCGGAGGCGGGCACCATCGCCTCGTCCAGATCGCTGTGCCGCACGATCTCGCGCAGATTCGGAAAATCCTGCTTAAGGGCGTCCAGGACATTTTTCAAAGCGCCGATCTGGGCGGCCGTGAAGTTCTCGGACGGATCCTGGCTCCGTGAGTCGAAATGGTCGGGATGGCGGCCGGAATTGACGATCTCGATGCCGATCGACGGAGCGTTGTGGCCGCGTACATGGGACGCGACGCGGTCCAGCGGGACGAAGCGGTACGTCGCGCCGTCCCGGTCGATGTAGAGGTGGCCGCAGACCGGGGGGCCGTCCTCGGCGAGGATCCGGGCGGACTCCAGGTCCGGGGTCTCGGTCGCGTGCAGGACGACGGTGCTCACCTGCGCGGCGGTCCGTCCGGGAAGGTCGCGGTACCAGCCGACCAGACGGTCATGCATGATCCCATTCCATCACGCGTCTCCATCACGCGGGGTGGCCGCGGATGTCCGCTCGACGGCCCTCAAGGGTGGAATGGAGAAAGTTTCAGTATCTCTCCGTGTTCAGGTCACACGACACAAACGGCCGCCCGGACCGCGTCTAACGTCCAAGTAGAGCTGATCGCCATGGGGGATCGGCGGTGACGGCGGGGACGACCTGGGACCGGCCCCGCGGAGAGGAGCACCGATGATGTTCATCGCGGTAACGGGCATGGGGCTCATCGGCCTGCTGGTGTCACTCGTCTATCTGGTGGAGTTCGCACGGGCGAGCCGAGGGGACGCACTGTTCCGTCCGGCTTCCACGGGCCGCGCGCGCCGGGCGCGCCGCATCACGGGAATGTACGCACGCGGGACCGAGGAAATGGGCCCGCACGAGACCGACGGCCACGGGCAGCTGGTCGACCACTAGAGGGCCATGGGCCGTCCGCGGCGGGACGGCCCATGGCTCCGCCTCAGCCGAGCGCTCGGGCGCCGGTGTCGGGCGCCTCGTCCGGTACGGGGACGAAGACCTGCGCGGACTGGTCGAGGACGCGCACGTTGGCGGTCTCCAGGTCGAGGTAGAGACCGACCAGCTCGAGCTCCCCGGCCTCCACCTGGCTGCGGATCCAGGGGTAGGTGAGCAGGTTGTCGAGCTGCTGGATCACGTTCATCTGGCAGAGCCGGGCGAGCGGCGGCTCGTCGCCGTCACCGGGCTCGGTGGCGAGGAAGCGGGCCAGGCTGTGGTTGCCGTGCTTGAGCCAGCGCGACAGGCCCGCCAGGTGCTCGACCTCGGTGCCGCCGGCCAGCAGGGCGGCCATCGCGCCGCAGTTGGAGTGGCCGCACACGGTGATGGTCCGGATGCCCAGCACGCCGGTGGCGTACTCGACGGTGGCGGCCACCGAGTCGTCGGGGGTACGGGAGCCGCGGCGCGGGATCAGGTTGCCGACGTTGCGGTTGATGAACAGGTCGCCCGGGCCGCTGGCGGTGATGATGTTCGGGACCACCCGCGAGTCCACGCAGGTGATGAACAGGTGCTCGGGCTTCTGCTCGAACGCCAGCTCGGCCATGATCGGCCGGACCAGCCGGGCGGTACGGCCGTGGTACTCCCGTACGCCCGCCAGTAGGAGAGCACTCGGCGAGACCTCGGGCCCGTCGAGTTCGGCCACTTCGTTGCGCCGCCGTCGATTCGCCCACGGAGCCCACCAGCGGGCAGGCGGGGACGATTTACGCGGCGGAGACATATCTCCGGTCACAGCTCTTTCATACCAAGTCTCGTGAACCTCATCGATGTCCACCCTCCCCCCAAGCCGTTCGTGGGCCCGGCGCCACTCGTGGACGGCCTCGAACGCGGCGTGGTCCATGAAGTCCACGTTCAGGTCCAGATCGACGGCCACACCGGCCGGGATCCGCTGCAGCACGGCGGTCAGCTTCGGTACGCCGAGGAAGGTCAGCGTGCCCTCGACGACCACGTGCCAGCGGCCCGCCGGCGGCGACAGATCGTCGGCGGCGACCCGCCGCCCGGCCTCGCCGCCCAGGCTCAGCGTGCCCAGCTGGGCGCCGAACTCCGCCGGGTCGCCCTCGACATGGGTCAGGATGCCGGTGGTGGCGGCCTCGCCGGCGGCCGGCGCGGCCTCCTCGACCCGGACGGTGAGCCGGGTCAGCCGGCGCAGTGCCAGCACGGCCATGACCCCGAGGCCGAGCAGCACGCCCTCGCCCAGCCCGAGCAGCACCACCCCGACCAGGGTGACAAAGTACGCCGTGGCCTCGCGATGGTGCCGCAGATCGCGAAACCGGGCCGTACCGACCATCTTCACGCCCAGCGCGACCAGCAGCGCGGCCAGGGCGGCCAGCGGCACCCGCTCGATCAGCGGGCCGCACGAGATCGCGAGCACCAGCACCCAGACCCCGTGCATGACGGTGGACGCGCGGGTCCGGGCCCCGGCCTCCACGTTCGCGCTGCTGCGGACGATCACGCCCGCGATCGGCAGCCCGCCCAGCAGGCCGCTGACGGTGTTGGCGGCGCCCTGGCCGACCAGCTCGCGGTCCAGATCGGCACGCGGTACCCCGGCGGGACGGCGCCGGTCGATGGCCACGCAGCACAGCAGCGACTCCACCGCGGCCACCAGCCCGATGGCCACGACCGCGCCGAAGACCTCCGGCAGGGGGCCCTGCGGCAGCGCGGGCAGGTGCGGGCCCGCGATGAGCGAGTCGGGCAGGTCGACGCGCGGGACGTTCCACGCCAGCAGCCAGGCGCACAGCGTGGTGATCGCGATCGCGGGCAGCGGGCCGGGGATCCAGCGGGCCGCCGCGGCGACGCCCCCGCCGGTCTTGGGGAGCCGTCCCCACAGCAGCAGGACGGCGATCGTCAGCAGCCCGAGCATCGTCGCCTGCGAGTGCGAGGCGACCAGCTGCCCGGGCAGCTCGCTCAGGTTGGCCAGTGACGAGTGCTGGGGGCTGCCGCCCAGCAGGACGTGGAGCTGCGCCAGGACCAGCACGACGCCGACCCCCGCGAGCATGCCGTGCACCACGGCGGGGGACACCGCCAGCGCCGTACGGGCGACCCGGCAGGCGCCGAGCGCGAGCTGCAGCAGCCCGCCGAGCATGGTGATCGCGCAGGTGGCGCGCCAGCCGTAGGTCTGGACCAGCTCGGCGACGATCACGGTGAGCCCGGCGGCCGGGCCGCTGACCTGCAGCGGGGCCCCGCCGGCCAGGCCGGCGACGATCCCGCCGACGGCGGCGGCGATCAGCCCGGCGGCGATCGGTGCGCCGGAGGCCACCGCGATGCCGAGCGAGAGCGGGATCGCGACGAG
This sequence comes from Actinomadura sp. 9N407, assembly GCF_044326315.1. NCBI lineage: Bacteria > Bacillati > Actinomycetota > Actinomycetes > Streptosporangiales > Thermomonosporaceae > Actinomadura > Actinomadura sp. 9N407. Next base: position 183,989 of record NZ_JBIRAW010000004.1, on the reverse strand, counting down.
GAAGACGACGAAGGAGGCGAGCAGATCTCGCCTCCATTCATATACGAAGAGTGGTTTTGTAGTCACGTAGCGTATGCAACCATGCGATCGCGGTGATGCTGGTGACGACACAAAAACGTGGCCCACCGGATATCCGGTGGGCCACGCCTCGGTCGCGCTCTGGTACCGCGGGTCAGCGGCGGTAGTCGCGGTGGCTCTCCCAGTCGTCCTGCTGCCGGTTGGGCTCGGAGTTGGGATAGGACGACCCGTACGGGGCCCCGCTCTGCTCGCCGGGCGCACCCGGGTAGCCGCCCTGGGACCCGGAGTAACCGCCGCCGTACGCCTGGGTGGCGTTGGGGTCGTACGCCTGCGTGGAGTTCGGGTCGCCGTAGCCGCCGCCCTGCGCGCCGCCCTGGCCCGAGTCGGAGCCGTAGCTGCTGCCGCTGAAGTCGCCGTAGCGCCCGGCCTCGCCGCCACCGGAACCGGCGTCGCCGTACGATCCGCGCCCGCCGCCGGTGGCGAGCGGGTCGTCGTAGCGCGGCGTCTCGCCGTACGCGGGAGCCGTGGGGTAGCCCTCGCTCTGGCCGCCCTGCCCGGAGCCGCCGTAACCGCCCCCGGGGAGCCCGGAGAAGCTCTGTGTCGCCCCGGCGGGCTCGCCGCCACCGTTGGGTCCGCCCGGCGCGGGCCACGGGCCCGTGGAGCCGGTGGAGCCGGTGGAACCGTACGAGGGGGACGGGGAGGACGAGCCGAGCGGGTCGTTCAGCGGGTCGTTGAGGCCGCCGTACGAGCCGCCCTGGTCGCCGCCGGACGAGCGCTGCCGGTCGTGCTGGATGCGCTGGAGCAGCTCGTCGACGGTCGGCAGCTTGTGGCCGTCGGTGTCGGTGGCGCCGTCGCCGGGCGCACCGGCCGCCGGTGCCGCGGGCGCCGGCGGTGCCGGAGGTGCGGCGGGCGGGGCCGGACGGGGCGGCTCGGAGTGCGAGCCGTAGCCCGGGTCGCCGTAGCCGCGGCCGCCCTGGTCGTCGGAACGTCCCAGCGGCAGCCCGAGCGGGTCGGACCCGCCGGCCGGAGGCGGCGGCGCCATCGGACGGTCGTAGCCGTCGGAACGGGGCAGGCCCTGGGCGCCGGGACGGCCTCCCAGCGGGTCGCCCGTGTCCGACGGGGACGGAGGCATGTAGGACGACTGGTTGCCACCGCCATAGGACGGCTCAGGCGCCCCATAGGACGGCTCGGGCGCGCCGTACGACGGCTCGGGCGTTCCATAGGACGGCTCGGGCGCGCCATAGGACGGCTGGTCGAGCCCCGAGCCCGGCCCCGAGCCGCCGTACGGCGACTGGTCGGCGGGCCCGTAGTCGGGCGTACGGAAGTCGGGACCGGCGCCGCCGTAGGGCGCCTGCGCGCCACCCATCGACTGGCCCATGACCTGTCCGAGCGGGTCGGCCGGCATCGGGTCGCTGACCGTGGAGCCGGGGTCGCCGTACGGGGAGGCGGGGGAGCCGGAGTACGGCTGCGCGGGCGAGGACTGCGGGCCGGTCGAGCCGTAGTCGCCGGGACCCGCCGCCGCGGCCAGCCCGTGCCCGCCGGAGACCGGGCCGCCCTGACCGCCGTAGCCCCCACCACGGGAGCCGGACATGTCGGCGCCCAGCGGGACCGGCTGGGTCAGCATGGGCTCGATCGGCATCGGCGGCTCGTTGCGCTGCGCGAGCAGCGGATCGGCGCCCTGCGCGTGCATCGGGTGCTCGTACATCGGCTCGCCGGGCATCGGCTCGCCGGGCATCATGTCGTCGGCGCGCGCGTTGAGCGGGTCGGCGGCCGGATCGGCGGCCTCGTCCCCGGCCTTGTCGTGCTGCCAGGGGAACTTGGGCTTGTCGAACGTGATCGTCGCCCAGTAGTCGTCGTCTTCCATCTCGTCGGTCGCCGGTCCGCTCGGCGCGGCCATCGCCGGGGCGGGGGTCGGCGCGGCGAGCGGGCCGCCCGCGACGCGGCGGTCGAACTCCGGCTCGGGATGGCCAGGACCAGGGCCGGGGCCCTGGCCGGGACCCGGGACCTGACCCTGGCCCGGGGGCGGTCCGTAGGCGCCGTCGCCCTCGTAGCCGTCCTCGTACCCGGCCTCGTAGCCGCCGCCGTAGCCCTGGCCGTTGTCGAAGCCCTGGCCGTTGTCGTAGCCCGGCCCCGGCCCCGGCCCGTAGCCGTCATCGGCCATCTGCTCCTGGGGAGCCTGCCGGTAGCCACGGGGTGGCTGCTGCTCGTCGTCGATCCAGTCGTCCTCGTCGCGTCCCGAGCGGCTGGCCCGCAGGCCCAAGACCACCAGGACGACCACCAGCGCCACGACCACAATGAGGCCGAAGATCACGATGTTCGTCATGCCACCACCCAATGCCTTGGCCCAGCGAGAGTCGCCACCGCGGCCCCCGGGATCGTCCCGATCGTCGCCAGCGGCCCGGCCTCGGCGGACCTGAACCGATCCTGGCCGACCGCTATGACCGTTGTCACACCCTTCGCGCGCATCTACCCTCACACGGCGCGTACCGATTGGCCAACCCGAGGCATCCGCCCGAAGCCGCCCATCCGTACGCCCCTCTCGCCTCCAGCCCCCCGAAGGGTCCGCGCCGGCCGCGCGTCCGGGGAACGATCGCCGTTCCCCGGTCGCGGAGTCGAACGCGCCTACTTGCTTCCGAAGTTCCCGGTGATCCGGCCACGCCCCACCGTGTGCTCGGCGATGGCGCCCAGGCTCTCCTTCAGCGGCGCACCGCTGCGGAACGGCACCTCGGCGTCCAGCGCGTAGATGGTGAAGCGGTACCGGTGCTCCTCGCCCTTGGGCGGGCAAGGCGGCGAGTAGCCCACCTTCTCGCTCGTGTTCAGTCCTTCGACGGCCCTGGTCGGCCGGGCGCCCTCGACCAGCTGCTGCGTGGTCCCGTCGATCCCGCCGATCACCCAGTGGACGAAGGCGCCGCTCTCGGCGTCCGGGTCGTCCATGACGATCGCGTACGACCGGGTGCCCGCCGGGGTCCCCGACCACCGCAGCGGCGGGGTCGTGGCCGCTCCGCCAGGGTACGTCGTGCAGGCGTACCGTGTGGGCAAGTCGCGCCCATCGCGGAAGACCGGGCTGAACACGGTGAACCACTCCGACAGTTCGGCACTGGCCTTCTTGGGCTGGCCGAGCCATCCGCAGCCGCTGAGGCCGAGGACGCCGGCGAGCGCGAGGGCACCCGCCACGGCCGTGATCGGACGCCGGTCCCTGCTCATCGCGCCCCCTTCCTCATTCGGGCTCATTCGGGCCCCACCTTAGAGGTTCGGCATCGATGGAACGGGTCTTTCGCCGCCGGGCGGCCCGCGGGGCGGGGAGCGGACCTGGAACGGGCCAGGCCGGACGGCGGGGCGGCTCTCCGGCGGGGCGGCTGTGACGTTGGTCATGTGAACCAGATCGCTTCCGATGGTGACATCCGTTAAGGAGTGGCATGTTTCACGTCGTAACCATCGGTCCATCTTGACCCGATGGAATCTTTCGCGGTTCTTTCATGGTTTTCGATTGGTGTTCCGCCCGAGCCGTCAGGTAGTTTGTGAATGTCTTCACAAGCTGATGGCTACCGACCATGTGCTTACCGACCATGTGACTGAGGAGGCCGTAATGGCCAGGATCGCCAAGGGCACCCCTGGCGCTCCCCACGTGCTCATCGTGGGTGGCGGCTACGTGGGCATGTACACCGCACTGCGTCTGCAGAAGCAGCTTCGCCGCGAGCTCAAGCACGGCGAGGTCGAGATCACGATCGTCGACCCCAACTCGTACATGACCTACCAGCCGTTCCTCCCCGAGGCCGCCGCGGGCAACATCTCGCCGCGGCACGTCGTCGCCCCGCTGCGCCAGGTGCTGCCCCGCTGCACCGTCCGCAACGCGCGGGTGACCGAGCTGCACCACGGCGAGCGCTGGGCCATCCTGCAGCCGCTGGCCGGCCCGCCGGAGCGGATCTCCTACGACTACCTGGTGATGGCCGCCGGCTCGGTGTCGCGCACCCTGCCGATCCCCGGCCTGGCCGAGCACGGCATCGGCTTCAAGACCATCGGCGAGGCCATCCACCTGCGCAACCACGTGCTGGCCCAGCTGGAGATCGCCGAGTCGACCGACGACGAGGAGATCCGCCGCAAGGCGCTCACCTTCGTGTTCGTCGGCGGCGGCTTCGCCGGCGTGGAGGCCCTGGCCGAGCTGGAGGACATGGCCCGCGGCGCGGTGAAGTACATGCGCAAGGTCAACCCGCAGGACCTGCGGTTCGTGCTGGTCGAGGCGGCCGACCGGATCCTGCCCGAGGTCGGCGCCGAGATGGGCAAGTGGACCGCCGAGCAGCTGCGCGGCCGCGGCATCGACGTCAAGCTCGAGACCTTCCTGCAGTCGGCGGTGGGCGGCTTCATCGAGTGCTCGGACGGCAGCGCGTTCCCGGCCGGCACGCTGGTGTGGACCGCGGGCGTCAAGGCGTCCCCGGTGGTGCGCAACTCCGACCTGCCGCTGAACGAGCGCGGCCAGGTCAAGGCCACCGAGTACCTCACCGTCGAGGGCGTCGTCCGGGCGTTCACCGCCGGCGACAACGCCGCGGTGCCCGACCTCACCCAGGAGGGCATGTTCTGCGCCCCCAACGCGCAGCACGCCGTCCGCCAGTCCAAGGTCCTGGCCGACAACCTGGTTCGCTCGCTGCGGGGCAAGTCCCTCAAGCCGTACGCGCACAACAGCGTCGGCTCGGTGGCCGGTCTCGGCCTGCACAAGGGCGTGGCCAACACTTACGGGTTCAAGATCAAGGGCTTCCCGGCCTGGGTGATGCACCGCACCTACCACGTCTCCCGGGTCCCGACCTTCAACCGCAAGGTCCGCGTCCTGGCCGACTGGACGCTCGCGCTGTTCTTCAAGCGCGAGACCGTGTCGCTCGGCAGCATCGAGCAGCCGCGCGCCGAGTTCGAGCTGGCCGCCCTGTCCGACGCCAAGCCCAGGGACAAGGCGAAGGAGAAGGCCACGGAGAACGCCGCCTGACCGAGTCACGGAGAACGCCGCCTTACCGAGGCGGCGACCCCCGGACGAAAACTCCATATGCGACGCCCCGACGGTCCATGGGATCGTCGGGGCGTCGCGCTTCTCGGGGGCGCGGCTGTTGGGGGCGTGGCTCTTAGGGGGCATGGCGCTGTACCGGGGGAACGGGGTCATTTCGGGTGGGGGATAGTCAAGGTGGGGGACAATCAACAGGTGCGGATCGGCATCCTGGGGCCGCTGGAGATCGACGCCGACGGCCGCCGGGCCGGGGTCGGCGGCGCCCGGCTGCGCGCCCTGCTGATCCTGCTCGCGCTGGAGGCGGGCCGGATGGTGCCCGCCGACCGGATCATCGACGACCTCTGGGAGGACCGCGTCCCGGCCGGGGCGCCCAACGCCCTGCAGTCGCTGGTGTCCCGGCTGCGTGCCGTGATCGGCCGCGAGCGCGTCGAGTCGCGGCCCGGCGCGTACCGGCTCGTGCTGCCGCGCGCGTCGATCGACGCCCACGACTTCGAGGCGCGGCTGCTCGCCGCGCGCCGTACACCCGACCCTGAGGCCCGCGCGGCCGGGCTCCGCGACGCCCTCGGGCTCTGGCGGGGCACCGCGCTGGCGGACGCGGGCGGGCTGCCGTTCGCGGACGGCCCCGCCGCCCGCCTGGAGGGCCTGCGCCGCGCCGCCCTGGACGAGCGGATCGACGCCGACCTCGCGCTCGGCCGCCACGACGACCTGATCCCCGAACTGCAGGCGATGGCCGCCGCCGACCCGCTCCGCGAGCCGATCCGGACCCGCCTCATGCGCGCCCTGTACGGCGCGGGCCGGCAGGCCGACGCGCTGGCGGAGTACGACTCGGCCAAGCGCGCCCTGGCCGAGACGCTCGGCGTGGACCCGTCCCCTGACATGGAGAGCCTGCACATCGCCGTCCTCCGCCAGGACCCCGTCCTGCTGCGGCCGCGCGCCGGGGCGGCCCCGTCCGGTGCCGCGGAGGCGAACGGCGACGAGCCCGCCGGCCCGCCCCCGGAACGGCCGCCCGGCAACCTGCGCACCCGGCTCACGAGTTTCATCGGCCGCGACGACGACCTGCACCGGGTCGGCAAGCTGCTGTCGGCCGAACGGCTCGTCACCCTGACCGGCGCGGGCGGCGCGGGCAAGACCCGGCTGTCCCTGGAGGCCGCCGAGCGGCGCTGCGGCCCGATGCCCGACGGCGCCTGGTTCGTCGAGCTGGCCCCGGTCACCGACCCGGCCGAGGTGGCGCTGGCCGCGCTCACCGCGCTGGGCCTGCGGGAGACCCTGCTGGTCCCGGCCGGCCACCGCGGGATGTCCATCGCCGAGCCCGGCGACCCGCTCGACCGGCTCGCGGCCGCGCTGTCCGGCAAGCGGCTGCTGCTCGTCCTGGACAACTGCGAGCACCTGCTCGACGCCGCCGCCCGGCTGGCCGACCGGATCCTGGCCGGCTGTCCCGGCGTACGGATCCTGGCGACCAGCCGCGAACCGCTCGGCATCACCGGCGAGACGCTCTGGCCGGTGGAGCCGCTGCGCCCGCCGCCGGAGGGCGCCGGGGTCGAGGAGGCCATGGCGAACCCGGCCGTACGGCTGCTGGCCGACCGCGCCGCCGCGGTCTCCCCGGCGTTCGCGGTGACCGCCGCGAACGTGTCGTCCCTGGTCCGGATCTGCCGGGCCCTGGACGGGATGCCGCTGGCGATCGAGCTGGCCGCCGTACGGCTGCGCGCGATGACCCCCGGCCAGGTGGCCGACCGGCTCGGCGACCGGTTCCGGCTGCTGGCCACCGGCAGCCGCACCGCGCTGCCCCGGCACCAGACGCTGCGCGCCGTCGTCGAGTGGAGCTGGGACCTGCTGGACGAGGCCGAACGGGCCCTGTGGCGGCGCCTGTCGGTGTTCTCCGGCGGCGCCACCGTCGCCGCCGCCGAACGGGTCTGCACCGGCCCCGAGCTCGATCCGGCCGACGTCCTGGACGTGCTCACCGCCCTGGTCGACAAGTCGCTGCTGATCGTCACCGAGGACGCCGCGCTGGGCGGCGCCGGCGCCGAGGAGCTCCCGCCGCGCTACCGGATGCTGGAGACCCTCCGCGCGTACGGTGCCGAGCGCCTCGCCGAGGCCGGCGAGCAGGAGCGGGTACGGCGCGCCCACGCCGAGTACCTCGCCGAGCTCGCCGAGACGGCCGAGCCACGCCTGTACCGCCACGATCAGCTGTACTGGATGGGCCTGCTCATCGCCGAGCACGACAACGTGCAGGCCGCGCTGCGCTGGGCGATCTCCGCCGGAGACGCCGCGCTGGCCGTGCGGTTCTGCGCGGCGCTCGGCTGGCACTGGTTCCTGCGCGGCGGCGTGCGCGAGGCCAAGGAGATCTTCACCGAGGTCATGGCCATGCCGGGACTGCCGGAGGACGAGACCACCGCGACCGCCCTGGCGCACGGCGTGATGATCAGCTTCGACGGGCCCTGGGAGAACGACGGCGCCCTGCGCTGGCTGGAACGGGTCAAGCGGATCACCGATGGGGTCGAGGAGCGGCGGCGGCACCCGGTGCTGCGCGTGATGCTCGCGATGATGGGGCTGTACGCCCAGGGCTGGAACGAGGACGCGCGCGTCTCCATCGGATCCCTGGTCGACGACCCCGATCCCTGGGTACGGGCCATCGGCCACTTCGTCGCGGGCCAGGTCGCCGTCAACTTCGGCCGGGTCGGCGACGCGGGGGAGGACTTCGCCGAGGCGCTGCGCGGCTTCCGCGAGGCCGGCGACCGGTGGGGCCTGTCGTTCACGCTGACGTCGCAGGCCGACGTGCTGGCCTGGCGCGGGGAGCACCGGGCCGCGGTCGGCCTGTACGAGGAGGCGCTGCGCCACAACGCCCCGCTCGGCGGCGGGGCGGGCATGTTCGTCCACATGCACGCCCGGCTGGCCAACGAGTTCCACTTGCTGGGCGAGCTCGACCGGGCCCGCGACCTGCTGTCCCAGGCCCTGCGCGACGCCGAGCGGACCGGGGCGTCCGAGGCGGTGGCGTACCTGCACATGCAGTACGGCGAGTTCGCCGAGAGGGAGGGCGATCGGGCCGAGGCCGTCCGCCGGTACGACCGGGCCGAGGAGCTGTCCGGCAACCTCGGCGACCCACCGCACATGAGAGCCATCGTGCTGGCCGGCCGGGCCCATTCCGACCTCGGCGCGGGAGACCTGGACGCGGCGCGCCGCCGGCTGGACACGGCGATGGCCGATGCCGTCAAGGCCCTCGACCATCCGATCGTCGCCGCCGTCCTGGTGGGCTTCGCCCATCTGGCCGTATGCGACGGCGACCCGGAGCGGGCCGCCGGGCTGATCGGTGCCGCCGACGGGCTGCGCGGCACCCGGGACCTGTCCCGGCCGGTCTCGGCGGACGTCGAGCAGGCCGTCCGCGAGGCCCTCGGCGAGGCCGCCTTCGGCACCCGTTACGAACGCGGCCGGGCCAGGACCTTCGACGACGTCATCGCCGGTTTCGGCCTGGAACGCCCCGTCCCGCCGGCCCACCTCGCCGGATCCGGCGAGGAGGGCCGGGCCGGGCCTTGATCAGGCGCGCGCCTTGAAGGCCCGCAGCGACAGCGGGGCGAAGACCAGGGCGATGCCCAGTCCCCAGGCCAGCGCGATCATCGCGTGGTCGAACACCGGACCGCCCACCAGCAGCCCGCGCATCGCCTCCACCAGCTGGGTCACCGGGCTGTTGTCCATCACCCAGGCCACCGGCCCGGGGATCCGGTCGGTGGACGGGATGAACGCGGTGCTGAGGAAGCTCAGCGGGAAGATCACCACAAAGCCGAAGATCTGCACCTTCTCCGGCTCGTCCACCTTCATCGCGATGTAGACCGACGTCCAGGAGAACAGCACCGCGAACGTGAGCAGCAGCAGGAACGCCCCCAGCAGCGCCACCGGCCCGGTCTCCAGCCGGAACCCGATGATGAACCCCACGATCAGCAGGATCACCATCGACCAGGCCTGCTTGGCCGTGTCGGCGATGATCCGCCCGGCCAGCGGCGCGCTGCGCGCGATCGGCAGGCTGCGGAACCGGTCGAACACGCCCTTGGTGATGTCGTTGTTGAGCCCGAACCCGGTCGTCATCCCGGCGAACAGCGCGTTCTGCGCGATGATCCCGGGGATCACCACCGGCAGGTACGCCTCCACGCTGCCGGCCATCGACGGGCCGAACACGTAGGCGAACAACAGCACGAACATGATCGGCTGGATGCTGAGATCCAGCAGCTCCATCGGGTTGTGCTTGATCTGCACCAGGTTCCGCCACGCCAGCGTGGCGATGTTCCGCGCCGCGGTGCCGGGCGGAACCCGCCGAGCCAAACTCGGCGGCGCCGCGATCGTAGGAGTACTCACGCTGTATTCCCCGTTCCACTCCGAGGCGCCTTGAAGTGACGCCTTCCCTCCTCGCTCGTACCTCGCTCGTCAGTCCAGGCGCCGCCGCGCCTCTCCGCTCCACTCACGCTGCGGCCTCTTCCTTCTTGGCGGCCTTGGCGAGCTTGTCGGCCTCGGCGTCGATGTCGTCGGTGTGCTGGCCGGTGAGGGCGAAGAAGACCTCGTCCAGGCTGGACTTGCGCATCGCGAGTTCGGCGAGCACGACGCCGGTCTCGTCCAGCCGGCGGACCATGGCGGGCATGATCGCCGGGTCGGTGATCGCCACCGAGATCAGGCCCTCGCGCAGCTCGGGCTCGGTGCCGGCCAGCTCGCCGGCGATCCGCGCGACGGTCACCTGGTCGGCGTCGTTGACCGGGCGTACCTCCAGGATCTGGCCGCCGACCTGCGCCTTGAGCTCGTCGGAGGTACCGTGCGCGATGGCCTGACCGCGGTCGATGACGATGATGTCGTCGGCCAGCTGGTCGGCCTCCTCCAGGTACTGCGTGGTCAGCAGGACGGTCACGCCGTCGCTGGTCAGCCCGCGCACGATGTCCCACAGGCCGGTGCGGCTGCGCGGGTCGAGGCCGGTGGTGGGCTCGTCCAGGAACAGGATCTGCGGCCGGCCGACCAGGCTCGCGGCCAGGTCGAGGCGGCGGCGCATCCCGCCCGAGTAGGTCTTGGCCGGCCGCTCGGCCGCGTCGGTCAGATCGAAACGTTCCAGCAGCTCGCGCGCGCGGGCCTTGGAGCCGGAACGGGGCAGGCCGAGCAGCCGGCCGATCATCACGAGGTTCTCGGTGCCGGTGAGCATCTCGTCCACCCCGGCGTACTGGCCGGTGAGGCCGATCAGCTGCCGGACCTGGTGGGCCTCCTTGACCACGTCGTATCCGCTCACCTTGGCGTGGCCCGCGGTGGGCTCGATCAGGGTGGCCAGGATCCGGGTCATGGTGGTCTTGCCGGCGCCGTTGGGCCCCAGCACGCCGAGGACGGTGCCGGCGTCGGCGGTGAGCGAGACCCCGGCCAGCGCCTGGGTCTCACCGAAGCGCTTCTCCAGGCCCTCGGCCTGGATGGCGTAGGTCATGTGATCTCCTAGGTACGGGTGTTCGCCGGACATCTCAAGGCCCTGGCGTGGCAGCAGGCCAAACTATGCGTTGTCCGGTGCGGTACGCATCCAGTTTTTCCGTGGTGGCTGTCAGAACGCTGACAGCTCACCGATGCCTGCCGTCAGGTTCGCATCCAGGTCTGACAAAACCCTGATACGGCGACTATTAATCCGGAAAGGATCGAGAATCCGGAAGGAATCGCGTTCGAGGGCTTCGGTGCCCGCCGCCGGCCGGGACGCCTCGCCGGAACGACGGTGTACGTTGACCGATGATCGCGGCGGCCCACCGCCGCCCGGTCCGCCCGCGCGCCGCTTCCGCGCGAGGGATTGCCGATGACGCTCCACTGGCGGGCGTCCTGGGAGATCTAGACTCGTGTCCGTGACGGCGGCGGGGCCCACCCACCCACCCGGCGGCGGGGAGCCTCGCCCGCCGAGGTTGCGGCCGCCCGCGCACCGGGTGTCACCGCGCGCGATCGCGCACTGGATGATCGAGGCCCTGCTGCTGTGGGGGCTGGCTTTCGGGCTCGCCTGGGGTGTGGCCGCCTGGTTCGAGGGCTCCGGCTGGACGGGGCTGCCCGGATGGCTGGAGACGGCCATCGGATGGCTGCCCGTCGCGGCGGCCGTGGCGGGCCTGCTGATGATCTTCGTCGCGCCGGTGTGGCGGTTCCGGGTGCACCGCTGGGAGGTCAGCGCCGACGTCGTCTACACCCGTACGGGCTGGTTCAGCCGCGAGTGGCTGCTGGTGCCGGTGAGCCGGATCCAGACCGTCGACACCAAGCAGGGCTGGATCGAGCGCCTGCTCGGGCTGGCGACGATCGAGGTCAACACCGCCTCGCACACCGGGTCCTCCGAGGTCTCCGGGTTGCCGGCGGACGTGGCGACCCGGTTGTCGGAGGAGCTGGCGCACCGGGCGCACGATCTGCGCGACGACGCGACGTGAGCGTTCCGGACGGGCCCGGCGGGCACCCCGAGCCGCCGCCCGCGGTGGACGCGCCCATGGTGGATGCGCCCGTGGTGGAGGTATCCGCGCAGCGGCTGCATCCGATGACGTTCGTGGTGGGGGCGACCCGGGAGATGCTCGCCCTGCTGGCCGCCGGGGCGACCGGCCTGGCGGTGGGCGGCATGTCGACGGCGTTCTACTTCACGCTGGCGGGTCTCGGCCTCGGGCTCGTGTTCCACGTGGCCAGGTGGTTCACGTTCACGTACACGGTGTACGACGACCGGATCGAGCTGCGGCGCTCGCTCGTCAAGCGGTCGGTGAAGACGATCCCGCGCGAGCGGATCCGCGGCGTCGACATGAGCGCCACCGTCGCGCACCGCGTGCTGCGCCTGGCGATCGTGCACATCGACGCCGGGGCCGACGGCGGCGAGGGCGAGCTGAACGCGGTGTCCCGCCGGGAGGCCGAACGGCTGCGCCGGGTGCTGCTGCGGCGCGAGGGCGCCGGGCCCGCACCGCCGCGCCGGGAGCTGGCCCGGATCCGGCCGCGCTGGTACGTGTTCGCCCCGTTCAGCGGTGCCTACCTGCTCACCCCGTTCGCGCTGGCCGGCAGCCTGCTGGGCACGCTCTACAATGTCGGCGACGATCTGGGCCTGATCACCGAGGACCGGCTCTCCGATGTCGGGCACGAGCTGGTCGGGCTGCCCACGACGGTGGTGCTCGTGCTGCTGGCGCTGCTCGCGCTCGCCATGCCGGTCCTGTCGGTGATCGCCTTTGCGCTGGTCAACTGGGACTTCACGGTGTACGCCACGGACGGCTCGGTGGTCGCCCAGCGCGGGCTGATCACCCGCCGCAGCGTCTCGCTGGAGCGGCGCCGGATCCGGGGCGTGGAGCTGGCGGACAACCCGTTCGAACGGCTCGCCCGGGTCGTCCGGCTCGGCGCCCTGGTCACGGGGCTGGGCGATGCGGCCCAGCGGGGCCGGCTGCTGCCCGCCGCGCCGCGGCGGACCGCTCTGGACCTGGCGGGCGAGGTCCTCGGCCCCGTACCGGGACCGCTGGTGGCGCATCCGCTCGCGGCCCGGGGCCGCCGCGTCCTGCGGGCGGTCGCGCCGCCGCTCGGCCTGAGCGTGCTGGCGCTGCTGGCCGACGAGCCCTGGGTGATGTACGGGTGCCTCGGCCTGGCCGTGCTCGCCGTACCGCTCGGCCTCGACCGCTACCGCCAGCTCGGGCACGCCACCGACGCCGTACGGCTGACGGTCCGGGCCGGGTCGCTGCGCCGCCGCCAGGTCGTCGTCGACCATGACGCGGTGATCGGCTGGCGCGTCCGCAGGACCCTCTTCCAGCGCCGCCTCGGCCTGGCCACCCTCGACGTCGCCGTGGGGGCGGGGGAGGGCGGCTACCCGGCCGTGGACATGGCCGAGGGCGACGCCGTCGCGCTCGCCGCCCGGATCACCCCCGAGTGGGTACGCCCCTTCTTGGACGAGCACAGCCTGGACGAGCACAGCCTGGATGAGCACGGCATGGACGAGCACAGCCTGGACGAGCACGGCCTGGACGGGGACGGGGACGGGGTCACTCGGGGCGGCGGGCCCCGAACATGATCTCGTCCCACGACGGGACGGACGCGCGCTTGGCCTTGGACTTGCGGCGGTTGCGGGCGGGCCGCTGCGCCGGAGTGTCGCTCGCCGACGCCGCGGCGGCCGCCGCGGGCGCCGCCGGAGCGGCCGGTGCGGGGGCCGGTGCCGGGGCCGGCTTCTCGATCGGCGCGGGCGGCATGGTGGGCCGTCCGGTGGACTTCTTCTTCGCCGGGGCACGGGTCGTCGCCCGCTGCGGCTTGGGGGCCGGCGGGGCCTTCTCCCGCGCGGCCGGCCGTTCCTGCTCAGGCTCCCGCTGCGGTTCCGGCTCGGCCTCGGGAGCTTCCTCCTCGTCCGCCTCCGCCTCGGCGGCCGGCTCGGATTCCGGGGCCTCCTCGGCGGCCTCGTCCTGAGGCTCCTCCTCCTGAACGTCCTCGACCGCCTCGGGAGCCTCCTCGGCCTCGGCGACCGGCTCCTGCTCTGGCTCGGACTCGGGCTCGTGGGTCTCCTCGGCGGCCGGCTCCTCCGGCTTGGCGGGCGCGTCCGGGGTCTCGACCTCGGCCGCCGGCTCGTCTTCGGGCTCGGGCTCGGCGGCCTCGTCCTCGGGAGCGGGCCTGGGGACGGGCACGGGCGCGGCCACGGCGGCGGGCGGCTCCGGGGCGGAACGCTCCTCCAGGGGCTCCTCCTGGACGTGCCGGGCGACCGGGCGCGAGGCGACCGGCGGCTCGCGGCGCAGCTCGGCGGCGGCGCGCAGCGGCTCGGGCGCGCGCTCCGCTCGCTCCGGCGCACGCTCGGAGGCCCGCTCCGGCTCGTACTCCACCGGACGGGACGTGCCGATGCCGCGCGGCGCCGGCGGGGGCGCGGCGAGGTCACGGGAGTCGGAGACGACCTTCATCGCCGGGCGCCGGGGCACCAGCGGGGTCACGGTGTCGCCGAGCGCGTCGTCGTCCCATTCGACGGCGGTCAGCCGGGCGGCGACCTCGTCCAGCGGGGAGATGATCCGGCGGCGCGGCTCGAAGACCCATTCGGCCGCGTGCGGCCGGCCGTTGTCGAAGAAGGACAGCCGGACCCGCCAGGTGCTGTCCTCGCACTTCCAGGAGTCCCACTCGACCTCTTCGAGATCGACTCCGCCACGGCCGAGCCGCTGCTCGACCGTCTCGCCCAGCGGCGGGCCGGGCGAGGACTCGCCGGGCCTGCGCACCGCGACGCGCTGGGCCTGCTGGGCCATGTACTCGCGTTCCTGCAGGACGGGACCCTCGAACCAGCGGACGCGTTCGACCGGGATGCCGGCCGATTCGGCGATCTCCTCCGCGGTCTCGCCGGACCGGATGCGTGCCTGGATCTCCTTGGGGCGCAAGGGACTCTCCACTTCGATCTCGAACTGGCCGAGGCGGGAGAAGTGCCCACGGACCGCTGCGCGCAGCCGATCGTCGACGGGCAGGGTGAACCGGGTGCCTCGGCCCGCGGTGGCCAGGACGAGGTACGTACCGTCCTCGCTGACCGCGACGAGGCGCAGCTCCTGCATGCGTGTCCTTCCTGCCCTTCCTTTGGCACCGGAGGGTGCCGAGGGCGCATGCGTGCCCTTCCCCCGGGTTCCCGAGTCTCTCTTTCGGACACACCTGCTGCCAGCACCGTACCCGGCATGTCCGAACATCGCCGCTCTCGAAGCCCTCTTCACGAGGCAGAAGAGGGCACCTGACCAAGCTTGCCGGTGCCGAGGTCCGGCGTGGGGCCGCCCTACCGATTCTTGTGCATCCTTTTCCACACTGTGCCCGACCCGACACTCTGCCCGACCCGACACTGTGCCTGACTCGAGACTGTGCCTGAGCCGACACTGTGCCTGACTTGAGACTGCGCCCGAGTCGAGACTGCGCCTGACTCGACACTGTGCCTGACTTGAGACTGCGGCTCCAGTCTTGTGACGTTGCCATCATCACGTCGCGAAATGGAACATCGCACGGTCCTCCGGTAGTTGCGACCTACGGGGTCTGATCGTGACGGGTGGACGGGGGACGTACGGATGCGGCGGAAGGCGCTGGATCTCAGCACGAGCCAGCTCATCGCCAGCGGGCTGGCGACGCTGGCCGCCGCTGTGGGCGCGTCGTTCCTCGGGGTGTACGGCACCATCATCGGCGCCGCCTTCATGAGCGTGGTCTCGACGGCGGGGGCCGCGGTCGCCAAGCACTACCTGGACCAGGGCAAGGAGCAGATCAAGGAACGCACGCACCTGCACGACGCCGTGGCCGACGAGACCGTGGCGCAGGGCGCCGCGACGCGCGCGACCAGCGCCGATCCGAGCCGTACCGTGGTGTGGCCGGGCGGCGACCCGGGCGCGACGCGCTTCGACCTGCCGTTGGGCGCGGGCGGCGCGGATCCGAGCGCGACCCGGCTCGACCGCTCGCCGGCCGAGACGGTCGCGGACGCGCTGGCGGCCGAGGCGGGGCCGGAGGCCGTTCGCCGGGCCGCCTGGCAGGACGCGTTCCGCGACACCCTGACCTGGGCGAAGCGGCGCTGGATCGTGCTGGCGGTGTCGTCGGTCGCGGTCTTCGCGGTGGTCATGACCGGCATCACGGTGCTGGAGAAGGTCACCGACAAGCCGGCGTCCGGCTGGGTCGGCGCGAACGACGGCCAGGGGACGACCTGGGGAAACCTGGGCGGCGGGGGCGGCGGCACGCCCGACGAGACGCCCGCCACAGAGAACACCGAAGAGGCGCCCCAGCCGTCCGACGCGCCGACGATGGACCCCGGGACGACCACGGAGCCGACGCGCGAGCCCGCGCAGCCTCCCACGACCGATCCCGAGCCCGGCGCTACGACGGCCCCGCCCACGTCCCAGTCGCCGGAGCCGAGCGTCACGCAGCCGTCCGAGACCACGGGCCCCGGCGGCGACGCCGACCGTGGGGACGGCTCCGGCTCCGCCCCGCAGGCGCCGTAGGGCGGCGGCGCGCTTAAGACCCGAAGACCTGGCGGGTGTACGGGTTGGCGAAGCGCCGTTCGGGGTCCAGTTCGTCCCGGAGCCCCTGGAAGTCGCGGAACCGGGGATAGACCTTCTCCAGGTACGTGGCGTCACGGGTGTGGAGCTTGCCCCAGTGGGGACGGCCACCGGCCGCCGTGAGGAGTTCCTCGATCCCCTGGAAGTAGTCCTCGTGCGCGTCGCGGTGGTAGACGTGGATGGCGATGAACGCGGTGCGCCGCCCGTACGCCATGGACAGCCAGGCGTCCTCTTCGGGCAGTAGCCGCACCTCGATGGGGAAGCTGATCCGCCAGCCCCGCTTCTCGTAGAGGGCGCGCAGGTCCCGCAGCGTCTGTACGAGGCGCTCGCGCGGGATCGCGTACTCCTGCTCCTTGAAGCGCACCGTACGGGGGCTCGTGAACACCTTGTAGGAGGTGTCGCTGTACGTACGCGCCCCCAGCGCCTTGGCCGAGATGCCGTTGACGAACGGGGTCACCTTGGGGACGCGGTGCGTCACCCGGTTGATGAGGCCGAAGACCTTGTTGGACAGGAACTCGTCGTCCAGCCAGTACTTGAACCTCGACAGCGGCTCGGCGGGGCCCTCGACGCGATTGTTGCGCTTGGTCAGGCAGTTGTCCGTATGGGGGAACCAGTAGAACTCGAAGTGCTCGTTGGCCTCGTCGAACTCGTCCACCCGCTCCAGGACCTCGTCCCAGCGCATCGGCTCCTCGCGTGCCTGGAGCACGAACGCCGGTACGGTCCGCCAGGTCATGGCGGTGACGATGCCGAGGGAGCCGAGACCGGCCCGCGCCGCGTCGAACAGGTCGGGGCGCTCGCCGGGGGAGCAGGTGACCACGCTGCCGTCGGCCAGCACCATCTCCATGGCGGTGATCTGGGAGACGAGCCCGGCGGCGTCGCGGCCGGTGCCGTGCGTGCCGGTCTGGGAGGCGCCCGCGACCGTCTGCTCCTGGATGTCGCCCATGTTGGCCAGGGCGAGCCCGTGCTCTTCCAGGATCCGGTTGAACGTGCGCAGCGGCAGGCCGGCCTCGACCGTGACCAGGCCGCTCGCGGTGTCGACGTAGCGGACCGCGGTCAGGCCGGTGGGACGCAGCAGCACGTCCTCGGCCACGGCGGCGCCGGTGAACGAGTGGCCGGTCCCGGCCATCCGCACCGTGCGGCCGTCGTTGGCGGCGGTGCGGACCGCCGCGGCCACCTCCGCGGTGGTCCGGGGGGTCACGATGCGATGGGGCGTGGCGCGCTGGTTACCTGCCCAGTTGTGCCAGGTATGTGTACTGCCGGGGGACATGCGAGGACTCTACTCGGGCAGCGATCGCGAGGAAAGTTCATGTTTTGTCGGTGGCGGGCGGACCCCCGCCGGCGCGCGCGGCACCGGCGGCCCGGTCGCCGGTTCTCATGATCCCCCGCTTCTCATGATCTTCGTCCCGGCCAGCCCGACCGCGGCCGCCGCCAGCGCCGCCGCCATCGGCACCAGGAACGCCGCCTGCGCCCCGTGCGCGTCCACGACGTACCCGGCGACCGACGAGCCCCCCGCCAGCCCCACCCCGACCGAGGTGGACACCAGCGCGAGGCCCTCGGTGAGCTGGTGTTCCGGTACGAGCCGTTCGACCAGCCCGTACCCCGGGATGATCGTCGGCGAGATCGCCAGCCCGGAGAAGAAGACCACGACCATCATCAGGTAGAGATCGCCGACCAGCACGGGCGGCACCATCGCGACCGCCACCAGCAGCAGGCCGACCCGGAACCGCCGGTCCAGCGGGGTGCGCCAGTGCCGCGCGCCGTACCAGAGCGCCGCCACCCCGCTGCCCAGCGCGTAGCAGCCGAGCAGGACCCCGGCCATCGCCTTGTGCCCCTCCTCCTCCGCGAACGCGACCCCGCTGACGTCGATCGCCGCGAACACCACGCCGAGCAGCAGGAACACCGGGATCATCACCAGCATCGCCGGGTTGCCGAGCACGCCGCGAGCGCGCGCCCCCGGCGGCCGGGGCCGTGGCGGCGGCTCGGTGCCGCGCTGCCCCGCCAGCAGCAGGCAGCCCACCAGCGTGAACGAGGCGGCCGTCCCCAGCCCGGCGGCCGGATGGACCGCGGTGGCCAGCGCGGTGACGATCAGCGGCCCGGCCACGAAGATCGACTCGTCCACCACCGACTCGAACGAGAACGCCGCGTGCAGCCGCGCGGGCGTCTCGCGCAGCACGTGCGACCACCGGGCCCGTACCCACGCGCCCAGCGAGACCTGCGTGAGCCCCGCCATCGCGGCGGCGGGGAAGAGCGTCCAGACGGGCAGTCCGAGCTCCGCGAACAGGATCAGCACGGTGAAACTCACCGCGTTGGCCAGCACCACCGGCACCAGGACGCGGTGCTGCCCGTACCGGTCGGCGTAGCGCGCGCTCAGCGGCGATCCCACCGCGTAGGACAGCGAGAGGGTCGCGGCCACTCCACCGGCGATACCGTACGATCCGGTGACCGCGGACACGAGTAGGACAATTCCGATGCCCACCATCGCCATCGACATGCGTCCCACGAAGCCCGCTGCGACGAAGAGGCGGGCGCCGGGAACGGCCAGCAGCTCCCGGTACGGACCGGACATCCACGCCCCCCTCCACCCCTCGGGAGGCACCCCGCCCCCGGCCGGGCGCCCGACCCCCGGCGCCAAGATCACGTTACCGGGGCGAAACAATGACAAGGACCTGTAACTCGGTCACGGCGACTCTCGTTGGGAATGGATGTGGCTCCACCTTCACCGCGCGCACCCGGCCAAGGCCCCGGCTCCGGCCAGGCCCCCGGCCGTGCGCCCCGTGCGCCGGCGGCCCCGCAGCCCCGCGGTAAGGGGCTGCGCACGGCCGCCCTCGGCATCGCGGTGCTGGCCGCCGCGACCCTCGGCGGGGGCGTGTACGCCGTGGTGACGGCCGAGGACGGCGCGCCGGGACGCAAGGCCGCCGCCGCGGGCGGCGGCGCCCCCGAAGGCCCGGTCAAGAACGTCGCGGATGGCGGCCAGGTCGCCCCGCTCAAGCGGGTGGTGCCCCCGGACGTCCTCGCGGTCGGGACCGCGCCCATCGGCAAGGCCCAGATCCAGAAGATCGCCAAGCTCGGCCGGGTGCGGGACGTGATCGCGGTCGCCGGCGGCGCCGTCCAGCTGCAGGGCCGCTCGGTCAACGCGTTCGCGGTCGACCCGTCCACGTTCCGCTCCTGGACGCCGCCCGGCACCGCCAAGGCCAACGACCTCTGGGCCGCGCTGGCCGCGGACCAGTTCGTGGTCTCCACCGCCGCCGCCGATCAGCTCAAGCTCAGCAAGGGCTTCCCGTACCCGGTGGTCGGACGGACGATGCCCAGCCTGATGATGGGCGGCTCGGGCTCGCTCGGGCTCCCGGGCATCGACCTGCTCGTCCACCAGAAGACCGGTGCCTCGATGGGCCTGGTGCCCAACATCGCGGTGCTCGTCAACGCGCCCGGCGTCGAGCCCACCACCACCGTACGGGCGGTCGGCAGGATCCTCGGCGCGGGCGCCAAAGTGATCAATCTGCACGAGCAGCGCTACCAGGCGCCCTCCGGCGGCAGCTACCTCGACCTCTACAAGAAGGCCGCCAAGACGTGCCCGCGGCTGTCCTGGACGGTCCTCGCCGCCATCGGCCAGGTGGAGAGCGACCACGGCCGCAACCCGGGCCGTTCCAGCGCCGGAGCCCTCGGCCCCATGCAGTTCATGCCCGCGACGTGGAAGTCGTACGGCGTGGACGGCGACAACGATGGCAAGGCCGACATCATGAACCCGTACGACGCCATCCCCAGTGCGGCCCGCTACCTGTGCGACCACGGGGCGTCGGGGGGCGGCCGGGCCCTCTACAAGGCCATCTGGAACTACAACCACGCCGACTGGTACGTACAGAAGGTCCTCGCCCTGGCCAAGGCCTACGCCAACCGCTACAGCTGACCCGGCTCCTGGTTGGATGGAGGCATGAGTCATGCGAGCACGTACGACGCGTTGCTCCTGGTGTCCTTCGGCGGGCCGGAAGGGCCCGATGACGTCATCCCGTTCCTGGAGAACGTCACCCGGGGGCGCAACATCCCGCGCGAACGCCTAGAGGTGGTCGGGGAGCATTACCACCTCTTCGGTGGGGTCAGCCCCATCAATCAGCAGTGCCGCGAGCTGAAGGCGGCCATCGAGGCCGATTTCGCCGCGCACGGGCTGGACCTGCCGGTCTACTGGGGCAACCGCAACTGGGACCCCTACCTGCCCGACACGCTGAGACGGATGACGGCCGACGGCGTACGGCACGCCGCCGCCTTCGTCACCTCCGCCTACAGCGGCTACTCGTGCAGCGACCAGTACGTGGAGGACATCGAACGCGCGCGCGCCGAGGTGCCCGGCGCGCCGCAGGTGGACAAGCTGCCGGTGTACTGCCTGCGGCCCGGGTTCATCGATCCCTTCGTGGACGCGGCGCGGGACGCGCTGGAGCGCCTCCCCGAGGGGCCTCGCCGCCTGGCCTTCACCGCGCACAGCGTCCCGCTGTCGCAGCCCGGACGGCCCGACTACGTGGCCGAACTGGAGCAGGTCGCGCAACGGGTGGCCGAACGCGCCGCGCCCGGCGTCCCGTGGTCGCTGGTCTACCAGAGCCGCAGCGGGCCGCCGTCCCAGCCCTGGCTGGAGCCGGACGTGTCCGACCACCTGGAGAAGCTGCGCGGCGAGGGCGCGCCGGCGGTGGCCGTCGTCCCGATCGGGTTCGTCTCCGACCACATGGAGGTCAAGTTCGACCTCGATGTGGAGGCCGCCGACCGCGCCGCCGAGCTCGGGCTGGCCTACGTCCGCGCGGGCACGCCGCACACCGACCCGCGCTTCGTCGCGCTGCCCCGCGAGCTGCTGACCGAACGCTGAACCGAAAGCCCGGGAACGGGAAGCCGGAACGCGCATCACCGGAAACGCGCATCACCGGAACGCGACCAATGGGGGGAACCGAAGAGATGAGCCTGCCCGAAGAGCTGCTGGAGCTGGCGGTCGCGACCGCCCGCGAGGCGGGCCGGATGCTGGTCGACAAGCGCCCGGCGGGAGGCCCGGACGTGGTGCAGACCAAGTCCAGCCCGACCGATGTGGTGACCCAGATGGACCGGGCCGCCGAGCGGCTGATCATCGAACGGATCCGCGCGGCCCGCCCGGACGACGGCTTCCTGGGCGAGGAGGGCGGCAGCCACGCCGGGGACAGCGAGGTCCGCTGGGTGATCGACCCCATCGACGGGACCGTCAACTACCTCTACGACCTGCCCGACTGGGCCGTCAGCATCGCCGCCGAGGTGAACGGGGTCGCGGTCGCCGGGGCGATCGAGATGCCGCGGCGCGGCGAGACGTACACCGCCGTACGGGGCGGCGGCGCCCTGCTGCACAGTGCCACCGGAACGCGCGAGGCCACCGGAACGCGAGAGCTGCGCTGCAACGCGGACGTACCGCTGGACCGCATGCTGGTCGCCACGGGCTTCGGGTACGCGGCCGAGCGCCGCGCCCACCAGGCCACGGTGCTCACCGCGGTGCTGCCCGCCATCCGCGACATCCGGCGCGGCGGCTCCTGCTGCGTGGACATGTGCGCGCTGGCGGCGGGACGGGTGGACGCGTACTACGAGCGCGGCGTCCAGGCCTGGGACATCGCGGCGGGCGCGCTGATCGTCGAGGAGGCGGGTGGCCGGGTCGGGGGCCTGAACGGGGCGGCGGCCGGGCCGGAGCTGGCCGTGGCCGGCGGGCCCGGCGTCTTCGAGGCCCTGCACGACCTGCTCGTACCGCTGGATCCGGCCCGCGACTGAGCGAGGGCCGGGGAAGAGGGGGAGAGAGCCATCCAGGGGCGGCCGCGCCGGGCGCTGCGGCCGCCGTGACCGCCCCGTCGGATCTGGCTCTCTCAGCGTTGGATCTCTCAGTCGCAGCGGGGTGGTTCGATGCCGATGTCGTGATTCGCTGCGATCCGGCGCAGTTCTTTGATCTCCTCCTGGCGGATGTCCGCCAGGTAGATGTCATCGTCGGCGTGGGCGTGGCGCAACGACTCGTAGGCATCGTCGAGTCGCTGCTTGATGGTCTGTGACAGCTCGCCCATGGGCCTCCCTCCGGATCAGGCCCTGTCTACCCATCCCTACGCTGAAAATAAACCTGTTTCGACCCCCCGGCTTGCGGGTGAATCTCCGGTGAACTCCGGGTGCCGCGCGACGGCCTCCTGAGCTGGGATCCTTCCCGGGGTCCTGCCGGGATCCTGCCGGGATCTTGCCGGCGTCCTTGTGGAGGCGCCGGGGAACGTACGGCTTACGGGCGTCTTACGGGCGCCATGGCATACCTGGATGCTGGACGGCCCCGCCCTCCGGCGGGCGAGCCGCCGCTGCGCGGGTCCGGAGGGAGGGGACGCAGTGCGTGTTCTGGTCGTCGAGGACGAGCGGGTCCTGGCGGACGCGATCGCGACCGGCCTGCGCCGGGAGGCGCTGGCCGTGGACGTGGCCTACGACGGCGCGGGCGCGCTGGAGCGGGCCAGCGTCAACGACTACGACGTGATCGTCCTGGACCGCGACCTGCCCCGGATCCACGGTGACGACGTCTGCCGGGAGCTGGTGACCCACCGCTACCCGGCGCGGATCATCATGCTGACCGCCGCCGGCGAGCTGGACGACAAGGTGGAGGGCCTGTCGATCGGGGCCGACGACTACCTGGCCAAGCCGTTCGCCTTCGCCGAGCTGATCGCCCGGGTGCGCGCGCTGGGCCGCCGCGCGGTGTCGCCGCTGCCGCCGGTGCTGGAACGGGCCGGGATCTCGCTGGACCCGGGCCGCCGTGAGGTCACCCGCGACGGCCGCCCGGTCGAGCTGACCCGCAAGGAGTTCGCCGTGCTGGAGGTGCTGCTGAGCGCCGACGGCGCCGTGGTCAGCTCCGAGCAGCTGCTGGAGAAGGCATGGGACGAGCACATCGACCCGTTCACCAACGTGGTCCGGGTGACGATGATGACGCTGCGCAAGAAGCTGGCCGATCCTCCGGTGATCGAGACCGTTCCCGGCGTGGGGTACCGGCTGTGAGTACCGCCCCGGAGCGGCCAGAACGGCCGGAGCGGCCGGAGCAGGCGCAGCAGTGGCCGCACCCTGGGCGGCCCGAGGCCGGGCCCGCCCAGCCGGTCGCAGGGGCTTCGCCGCCCGCAGGGGCGGCGGCGAGGCCCTTCGCCGGCGGCAGGAAGCGCGGCCACGGGTTCCCCCCGGATCTGCGCATCACGCCCGGACGGGTGAGCGTGCGGCTGCGCCTGACCGTCCTGTACGGGCTGCTGTTCTTCATGGCCGGCGCGCTGCTGCTCTTCGTGACCTACGTCCTGGTCGGGCAGATCCTCGACCAGGTCTTCCCCGAGGGCACCAGGATCTGCTCGCAGACCGGCTGCCTCGATTCCGAGGTGCTCAAGACGCTCACGATGAAGCAGCTGGTGAGCCGGTCGCTGGTGGCGCTGGCCGGGGTCGGGATCATCGCGCTGGCGGTCGGCTACTTCGTCGCCGACCGCGCGCTGAGCCCGCTGCAGCGGGTGACCGGTACCGCCCGCCGGCTCTCGGAGAGCACCCTGCACGAGCGGATCGCGCTGGAGGGCCCCGACGACGAGATCAAGGAGCTGGCCGACACCTTCGACGCGATGCTCGAGCGGCTCGGCCAGGCCTTCGACTCCCAGCGCCGCTTCGTCGCCAACGCCTCGCACGAGCTGCGCACCCCGCTGGCGATCAACCGGACCCTGCTGGAGGTCGCGCTGGGCGATCCCGAGGCGTCCGACGACCTGCGCACGGTCGGCCGCACGCTGCTGGCCACCAACGCCCGGCACGAGCGGCTGATCGAGGGCCTGCTGCTGCTGGCCCGCAGCGAGCGCGAGCTGACCACCCGTACCCCGGTGGACCTGGCCGAGGTCGCCGCCACCGTGCTGGAGAGCTCGGGCCGGCGGAAGAGCGAGCGCGAGCACGAGCTGACCGTCCACCAGGAGCTGACCCAGGGGACCACGCTCGGCGACCCGGTGCTGCTGGAGCATCTGGTCACCAACCTGGTCGACAACGCCGTCAAGCACAACGAGGACGGCGGCGAGGTCTGGACCCGTACGGGCGTGCTGGAGGGCTGGGCCACCGTCCAGGTCGAGAACACCGGCTCGATGGTGCCCGCCTACGAGGTGGACCGGCTGTTCGAGCCGTTCCGCCGGCTGAACTCCGACCGGGTCGAGTCGGCCAAGGGCGCGGGCCTCGGGCTGTCCATCGTCCGTTCCGTGGTGCTGGCCCACCGGGGATCGGTGCACGCGGCGCCGCGCCAGGGCGGTGGGCTCATCGTGACCGTACGGCTGCCGCTGATCCACCCCGCCCCCTGAGGGGCCTGCCGTTTGAGGGCCGTGCTGTTGGAGGGCCCTGCCGCCTGAAGGCCCTGCCACCTGAGGGGCGCTACCCGCCCGCTGGAGGGCTCACTTGTACGCGGCGGTCGCGAGGGTCGGGTCGCCCTCGAAGTCCATCTGGAGGCCGGTGAACTTGCCGTTGCGCAGTGCCGCGGCCCCGGTGTGCAGGAGTGGGATCAGGGCCATGTCGTCCAGGGCCCGCTTCTCGGCCTCCAGCATTCGCTGCCGTACGCCGGCGGCGTCCTTGGTCCGCGGCGCCTCGTAGATCAGCTGGTCGAACCGCGCGTCCTTCCAGCCGGAGTAGTTCGTCCAGCCGTTGTCGGCGGTGGCGACCAGATCGCTCGACAGCAGCGGCCGCAGCATGCTGAACGCGGTCGGGACGTCCGGCCGCCAGGCGAAGGTGGCCAGCCCCGAGGCGTCGTCGGAGGAGAGCTCGCGCGCCCATTCGCCCAGGTCCTTCACGATCTTCATCTCGACCTCCCAGCCGAGCGTGCTCTCCAGCTGGCTCTTCACCACCTCGGCCCAGCGCTGGTACGAGGTCAGCCCCCGGACGTACAGGTTGATCTTGGCGCCCGGACTCAGCCCCGCCGCCTCGGCGTACCGGCGGGCCGTCGCCGCGTCGTGCTGGTCGCAGGAGGAGCAGACCCCCTTCTTGCCGAAACCCGGGACCGCAGGGGAGACGATGCCGTGCGCCACCGGGAACGCACCGCCGTACAGCGTGCTGCTCAGCGCCTGCCGGTCGAGCGCGTACGAGACCGCGAGCCTGGCGTCCTTGGACTTCATCGGGCCGCGCGCGGTGAGCGGGATCAGGTAGTTCAGGCCCTGCGAGGGCTGGTGGACCAGGGCCCGGTCGCTCCGGGACGCGGCGATGTCCTCGGCCGCCAGCGAGGCCCATCCGTACCGCCCGCTGTGGAACCCGGTCCTGGTACGGCTCGTCGCCTCCGTGCCCAGCTCGATGACGACGCGATCGAGCTTGGTCCTGCCGAACGCCCAGGCGTCGTTGCGGACCAGCATGATCTGGCGGTCCTTCTCGTACGACTCGATCGTGAACGGGCCGTTCCCGACCGGCTTCAGGTTGTAGGCCGCGTTGTCGTGCTTGCCCGCGCTCGCCGGAACGGGGGCGAGCATCGGATCGGCCAGCCGCCGGTCGAACGCGCAGTCGGGCGAGATGAGGTCGACGTTGAACCCGCTACCGGACGGGCGTAGCCCCGAGATGGTCGCGCTCTTGCCGGTGCGGGCCTCGCTGAACCCCTTGACGTCCCCGAGCAGCAGCGAGGCCAGCCCGTCGGTCCGCTGCGCGGCGCGCACCCAGGCTCGGACGAAGGCCTGCGCGTCGACGGGATCGCCGTTGCTGAACGTGGTGCCGCCGCGCACGCCGATGTACCAGCTGGAGCAGTCGGTCCCCGGATCGAGCTTGCTGGCCAGCCGGTTGCGGACCGTACCCGACGAGGTCAGCTCGACCAGCCCGGTGAACACCTGCTTGGCCACCAGTCGCTCGGTGCCGTACACGGCGTCGGACGGTGCGAGGCCGTCCCCGGTGACCGCGTCGAGCGACATCCGCAGCTCGCCGCCCGTCCTGCCGGCGCTACCGGACCCGCTGCCGGACGGATCGTCCCCCCGGACCTGCATGGCGATCGCGGTGCCGGTCAGGACCAGCACGACCAGGGCAGCACTGCCGGCTCCGGCCAGCACCCCGATGCCCGGCCGCCGGCGGCCACCGGGCGCGGACGGCGGTACGGCGCCACCGGGCCAGGTGCCGGGCTGCCCCCACTGCGGCGGCTGCGTCTGCTGGGGCGGTGCTTGCTGGGGCAGCGCCTGGTGGGGCGGCGCCTGGTGGGGCGGCGCCTGGTGGGGCGGCGCCTGGTGGGGCGGCGCCTGGTGGGGCGGCGCCTGCTGGGGCGGCGGCGCCTGCTGGGGGAAGGGCGCGGGCGTGGTCCACGCGTCCGGCCGCTGGAAGGGGACGGGAGCCGCCGCGAGGCGGGAGTTGGCGTGCGCGGACGCGGCCTCCACGCCCTGGTTGAGCACCGCGGTGGACTCCAGGTCGGGGCTCTGGGCCTGCCCCGCGCCGGTGCCGGGCTGGGGAAGGCTGCCCGCCAGGCTCAGCAGGTGGACGAGGACCTGCTCGGACGAGGGCCGGTAGGACGGCTCCTTGTTGAGGCAGGCCTGCACGAGCCCGCGCAGCGGCTCGTTCAGCGATCCCAGGTCGGGCGGGAAGCTGAGGATGCGGTGCATGACCGCCGGGATGGAGTCCTGCCCGAACGCGGGCCGCCCGGTGGCCGCGTAGATCATCGTGGCGCCCCAGGCGAAGACGTCGGTCGCCGGGCCGATGGCGCCGCCGGAGATCTGCTCGGGGGCCATGTAGGCGGGCGTGCCCACGGCGGTGCTGGACAGCGTGCCGGTCGCGTCCAGGGCGCGCGCGATGCCGAAGTCGATCACCCGCGGGCCGTCCGGGGCCAGCAGCACGTTGTGCGGCTTGAAGTCGCGGTGCACGACGCCCGCCTGGTGGATGGCCGCCAGCGCGGTCATCGTCCCGATCGCGAGCCGGTCGAGATCGGCCCCCGAACGCGGCCCCTCGGCCGACAGCACCTCCGACAGCGGGGGACCGTCGATGTACTCGCTGACGATGTAGGGGCGGTCGCCCTCGACGTCGGAGTCCAGGACGCGGGCGGTGCAGAAGGCCGCCACGCGCTGCGCCACCCGCAGCTCGTCGGCGAACCGCGCCCGCGCCTTGGCGTCGCCGCTCAGCCGCGCGTGCAGCAGCTTGACCGCGACCCTGCCGCCGCCCTCCGCGCCCGCGCCGTGTTCCGCGCCCGCGCCGGGTTCCGGGCCGTCGTCCGCCGGGCCGCCTCCCGGCGGGACGTGCTCGCCCAGGAAGACCGAGCCCTGCCCGCCCTCTCCGACCAGGCCGATCAGCCGGTACGGGCCGAGAGTCCGGGGATCACCCTCGCGCAATGGGGCGATCTCGGGCATCGCGCTCCTCGAAGGCCGGGGGACGGGGAGATAGATCAACAATAACGGCGACCCGGCGCCGAGGGCGCCGGGTCGCCGGTCGTGACCGGTTCGGGTCAGCTCTTGCGCACGCTGCCGAACGCGTCGTAGGAGGTGGCGGAGATGGTCTGCCGCCATTCCCAGCGCATGCTGGTGCTGGTGATGTTCTTGAACGTGACGTAACCGGAGGCGCACAGGTCGCCCGTCTGGCCCGCGGTGGGCGTCTCGCGGTACTGGGCCTCGCCGTCCTCCTCGCTGCCGGAGATCAGCGTGAGCCTCGTCCGGCAGGTCGCCGAGTCGGAGTAGGTGTAGCTCGCCGACCCGGTCCGGCCCGCCATGTAGAAGGTGGGACTGAAGGTCGTGCGGCCCGATCCGGCGCTGGGCTGGTAGCCAGTGCCCCGGTAGATCCCGATGATCCCGGTCCCGGCGCCTGAGGTGGTCCTCGGCGAGGCCGAGTAGGTGAACGGCGGCGGGTCGGGGTCGTCGTCCCCGCCGCCGATGGCCACCGCGATCACCACGACGACGATGGCCAGCACCGCCAGGACGGCGCAGCCGATCCCGGCGATCAGCGGGCCGTTCGACGAGGACCGCTGGGTGGGCGGCGGCCCCGGGTAGGGCGGCCGGGGAGGCCCGCCCTGCTGCATGGGCTGCATGGGCTGCATGCCCTGCATCGGCGGCTGCATCCCCTGCATGGGCATCGGCGGCGGCGTCGACCCCTGCCCCTGGTACATCGGCATCGGCGGCGGGGTGATCGGCTGCGGCGGCGGCGTGTTCATCCCGCCCTGGTGCATCGGCATCGGGGGCGGGGTGATCGGCTGCGGCGGCGGCGTGTGCTGCGGCATCTGCGGGACGCGCGGCGGCGCCGGCATCTGCGCGGCGATCCGGGTGCCCTGGTTGAGCAGGTCCTCCTGCGCGTTCGGGTTGGCCGGAGCCGCCCCGACATGGCCGAGCAGGTTGAGCAGCAGCTGCGCGGCCGGCGGGCGCAGGCCCGCGTCCTTGGACAGGCAGCGGCCGACCAGGTCGCGCACCGGCCCGGCGGGCAGCGCCGACAGGTCCGGCTCCTCGTTCAGGATCCGGTTGATGATCACCGGCAGCGTGTCGGCCTCGAACGGCGACTGCCCGGTGCCCGCGAACACCATGGCCGCGCCCCAGGCGAAGATGTCCACCGCGGGCGTCAGCGGTGCCCCGGTGAGCTGCTCGGGCGCCAGGTAGCCGGGGGTACCGACGACCATGCCGGTCGCGGTGACCGCGCTCTCCTGCGAGTTGACCGTACGGGCGATGCCGAAGTCGACCACCCGGGGCCCGTCCGAGGCGAGCATGACGTTGTTGGGCTTGAAGTCGCGGTGCACGATCCCGGCCTCGTGGATCGCGGCCAGCGCGGTCACGGTGCCGATCGCGAGCCGTTCCAGCTCGCTCGCGCCGAGCGGGCCGTTGTGCGCGACCACGTCGTGCAGCGACGGCCCGTCGATGAACTCGCTGACGACGTAGGGCTGGTCGCCCTGGACATCGGCCTCGAGCACCCGTGCCGTACAGAACGGCTCGACCTTCTGCGCCGCCGAGACCTCGCGGACGAAGCGGGCGCGCGCGGCCGGGTCGTTCGCCATCTGGGCGTGCAGCAGCTTGACGGCGACGTAGCCGCCGTCGTGCCCCTTGCCGAGGTAGACGGCGCCCTGGCCGCCCGCGCCGAGCCGCCCGACGATCTCGTACTGACCCAGCGCCCGGGGATCGCCTGGCTCCAGCGGAGCGGCATCCGGCATTCTGACCCTCCATTGACCCGCAGTGATGGTGACCTGCAGTGATATTGACCCGCAGTGATGTGCCGCGGGACGGTCGTGATGGTCCGGTGTGACACCGGCCCCCCGCCGGCCGTTCTCGCGTGCCCCGGGCCGCCCGTACAGTGGGGCCCGTTTCTTACGACCTCAGGCGGGCACGATATCGCGTTACTTCTGACGTTTCACCGCCGCGGCTGGTTCGCCTCGCGGCCGATCGATCTTCCCGAGTGGCCGCCCACGGCCGGGTCGCCGCGCGCAAGCCGCCCGGGACCGATATGATCCCGGCCGCCGCGGCATCCCGCGGCACGCGTTCCGACCCAGATCAACGTCGTGACCTTCGTCCGGATATGTGACATACGACACATAGGCGGGGATGGTTTCGGGTGTTCGGTGTCACCACAGGGGCCCGTCGCGCCTCGTGTGTCGTACACCACCGCCCGTGACAGAATTTCCCGCCCGGATCGGGCACAAGAACGGTCCCCCGTGCGTTAGATCCGCGCGACGGGGCGCATAAAGCACTGAGGGGGATGGAGATAGAAGATGGCGACCGACTACGACAGTCCACGTAAGACGGATGACGACCTCAACGAGGACAGCCTCCAGGAGCTCCAGGCTCGCCGGGCCGACAAGGCGGCGAGCATCATCGACGAGGACCTGGACGCCGGCGAGGTCGCCGAGCTTCCGGGCGCCGACCTGTCGAACGAGGAGCTGACCTTCCGCGTCGTCCCGCGGCAGGCCGACGAGTTCACCTGCACACGCTGCTTCCTGGTGCACCACCGCAGCCAGCTGGCCACGGAGAAGAACGGCCGGCCGGTCTGCCGCGAATGCGCCGCCTGACCTCCTGACCCGTGCCTCTGGAGTAGGCGTGCTTCTGGAGCACCCGTGTTTCTGAAGCGCCCTTGCCTCGGGAACGCGTGCTTCTGGAACGCGTGCTTCTGGAACACCTGCTTCTGGAACACGGGAGGGCCAGGGCCCGCCCAGCGGCACGGCGGGAGGCTGGGAAGTGTGTCCTAAAGGAAAGTAGAGGCAGCGATCGGAGCGGCCGGTGACGGGAGATCTCGAACGCCACGAGGAACGCGACGCGGAGCATGACGGGGAACGGGACGAGGTACGCGGCGCGGAGCACGAGCAGGAGCAGGAGCGCGGCGCGGACCTCATCCCGGTGGAGGGCGGCCCGCTGGAGGGCGAACCGGTGGAGGGCGGCGACTCGGCCGAGATCGGCGCGCTGATCGGCCGGCTCTCCGGCGACGAGGGGCTGGACGGCGAGTCCCGTGGCCGCCTGCTGGGCCGGCTGACCAGGTTGCTGGGCAGGCACGCGCGCCAGGCGGGCGCCTCGGGCGTGGCGCGCGGCCGCTGGCTGACCGAGCTGCTCGTCGCCGCGGCTCCGCACATCCCGATCCGGGACGCGCGGACGCTGAGCGAGCACCACCACGGCCTGACCGGCGAGGAGCTGGCAGACAGCGTGGTCCGCGTCGCGGGCAACGCCACCACAGCGGTGGGCGCGGCCGGCGGTGCGCTGGCCGCGGCCGAGTTCGCCGCCCCGCCCCTGCTGCTCACCGCCCCGGCGCAGCTGGCGGCCGAGACGCTGGTGGTGGCGGCGATCGAGGTCAAGATGATCGCCGAACTGCACGAGGTGTACGGGGTGCGGGTGGACGGCTCGGGCACCGCCCGGGGCGCCGCGTTCCTCACCTCCTGGGCCAGGCAGCGCGGCCTCAACCCCCTGGAGGCCGGCTCGTTCACCAGCGCGCTCGGCTCGGCGGCCAAGTCCGCCCTGCGCAAGCGGCTGCTCAGGACGTTCGGCCGCAGCATGAGCACGCTCGGCCCGTTCCTGACCGGCGCGGCCGCCGGTGCGGTGCTCAACCGCACCGCGACCAAGAGCCTCGCCGCCGCCGTCCGCAGGGACCTGTCGCCCAACCTGGCGTCCCCCGGCGCGCTCCCGGGTCCCCTCCCCGTGATCGGCCCCGGCGAGCGCAAGGGCCGCCAGGGCAAGGGGCGCGCAGGCAGGGGCGGCAAGAGCTGACCCTGCCCGGGGGGAGCGCCGACCTTGCTCGGTGAACGCTGATCTTGTCCGGGAAACGCTGATCTTGCCCGGAGAGCATCGTGGCCGGTCCCTTCGTGATGCGGGACCGACCACGATACCGAGCGTTTGCTCGGTCAGACCTTCGCCTCGGTCAGACCTCGGCCTTCAGCTGCGAGGGGAGCTCGCCCGTTCCCTTGGCCCACTGCTTCGCCGCCGCCCGGGTGGCCAGCAGCCGCGCCACCTCCATGCCGATGCCCATGACGACGACCCAGCCGATCGCCTCCTTGAGCGCGACGTCGGGGGATTCGGGGTTGGTCGGCGGCTCCTTGCCGGTGCTCTTCTTCCAGGCGAGCGCGATCGCCTTCTTGGCGACGAAGCCGCCCGCGAAGGCCGCGGCGCCGGCCGTGACCCGCCAGCCGAGGTCGCCTCTGTCCGCCATGATCGTCCTTCCGTCGTCCACGTGCCTCCGACGCTACCGGACCGGCATCGGCTCGATGACCTTCGCCGTGCGCGGTTCAATCGGCGTGCGGGCGTCCCGGCTGTTACTAGCATTGGCGCATGACCGCTCAGCCACGTACACCCGAAGTTCCCGCCAAGCCCACCCTGGACGGCTTGGAGGACAAGTGGGTACGCCGCTGGGACGACGCCGGCACGTACCGCTTCGACCGGACCCGGCCACGCGCCGAGGTCTACTCGATCGACACCCCGCCGCCCACGGTCAGCGGATCGCTGCACGTCGGCCACGTCTTCTCCTACACCCACACCGACGCCATCGCGCGCTACCAGCGGATGCGCGGGCGCGCGGTCTTCTACCCGATCGGCTGGGACGACAACGGCCTGGCCACCGAGCGCCGCGTCCAGAACCACTTCGGCGTCCGCTGCGAGCCCGCGCTGCCGTACGACCCCGGCTTCGAGCCGCCGGCCAAGCCCGATCCCAAACGCCAGGTCTCGGTCAGCCGGCGCAACTTCATCGAGCTGTGCGAGCGGCTCACCGAGGTCGACGAGCAGGCGTTCGAGGAGATGTGGCGCCGGGTCGGGCTCTCGGTCGACTGGAGCCTGCTCTACACGACGATCGGGAACCACTCCCGCGTCGCCTCGCAGCGGGCGTTCCTGCGCAACCTGGCGCGGGGCGAGGCGTACGGCTCGGAGGCGCCCACGCTCTGGGACGTCACGTTCCGTACCGCCGTCGCGCAGGCGGAGCTGGAGGACCGCGACCAGCCGGGCGCGTTCTACAAGCTCCGGTTCCTTGGGCAGGACCGGCCGGTCTACATCGAGACGACGCGGCCGGAACTGCTGCCTGCCTGCGTCGCGCTGGTCGCCCACCCCGACGACGAGCGGTACAAGGAGTTGTTCGGCACCACGGCCCGCACGCCGCTGTTCGGCGTCGAGGTCCCGATCCTGCCGCACCGGCTGGCCGAGCCTGACAAGGGCACCGGGATCGCGATGATCTGCACGTTCGGCGACACCACCGACGTCACCTGGTGGCGCGAGCTGGACCTGCCGACCCGGCCGATCATCGGCTGGGACGGCCGGCTGGCCGCCGAGCCGCCCGCCGGGGTCCCGGCCGGGCCGTACGCGGAGCTGGCCGGCAAGACCGTCTTCTCCGCCAAGGAGCGCATCGCCGAGCTGCTGCGCGAGTCCGGTGACCTGGACGGCGAGCCGCGCGCGATCGTCCGGCCGGTCAAGTTCTACGAGAAGGGCAGCAAGCCCCTCGAGATCGTCACCACCCGGCAGTGGTACATCCGCAACGGCGGGCGCGACCGCGCGCTGCGCGACCGGATGCTCGCCCGCGGCGGCGAGCTGGCCTGGCATCCCTCGTACATGCGGGCCCGCTACGACAACTGGGTCGAGGGCCTCAACGGCGACTGGCTGATCTCCCGGCAGCGGTTCTTCGGTGTCCCGTTCCCGGTCTGGTACCGGCTGGACGACTCCGGCGAGCCGCTCTACGACGACCCGATCGTCGCGCAGGAGGCGTCCCTTCCGGTCGATCCGTCGTCGGAGCCCGCGCCCGGCTTCACCGAGGACCAGCGCGGCGAGCCGGGGGGCTTCACCGGCGACACCGACGTGATGGACACCTGGGCGACCTCGTCGCTCACCCCGCAGATCGCGGGCGGCTGGGAGCGCGACCCCGACCTGTTCGCCCGCGTCTTCCCGTACGACCTGCGCCCGCAGGGCCACGACATCATCCGCACCTGGCTGTTCGCCACGATCGTCCGCGCCCATCAGGAGCACGGCTCGCTGCCGTGGACCGACACCGCGTTGTCGGGCTGGATCCTCGATCCGGACCGCAAGAAGATGTCCAAGTCCAAGGGCAACGTCGTCACCCCTGTCGGGCTGCTGAAGGAGTACGGCTCCGACGCGGTCCGCTACTGGTCGGCCAACGGCCGCCCGGGCACCGACACCGCGTTCGACACCGGCCAGATCAAGGTCGGCCGGCGGCTCGCCATCAAGATCCTGAACGCCTCGAAGTTCGTGCTGGGGCTGGGCGACGTCGCCGCGGACGCCCCGGTCACCGAGCCCATCGACCTGTCGATGCTGGCCGCGCTGGGCGCCGTCGCGACCGAGGCGACCGAGGCGTTCGAGGGCTACGACTACGCCCGTGCCCTCGAACGCACCGAGCGGTTCTTCTGGGAGTTCTGCGACGACTACCTGGAGCTGGTCAAGACCCGCGCCTACGGTGACGGCCCGGAGGCGCAGTCGGCCCGTGCCGCGCTCCGTACGGCCCTGTCCGCCCTCCTGCGGCTGTTCGCGCCCGTCCTGCCGTTCGTGACCGAGGAGGTCTGGTCCTGGTGGCGTGAGGGCTCGGTCCATCTCGCCTCCTGGCCGCGGGCGTCGGAGCTTCCCGCCGGCGGTGACCCGGACGTGCTGGCCGCCACCGCCGAGGCGCTGCGCCAGGTCCGCAAGGCCAAGTCCGCGGCCAAGGCGTCGATGCGCGCGGACGTCTCGCACGCCGCCGTGCAGGGGTCCGCCACGTCCCGCATCGCCCGTACCGACCTGGTCGCCGCCGGGCGCATCGCCGACC
Organism: Actinomadura sp. 9N407; assembly: GCF_044326315.1. Classification (NCBI taxonomy): domain Bacteria; kingdom Bacillati; phylum Actinomycetota; class Actinomycetes; order Streptosporangiales; family Thermomonosporaceae; genus Actinomadura; species Actinomadura sp. 9N407. Next base: position 149,894 of record NZ_JBIRAW010000004.1, on the reverse strand, counting down.
TGACCCTGAAGGAGACCCCGGACGATCTGACGGTGACCGTCACGCTGGCGCCCGTGCCCTGACCCAGCCGTCCTGACCCGGCCGTCCTGATCGGGCGGCTCTACCGAATGACATTCGGGTTGCGGCGCGCTAGCGTAAGCAGCCGCTGACATCGTCGTCTCCGGAGGAGCCGCCCCGTGACGGATCTGGACGAGTACGGGCGCGAGGCCCGCGCCTGGCTCGAGGCCAACGCGCGCGACCTGCCGCGCGAGACCGACCTCGCCACCGCCCGTACGTTCATGGCCGGGCTGTACGACGCCGGGTACTCCGGCATCACCTGGCCGTCGGAGTACGGCGGGCAGGGGCTGAGCGCGGCGGAGGAGCGCGCGTTCCAGCAGGCCTCCCGCGACTTCACGCTGCCGGTCGGGGCGTTCGGCATCGGCCTGGGCATGTGCGGGCCCACGCTGCTGTCGATCGGGACCGAGGAGCACAAGCGCCGCTACATCCGGCCGCTGCTGCGCGGCGAGGAGATCTGGTGCCAGATGTTCTCCGAGCCGGGCGCCGGATCGGACGTGGCCTCGCTGCAGACCCGCGCCGTCCTGGACGGGGACGCCTGGATCGTCAACGGGCAGAAGGTGTGGACGTCGGTCGCCAAGCAGGCCGACTTCGGACTGCTGATCGCCCGGACCGACGCGGACCTGCCCAAGCACCAGGGCATCACGATGTTCGTCATCGACATGCACGACCCGGGCGTCACCGTACGGCCGCTGCGCGACATGACCGGCGACGCGCACTTCAACGAGATCTTCTTCGATGACGTGCGGGTCGCGCCGGACCAGGTGGTGGGCGAGGTGAACGGCGGCTGGTCGGCCGCGGTCACCACGCTGCTGCACGAGCGGGTCTCGATCGGGATGGGCGCGACCCGGACCGAACGGCCCGCCTCGTTCGAGAAGATGACCAAGGCCGCGCGCGAGCGGGGGCTGCTGGACGACGCCGCCGTCCGCGACCAGTTGCTGGACCTCTACCTGCAGGAACGCGCGTTCGACCTGTTCAACGCGCGGCTGTCGCAGGAGGTCCACGCCGGGCTCCAGCCGGGCGCCCGGGGCTCGATCGCCAAGCTGCTGCTGGCCGAGCTGACCATGTCCAGTGCCGACGCGGCGAGCGAGATCCTCGGCGCCGACGCCGTCGCCTACGACGAGGACGGCCGGATCGCGCGGGCGCTGGCGTTCGCGCCCGGGATGGCGCTGGGCGGCGGTACCAACGAGATCATGCGCAACATCATCGGCGACCGCGTGCTCGGCCTGCCGCGCGAGCCGCAGGTCGACCGGACGGTGCCGTTCCGCGATCTCAAGGTCGGCACCCAGGCGAAGGAGGCGGGCAAGTGAAGCTGATCATGACCGACGACCAGCGGGAGCTGGCGTCCTCGGTCCGGTCCTTCCTGGCCGGTACCGCGCCGATGGCCCGGGTCCGGGAGATCGCCGAGTCGCCCGAGCCGTACGACCCCCGGGTCTGGGAGCGGATGTCGGGCGAGCTGGGCCTGACCGGGCTGGCGATCCCCGAGGAGCACGGCGGCGCCGGCGCCGGGCACGGCGAGGTCTCGGCGGTCCTGGAGGAACTGGGCGCCGCGCTCACGCCCGCGCCGTTCTTCGCCTCGGCGGTCCTGGCGGCGAACGTGCTGCTGGAGGCCGGCGACCAGGAGGCGCGCAAGGCGTACCTGCCCGGGATCGCGGCGGGCACCACCGTCGCCACCTTCGCCGTGCCGGGTGATGGCCCGGCACCGGAGGTACGTGACGGCAAGCTGCACGGTTCCGTCCCGCACGTTCTGAACGGGGCGGACGCCGGCCTGATCCTGATCGCGGCCGAGGACGGGCTCTACGCGGTCGAGTCAGGCGCCGAGGGCCTCACCCGCACGCCGCTGACGACCCTCGACCTGACCCGGCCGGAGGCCCGGCTCGAGTTCGCGGGCACGCCGGCGCGGCGGATCGGCTCTGTCGGCGGGGTTCGGGCCGACGGGGTCCGGGCCGGCGGGGAGGGGGCCGACGGGATCCGGCGGGCCCTGGACCTGGCCACCGTGGCGCTCGCGGCCGAGCAGCTCGGCGGGCTCCGCCGCTGCCTGGACACGATCGTCGAGTACGCCAAGCTGCGCGTGCAGTTCGGCCGTTTCGTCGGATCGTTCCAGGGCGTCAAGCACAAGCTCGCCGACATGCAGTGCACGCTCGAACAGGCCGAGTCGATCGTCCGGTACGCCGCCTGGGCCGCCGACGAGAGCCCCGAGGAGCTGCCCGTCGCGGCGGCGCTGGCCGGGTCGTACATGGGCCGGGCCTACTTCCAGGTCGCCAAGGACCACCTGCTCCTGCACGGCGGCATCGGGTTCACGTGGGAGCACGACGCCCACCTGTACTACAAGCGGGCCAAGAGCTCCCAGGTGCTGCTCGGATCCCCCCGCCACCACCGAGCCCGCCTTTCAGAGGCGTTGTTCGCCTGACGTACGCGCCGGTGCGGTGACCACGACCTTCACCGCCGCCTCAGGTTGACTCGTGGCGTGTTAGCCTCCAAGAGCGACGCCAGGGGCGAACACGCCACGAGTCAACGAAGAGAGCGCCGGCCGGGAGCCGGGGAACGTAGGTGGTCACCGCGCTAGTACGCGAACGGCAGGTGCTTGATGCCGTTGATGAAGTTGGAGAAGAGCCGGTCGGGCCGTCCCGTGGAACGGATCTCGGGGACCCGCGTGAACAGCTCGCGGAACATCACGGTGATCTCCTGCCGGGCCAGGTTGGCGCCCAGGCAGAAGTGCGGTCCCGGGCCGCCGAACCCCACGTGCGGGTTCGGCGAGCGGGTGATGTCGAACGTGTCGGGGTCGGGGAAGACGGCCTCGTCGCGGTTGGCCGAGTTGTAGAACAGCAGGACCTTGTCGCCCGGCCGGTAGGTGTGGCCGTTCATCTCGTGCTCGCGGGTCACGGTGCGGCGGAACTGGATCACCGGCGTCGCCATCCGGACGATCTCCTCCACCGCGCCGCCGATCCGGCCGTCGAAGTCGGCCATCAGCAACTCCCGCTGCTCGGGATTGTCGGTCAGCAGCTTGAGGCCGTGCGACATCGCGTTGCGGGTGGTCTCGTTGCCGGCCACGACCAGCAGGATGAAGAACGAGCCGATCTCCTGGTCGGTCAGCGACTCGCCGTCGACGTTGGCGCTGATCAGGGCCGAGACCAGGTCGTCCCCGGGCTGCCGGCGCCGCCGCCTGGCGAGCTTCATCGCCAGGTGGTTCAGCTCGTACCCGGCGGCCATCCCGGCCGCGAGCCCGTACAGGACGCCGGTACGGGTGATGCCGTCGGTGTACTGCCGCCCTCCGGTGTACTCCGGATCGCCCAGGCCCAGGATCGTGTTCGTCCGCTCGTACACCATCGGCCGGAGCGGCTCGGGGATGCCCATCATGTCGCAGATGACCTGGACGGGCAGCCGGGCGGCGACGTCGGTGACGAAGTCGCCCGGCCCGTCCAGGCCGGTCACGATCCGGGTCGCGGAGGCCTGCAGGTCGGTCTCCAGCTTGGCCAGCACCCGTGGGGTGAACGCCCGCGAGACGATCCGCCGGATCTTGGCATGCCGGGGGTCGTCCATGTTGATCATCGAGCCGAAGTAGCGCGCCATGTAGCGGGGCAGGTCGGCGATGCTGTTGGAGCACGGTTCGCTGCTGAACACCTGCGGGTTGCGGCTGGCCTCGACCACGTCGGCATGGCGGGCCAGCGCGTAGTAGCCCGGCCCGTGCTTGATGAACGGCAGCTTGAGCTCGGGGAAGAACGCCGGATGGTCCAGCCCGCGCAGCCGCGCGAACGCCCGCTCGCGCTCGCGCGGCGGCAGGGACCAGAACTCCAGGTCCGAGAGGTCGACGCCGGCCGTGTCCCGTATCTCGGTCGCCATGCCCGTCCCTTCAGATCCGAACGTGGTTCGGTTGCCATCGAACCCGTGGCCCGGACGCTGCGTCAAGGGATCGCGACGATACGGCGATGCAAGATGGCGCGTTCCGAAGCCGCCCAGGTGGTCGAGGCCAGCAGGTAGAGCCCCGCCGCCAGCGGTACGAACGCCGCCACCGCCACGGTCCCGAACGGCAGCAGCCGCGCCACGTTCCCCATCGGCCCCGTGACGGTCACCCGCCGCGACGACCACCACGCCACCAGCGCGAGCAGCACCAGGAGCCCCGCGAACACCAGGGCCCCAGAGGAGAACAGCCCCACGCTCAGCAGGTTCTGCCCGAGGGGTGCGCCCAGCAGCGTGTGCGTGAGCAGCAGGTTCTGATGTCCGGCCACAGTGGCGGACACGAAGAGTTGATACATGACCGCGAAGAACGGCCACTGCGCTAGACCGGGCAGGCACCCCGCCAGGGGCGACGCCCCCTCTGCCGCGTACAGATCGGCCGTCGCCTTGCGGAGCTGTTGCGGATCCTTGGCGTGCTTCTTCTGCAGTGCCTGAAGCTGGGGGAGGAGTCGTGTACGGGTCCGTTCCGCGCGCGCTTGGGCGACGGCCAGCGGGAGGAGCAGCAGCCGTACGGCCGCCGTGAACAGGACGATGGCAGCGGCAGTGGACGGCTCACCGAGGGCGTCCAGCGCCCCGGCCAGCGAGCTGACCAGGTCATGGGCAGCCGAAACAGGGACATCGAGCAGGAACATGAGAAGGCCTTCCGGGGAGATGGAGATCGATCAGCGAACTGCGATCTCCGGTCCCGGGGCTCTCGGGCGCGGCCGTCCCGCCGCGTCCGGATCGCGCTGAGGCAGGAAGGCCATGCGCAACGTACGCTCGCGCAACGTCGTGCGGACACGGGCCGGTGAGGCGCGGTGATCGTGCCGTACAGCAAGGGGCGTGGCCACCAGCAGGAGCAGCCCTGCCACCGCGAGCGTGCCCACGCCCACCGCCAGGCTCTGCCCGGAGACGAGGTCCGCCACGGCCATCAGCAGCGGCGGCAACAGCACGGGTGAGCCTTCCTCAAAGCGAGCGATCCGCCCATAGAGACGTCTCAGCCACCCGGAGGGTTCCCGCCGTTCAGCAGGAGGAGGGCCAGGGCGGTGGGGATGGTCAGGGCGGTGGTGTTCTTGATCCAAGGCATGCGATGGGTGATGGTGGCGGCGCGGCCGGGGTCCTGGGAGGCGTAGGTCAGGGCGGCGCTGAGGGCTCGCCCCAGGCCGAAGGCGGTTCCGGCCAGGAGTGTGGGGATGAGGGCGTGCCTGCTGAGGAGCAGGCACAGGGCCAGGACGTACGGGGCGGACGCGGAGACGTAGGTGCGTACGCCCGTTCCCAACTCGAAGCCGAACTGCAGCGAGCCCCGGCGCATGCGGAACTGCAGGACCTCCTGCGGGATCTGGCGGGCGTTCTGCGGCAGCGGCAAGGGGAAGAGGCCGAGTTCGCGGGCCGCGCCCAGTACGGCGATGAGCAGGATCGCCGACGTGCGCGCGTACGAGGGGAGCGGGGCGGTGAGGCCCGACAGCAGCCAGACGACCGTTCCGCTCAGGGTGCCCCCCAGCAAGAGGCCGAGGGTGAAAACGGCGAGGATCTCGCCCTGCCGTACGTGGGCCCGCCAACCTGGCGAGAACAGCACCGACTCGCTGTTACGCGTTCAAACGGAGCCCGAGAGCGCGTAGCCGGCCATCGCGCCCACCGAGGCCCAGCACAGGACGGTCGCCTCCAGGGCGGCCGAGGCCACGGCCAGGAGGGCGAGCGCGGCGACGGGCAGGAGCGGTTCGGTGAGGCCCCGGCGGAGGCGCCCGGCCGTCAGTTGAGGCACGAGGTCGCCTTGCGGCAGATGGTCTTGTACCAGTTGCCCTTCTTGGACTTCTTCCAGCCGTCGTGGCAGCGCCAGGTGACGCCCTTCGAGCAGCTGCCGCAACTCTTGGAGTACGACCAGAGCCAGCCGTCCCAGCCACTGCCGTAGCACTGGCCGGGGCGGAGCTTGTAGCGGCCCGGGTCGGAGACGCCCGACTTGTGGAAGCCCTTGTACTTGCCGCTCGTACGGCAGCACACCGAGCAGACCAGGCTCGGCCCGCAGCCGGGCGAGCAGTTGTGGTTGGCCGCGTACGACGGGCAGCGCCCGTAGATGTCGTAGTAGCCGCGCATGCTGTACCCGGCGGCGATGGCCTTGCGGGCGGGCGGGAAGACGCCGAGCGCGTTGAGGCCCACGGCGGCGCCGGTGGCGGCGATCCCCGACAGGACGCTGCGGCGGCCCACCCGCGTGCGCGGAGTCTCGCGGCGCCGCCGGACCCGTTCGGCCCCCGCGGGACGGGGGCCGTTCAGCGGCGGGATGTCCTCAAGCTCGATCATCGCGTTCCCTCCGGTTCGATTCCCGCCTCAACCCGCCCTGTGTCTGTTCCCGCCTCACCCCGCCCCGGACCTGTTCCCACCTCAACCCGCCCCGGTTCCAATAGCTCACGGAGTACCTCGGGCGAGCCGGCCGGCTCCGCGGTACGGATGCGGCCGGAGGCGTCCACGATCACGGCGAACGGGGTGGCGGGTACCCGGTAGTCGGCGAACAGGCCGTCCTGCTCATGGGTGAGCACCGTTGCGGGCGAGCCGTCGGGCGCGGGCCCGGAGAAGATCGCCGTGACCGGGCCCTCGACCGCCCCTTGGCCCTCGACCGACTCCAGGCCCTCGACCGACTCCAGGACCTCGGCGCACACCCCGCAGTCGCGGTCGAGGAAGAGCAGCAGCCCCGGGCCGAGCCGGTCGAACGCGGGCGCGGCCGAGCCGGGCGGCAGGCCGAGCGCGCGGCGGCGCTCCGATGGGCTCTGGCCGAGCGCGTGCACCTGCCGTACGAGCCCGGCGACCACCAGGGACAGCAGCAGGATCGCGACCCACGAGAGCAGCAGCGCGCTGGTCTGGAAGCTCATGCCGCGGTTCTCCCCTCGAGTTGCTGGTTCATCTGCTCGTTCATCTGCTCGTTCATCTCGAGTTGCTGGTTCGTCTGTTCGTTCATCGCCCGCGGAAGCGTCCAGAGGAGCACGGCGAAGGTCAGCCCCGCCAGGACGGTCATCGCGGTCTCGGCGCCACCGCCGGACGGAAGGGCGGCGAACGCGCCGACGGCCGCCGGCAGCGCGAGCGCGGCGGCCCGTACGGCCACCCAGATCGTCATAGGGGAGTCGAGGTCTCCCGCGCAGCCGCAGGGTGCGGCAGGCCGGGTACGGGTGACGTGGAGGCTGTACGCGGCGTACGAGGCCAGCAGGACGGCGGTGCACCCCAGGGCGCCGCGCAGCAGATCGTCGCGTCCGAGCAGCAGGCCGGTCGCGGCGGCCAGGCCCAGGACCGCCTCGGCGGCCGGGACGAGGACCGCGACGGGCCTGATCAGGAACGCCGGCAGCGTCCGCTGGGCGCGCAGCGCGGAGCCGAGCAGGCCGGGACGGCGCAGGTGGCCGGCCAGGGAGCCCAGCAGGACGAGCGGGACCGCGATCGCGCCCACGCCCGCGAGCAGTCCGCTCACCGGACCGCCTCGACCGCCAGCCCGGCGAGCCGCCCCGGGACCTCGCGCACCCGGTCCTCCTCCGGCAGCACGGTCACCAGCAGGGCGCGGGTGGCGAGCAGGAAGTACGGGCCCTGCCCCTCGACGGTGTCCTGGAAGAGTTCGCCGCCCGCGACCTGGGCGCCGCGCCAGGGCGGCAGCCGCCGCCGGGTCCGCCCGTTCAGCGCGGTGATCTCCAGCAGGCCGAGCCCGGGGACCTCCTTGACCAGGTCGGCGGGGTCGGGACGGGCCGCGCGGCCGCGTGGCTGCGCGGTGACGCCGTCGTCGTGCTCGGTCAGCCGCAGGGTGCCGAAGAACTCGATCGCGTCGGCCGGGACCCCGTGGTAGAGGTGCGTGAAGACCGCGTGCCTGCGGCCCTCCCAGACGGCGGCGAGCACCGGGTCGGCGACGCGGGTCTCGGGGTCCCGGGCGGAGGTACGGCCGATCCGCAGCCGCCCGCCCTGGATCCGGTACTCCTGGTGGAAGCGCTCGACGCCGATGTCCTCGGCCCACGCCCGGGCGTCGGCCTTGGTGCCGCTGGAGATCTCGTGCAGCCGGCCGCCGTCGGCGATCCGCGCGACCGAGGTGGTGGGACGGTCCAGCTCGTACGCGCCGCGGAACCGCACGCGAGTGCCGTCCAGGGACCGATGGGTGACGTCTCTCAGCAATTCGGACCCTCCGTACGAAAAGTACGGTCAGTGACATCGTTGACGCTACGCGCCCAGGGCCGTCCCTGGGATGGGCGTGCCGGAAGTGGTCACGCTGTCCAGGCGGGCGGCGCCCGCCGGGCGGCGCCCCTCCGAGTAGATCACGTTCAGTAGATCATGGGCGACGCTCCGTACCCGGATGGACGCGCCCACCGCGCGTGCCTGGCGCGCCGCGGACCGGGCAGTCGATAGGGTCGGACGCGCCCCGGCGGGCGCGACACATCCCGAGCTTGAGGCACATCCCCGAGCTTGAGACACATCCCCGAGCTTGAGACACATCCCGAGCTCGAGGCACATCCCCGAGCTTGAGACACATCCCGAGCTTGAGACACATCCCGGACTTGAGGTGACCCCGTGACGAACAAGGTGGACGTGCTCATCCGCCGGCTGGACCCGGAGCTGCCCCTTCCCTCGTACGCGCATGCGGGCGACGCGGGCGCGGACCTGGTCGCCGCCGCCGACGTGGAACTGCCTCCGGGAGAGCGCGCGGTCGTCCCCACCGGGATCGCGATCGCGCTGCCCGACGGCTACGCCGCCTTCATTCACCCCCGTTCGGGTTTGGGCGCTAGGTTTGGGGTGACCATCGTCAACGCACCCGGTACGGTCGATGCCGGTTATCGGGGTGAGATCAAGGTGACCCTGCTGAACACCGACCCCCGCGCCACCGTTCGGCTGCGGCGCGGTGACCGCATCGCCCAGATGGTCGTGCAACGGGTGGAGCACGCGGTCTTCCACGAGGTCACCGAACTTCCGGGAGCGGCGCGCGGCGCCGCCGGATTCGGTTCCACGGGTGGATTCGCGGATAATGGGCTGAGCGAAGAAGGAGCGTGAGTCGTGGCTTTTGGACGTCGCCGTCAGGCCGAGGAGCCCGAGAAGGAGCCCCGGACGGCCGACGAGGAGACCGAGACCGCCGCCTCGGCCGCGGACAGCGAGGCCGATGAGGCTCCGGAGACCGCCGAGGCGGCCGAGCCGGCCGCCGTCGAGGGCGGGCCCTGGGACTCGGAGGAGAAGTTCCCCGAGCTGCAGCGCCTGGACTTCGGGGCGATGCAGGTGCCGGTCGCGCCGGGGCTGGGCTTCCAGGTCAACTTCGAGGCCACCCAGGTCGACGACGAGGGCAACCCGCTGGACGGGCGCCCGGTCGCCGTGCTGGTGCAGTACGAGGAGAGCGCCATGCAGCTGCAGGCGTTCGCCGCGCCCAAGCGCTCGGGCATCTGGGCCGACATCCGGCGGGACACCGCCAAGGACATCGAGGAGGACGCCCAGGGCCAGACCCAGGAGGGCGAGGGGCCGTTCGGTCCCGAGCTGCTGGCGATGGTCCCCGCGGCGCTGACCGAAGAGGTCCTGGCCGAGATGCCGCAGGAGATGCGCGAGCAGATCCCGGCCGAGTTCATCGAGCAGGGCTGGGCACCGCAGCTGATCCGCTTCATCGGGGTGGACGGCCCGCGCTGGTTCCTGCAGGCGATCGTGCAGGGCGCCGCGATCGAGGACGAGGAGCAGTGGCAGGTCCTGGAGGACGTGTTCCGCAACATCGTCGTCGTCCGGGGCGAGTCCCCGATGCCGCCGCGCGAGCTGCTGGAACTGCAGGTCCCGCAGGAGTTCAGCGAGGCCGCCGAGGACGACGAGGAGAACGTCGAGACGTTCGACCCCTTCGAGCGCGGCCCCGAGATCACCGAGGTCCGCTAGGCGCGCGCTGATGGCGTCGGCGCGTTGATGGCGTCGCCCTTGGCGTCGGGCCTTGGGGGCCCTCCTTCGGCGGGCGCCGACGGCGATCGCTGCATCGCTCCGGCTCGCCCAGGGGCTCGCTTCGCGATCAGGTTCTCGCAGGCTCGAACCTGGCTTCGCACGCGATCGCAGCGTTGAGGGTCGGGCCGCACGCCTGTTTCGGGCGTGCGGTCCGGTGCTTTTCGTCCCTCGGTGCTCCGGTCCGTTCCTTGCCGAACGGCGCCCGCGGGTGGTCAATGGGGCATGTCCAAGAAGACCCGCAAGCGCCGTTCCCGCAAGCGCCGCAAGGCCAACGGGGGCAAGCGCCCCAACGCCCGCCACTGACCTCTGCCTCCCGGCTCCGCCCGTAGCTCCCGCTTCCCTGCTTCCCCGGTGCCCTGCTTACCCGCTTCCCCGGTGCCCCGCTTCCCCGGTGCCCCGGTGCCCCGGTGCACGATCGTGCAACCGGCACGGATGTGAAAGACGCCCCACCGCCCGCTCGGCAGCATCGAGCGGGACGGAATCGACCAGGCGGTCGATCGCATCGGTGAGGAGCATCCATGACGGCGGACCACCCCTCGCGGCGGAAATTGATCAAGGGAGCGGGCGCCGGCGCGCTGATCGCGACCGGGCTGGCCGGGACGGCCGGGGCGGCGAGCGCCTCGGCCGGGCCCGGCTTCCGGGACCTGATCACCCGCCGGATCCCGCGTACCGGTGAACGGGTCCCAGCGGTGGGACTGGGCACGTTCATGACGTTCGACAGGCTGCCGCACGCCCCGCGGGGTCACATCCGCGACGTCATGAGCCGTTTCTGGGAGGGCGGCGGCCGGGTCCTTGACACCTCCGCGCTGTACGGGGCGTCGGAGGCCAACGTCGGGGAGTTCGCCCGCGGGCTCGACATCACCGACGGGCTCTTCCTGACGGACAAGAGCTGGGCGTGCGGGGAGTACTTCACGGATCCCTCCCACGCGCTGCGGCAGTTCGAGCAGTCGCTGCGGCGCTTGCACCGAGAGCGGCTCGACGCCGTCCAGGTGCACAGCCTCACCAACACCCCCATGATCCTGCCGATCCTGCGGCGGTTGAAGGACGAGGGCCGGATCCGCTACCTCGGGGTCACCCATCACGAGATCCCCGAGCAGTCTGCGGCGCTCGAGCGCTGGATCCGGACCGGTGACCTGGACATGGTGCAGGTCCGTTACTCGATCTTCATGCGGGAGGCGGAGCGGCGGATCCTGCCCGCCGCCGCCGACCACGGCACCGCGGTCATGGTCAACATGCCGCTGGAGAAGGCCCGGCTGCACGAGGTCGTCCGGGGCCGGCGGCTCCCGGGGTTCGCTCGGGAGATCGGCTGCACGACCTGGTCGCAGTTCTTCCTCAAGTACGTCATCTCGCACCCGGCCGTGACCTGCGTGCTCCCGGCGACCACCGACGCCGCTCACGTCCGCGACAATCTCGCGGCCATGCGCGGCCCCCTGCCCGATCGCGAGCTGCGGCGCAGGATGGTGCGGCACATGGAGTCGATCCCGGGATTCTCCGCGATCGACGGCCGGCCGTGGTATCCGGGGAAGACCTTCCCGGACAGCCAGGTCAAGCTCTGAGCCGTCCGGCCGGTCCGCTCCTGCCGTGCAGGCCTTCAATGAGGGATGTGGGCCTGCCGGTAGGAGCGGGGGGTCGCGCCGTACCGCCGGCGAAACGCGGTCGTGAGGTGGCTCTGGCTGGCCAGGCCCACCTGGTAGGCGATGTCGGCGATGGGCAGGTCGGTGCGCTCGCGCAGCAGCCGCGCGGCGCGTTCCAGCCGGCGCTCGGTCACGTACCGGTGGGGCGAGGTGCCGCTGGCGGCCTTGAACGCGCGGGAGAAGCGGTGCCGGTCCATTCCCGCGACCGCCGCCAGCGCGTCCAGGCGCAGGCTCTCGCCGAGATTCTCGTGGATGTGGTCGAGCACCTCGTGCAGGGCCGTCCCTTCCAGGCGCGCGGGGGATCGCCGGTGGACCGCTCCGCTGGACGGCGCCAGACTGGAGTACCGCCGCAGGAGGTGCAGCATCACCGTCGTGGCGACGCTGTCGGCGAAGAGCTGGTCGGCGGCGCAGTGCACGGCGGGCCCTTCCACCAGTGTGGTCGCCACCTGGTGGAGGAACGGGTCGGACCTGTTGGTATGGGCCGCGAACTCGATCCGGGAGAGGTCGCCGAGGGCTCCGGACGCGCCGAGGGCGTCCAGGTGCCCGGGATCGAGCCGGACGGCGGCATAGGTGATCGTCCCCTTCCGGTAGCGCGTCCAGCGGCGGCGCGTGGCCGGGATGAACGTCGTCGCCCCGGGAAAGTCGACGCTCTCCGAGCGCCGCTCCCCGTCGACGACGGCGGTGGTGCGGCCCCCGGTGCCCGACAGCGTGACGAACACCAGGTGGTCCGGCCGTTGGGTGAGGCCCTCGACGTCGTCGGCCGTCCGCCAGCGGACGTGTTCGACGCCGAGGCCGCCCCACTCCAGCGACCGCCGCCACAGGTCGCGCCCCCCGTACTCGTGGACCTCGCGGATCGGGGCCGGCCGTTCCTCCATGAACCGTCCTCCGGGTCGCCGGGGTCGATGAACTCGCCGCCAGCCAACCGGCTCGGAGCGAAAGAGGGCCTAAAGAACCCGCGCTCGGTGAGCCACCGCTAGAACGGGATGAGTTCGAGCGGCAGCGCGTGCGTGACGCCGACCTCCTTGCCGGCCGGCTCGACCATGCCGGTGAGGAACTCCCGAGGGTCGAAGTCGGCGCCCAGACCCGCGAAGTAGACCTTGTGGGCCTGGAGTGAGGCGACGCCGGCGTCGAGGTGGCCGGTGACGTCGACGTAGTGGGTGGACTGCGGCGAGCCCCCGAACAGCGCGAACCGTACGCCCTGCCAGGGCTCGGCCTCCAGGTCGCGGAACACCCACCGGTTGGCGGCGTCGCGGATCGCGTCCACGACGGCCAGGCCGAGCACCCGGTGGTCGGCCATGTTGAACGCGCCACCGGGGAAGCTGTCCCGGAAGTTCACCGAGATCACGACCTCGGGGCGGTGCCGCCGGATGGCTTCGGCCAGGGCCCGGCGCAGCGGCAGCCCGTACTCCAGCATGCCGTCGGGCAGGTCCAGGAACTCCACGGTCTCCACGCCGACCGCGCGGGCGGCCTCGACCTGCTCCACGCTGCGGACCCGGGCGGCCTCGTCAGGATCCATCCCGTCGATGCCCGCCTCGCCCCGGGTGGCCAGCAGCTCGGCCACCACCTTGCCCTGCGCCGTCCATTTCGCCACGGCGGTCGAGCCGCCGTACTCCAGATCGTCGGGATGCGCCACGATCGCCAGCGCCCGCGTCCAGTCCTCCGGTACCGGTTCCATCCCCTGATTCTGGCGGATCTCAGGCCAGATGGCGGAACCACAGGCAGGGCGTGGCGAGCAGAACGCTGACCAGCGTCACGATCAGACCGTACTTCGTAAAGGTCCAGAGCCTGATCGGCGTGCTAACGGGTCACCGATAGTGATGACCAAGCCGGGGCGGCACCGCCATGCGGACACCGTGCCATGTGACATCGAGCCCATGTGACACCGAGCCCATGTGACACGGAGCCCATGTGACACCGAGCCGATGGGGGAGTGCCGATGGGGGTGTTAGGCCTACCCCGGTTGGCGGTTTGAGCCCATCGTCGCGCGTTCCGGCTGTCCATAGCGTCTTCACCAGGCGCCGATGGGCGGCGGACGAAGGAGGTAGGGCGATGTTGGGAAGGAAGGAAGCGGCCCCGGTCACGACCGGTGAGGCGCTCCGGCTCGAAGGCGTGCGGAAGGTCTACGGCGCCGAGGGCAACCAGGTGGCGGCGCTGGACGGCGTCTCGCTCTCGCTGCCGGCCGGGTCGTTCACCGCGGTGATGGGCCCGTCGGGTTCGGGCAAGAGCACGCTGCTCCAGTGCGCGGCTGGCCTGGACCGGCCCACCGAGGGCCGGGTGTACGTGGACGGAGCCGAGCTGCCCGGCGGCGGCGAGGCGGAGCTGACCAAGTTCCGGCGGCAGCGGATCGGGTTCGTGTTCCAGCAGTTCAACCTGCTGCCGACGCTGACCGTCACGCAGAACGTGACGCTGCCGCTGAAGCTGGCCGGCCGCAAGGCCGACCGGCGGCGGGCGGAGGAGGTCCTGGCACGGGTGGGGCTGGGCGACCGGCTCGGCCACCTGCCGTCGGAGCTGTCGGGCGGCCAGCAGCAGCGGGTCGCGATCGCCCGCGCGCTGGTCACCGAGCCCAGGGTGCTGTTCGGGGACGAGCCCACCGGGGCGCTGGACACCCGCAGCGCGCGGGAGGTGCTCGGCCTGCTGCAGGAGGCGGTACGGGTGTACGGGCGGACCGTGGTGATGGTGACGCACGACCCGGTCGCCGCCGCGTACGCCGACGGGGTCGTGTTCCTGGCCGACGGCCGGCTGGTCGGTTCGATGGCCACGCCCACCGCCGAGGCGGTGGCCGAGCGGATGACGCATCTGGCCGACGAGGTCGAGCGGCAGCGGGTCAAGGGCGCCGCGGGCGTCACGGCGGGGGTGTGACGATGTTCGGGCTGGCTCTGCGCTCGCTGCGGAAGCGGGCGGGCGGATTCCTGGCGAGCTTCCTGGCGATGTTCCTCGGCGCGGCGATCATCATGGCGTTCGCCTCGATGCTGGACACCTCGATCCGCGGCGAGGCCACCGGTGCCGCCGCGGAGACCCTGACGGTCATGGCGATGGTGGTGGGGAGCTGGGGGCTGGTCCTGGTGATCCTCGCGGTGACCTCCACGCTGACCCTGTCGGTCCGGCAGCGGGCCGAGGAGATGGCGCTGCTCAAGAGCATCGGCGCGACCCCGGCCCAGCTGGGCCGGATGGTCGTGGGCGAGGCGGCCGGCCTGGCCCTGGTGGCGTGGGCGCTGGCGATCGTCCCGGCGATGCTGATGGGCATGGGGCTGCTGTCGCTGCTGCACTCCACCGACCAGGTGCCCGAGAGCATCGGGTACGCGTTCGGGCCGATCGCGCCGGCGATGGGGCTGGGCATCACGCTGGTGTCGGCCGCCGGCGCCGCGGTGATCACCGTTCGCCGGACGGCCCGGGCGCGGGTGGCCGAGTCGCTCGCGGACGCCGCGGTCGGCGAGGCGAGCATGAGCCGGAAGCGCGTCGTGGGCGGGATCCTGTTCCTGCTGCTCGCGCTCTACCTGGGGGTCATGACCGCGACGCTGATGCGCGGCAAGGGGACCGACGCCATGGCGATGGCCGGGCAGGCCGACATCTTCGCCGCGCTGGGGCTGGCGCTGCTGGCCCCGTGGCTGATCCGGCGGATCGCCGGCGCGCTGGCGGGCCCGCTGGGCCGGCTGGGTGTGGCTGGTGACCTGGCGGTGAGCACGATGCGGCGCCGCACCGGGCAGATGGCCGGCGTGGTGATGCCGATCATCCTGTTCACCGGTATCGCGGTCGGCACGATCTACCTCCAGGAGATCGAGAACGACGCCACGGCCGCCGCCGGGCTGCTCAGCACCGTGGAGCAGAAGAACATCGCCACCCTGAAC
Source organism: Actinomadura sp. 9N407 (assembly GCF_044326315.1). NCBI lineage: Bacteria > Bacillati > Actinomycetota > Actinomycetes > Streptosporangiales > Thermomonosporaceae > Actinomadura > Actinomadura sp. 9N407. Next base: position 134,512 of record NZ_JBIRAW010000004.1, on the reverse strand, counting down.
TTCGTGGTCATCGGGATGATCCTGGTCTTCACCGCGCTGATGCTGGTGAACACCCTGATCGCGGCGACCGCGTACCGGCGCCGGGAGTTCGGCCAGCAGCGGCTGGCCGGCGCCACCCCCGGCCAGGTGCTGGGCGCGGTGACGCTGGAGGGCGTGCTGCTGACCGGGATCGGGCTGGTGTGCGGTGCGTTCGCGGCGCTGTTCACGGTGATTCCGTTCAGCATCGCCCGGGTGGGCACGGCGCTGCCGGACGTCGGCCCGCTCACCTTCGCGGGGGTCGCGGCGATCGCCGCCGCGCTGACGATGGTGACGGCGCTGGGGGCCGCCCGCCGCGCGGTCCGCGTCCCGGCGATCGAAGCGGTAGCCGTCTGACCTTCGCCGCCATCGTCGACTCGTGGCGTGTTCTGGGGCGGATGGCGTCCGCGTAGGGTCCCTCCTGTGGAGGAACGGGATGTCGGCGAGCGGGTGAATCAGCAGCGGGGGCGCGACCGCGGCCGGGTGGTCATGCCCGCCGTGTTCGACGCGGCCGAGCGGTTCGAGCCGCCCACCGAGCCCGAGCCCGGCCTGGTGCCGCTGCGCGATCCGGCCGATGTCGGTGATCCGGGGCCGGGTGACAAGCCGTGGGCGGCGAGCCGGGACGAGATCGACGGCGCCGCGCAGGCCGCGCCGCCCGGGGTGGCGCATTCCAGTGCGGTGATGGCGATCGGGACGGTCTTCTCCCGCGCCACCGGCTTCCTGCGCACGACCGTGCTGAGTGCCGCGCTGGGCGTCGGGCTGCTGGGGGACGCGTACCAGACCGCCGACATGATCCCGTACACGGTGTACGCGCTGCTGCTCGGCGGCCTGCTGACGAGCGTGTTCGTGCCGTTCCTGGTCAAGCGGCGCAAGCGGGACGCCGACGGCGGCGCGGCGACCGAGCAGCGGCTGTTCACGGCCGCCGTGGTGGGCCTGCTGGTGCTGACCGTGGTCGCGGTGCTGGGCGCCGACCTGCTCGTCACCCTGTACGCGGGGGAGTACGAGGGCCGCCAGCGCGAGATCGCGGTGCTGCTCACCCGGCTGCTACTGACCCAGATCCTGTTCATCGGGGTGAGCGGGGTGGCCGGCACGTTGCTGAACGTCCGGCAGCGGTTCGGCGCGCCGATGTGGGCACCGGTGATCAACAATCTGATCACCTGCGGTGCCGGGCTGGCGTTCCTGTGGATCGCCGGGTCCGGCCAGGACGTGGGGTCGGTCACCGACGCGCAGCTGATGGTGCTCGGGATCGGGTCGGCGTTCGGGACGGTGGCGCAGAGCCTGCTGCTGGCCTGGTCGCTGTGGGCGGCCGGGTTTCGCTGGCGGCCCCGCCTGGACCTGCGCGGGTCTGGATTCGGCGAGGCGGCGCTGGCGGCGCTGTGGATGTTCGTCTACATCGTGGTGGCGCAGGGCGGGCTGCTGGTGACCGCGAACGTGGCGACGCGCGCGGGCGCCCGCGCGGCTGAGCAGGGGCAGCCGGGGGCGGGTCTGGCGGCGTACAAGTTCGCGGAGGTGGTGTTCCAGCTGCCGTACGCGATCATCGCGGTGTCGGTGATCACCGCGCTGCTGCCGAGGATGAGCGCGCACGTGACCGATGGGCGCCGGGACCTGCTCCGCGCGGACTTCTCGCGCGGGCTGCGGCTGGCGTCGGCGCTGCTGGTACCGCTGTCGGTGGCGATGCTGGTGTTCGCGGTGCCGGGGGCGATCCTGCTGTTCGCCTACGGGAGCACTCAGCCCGACGACGCCCGGCGGATCGGGCTGGTGCTGATGGTGTTCGCGGTGATGGTCGTCCCGTTCACGGTGTTCCAGCTGCAGATGCGGGTCTTCTACGCGATGGGCGACACCCGGACGCCGGGGCTGCTGGCCGTTCCGGCGGGGATCGTCCAGTCGGGGACGGCGATCGGCATGCTGCTGGTGCTGCCGCCCCGGCACGTGGTGCTCGGCCTGCCGGTGGCGTACGGGCTGTTCTATCTCGTCGGGACGATCGGCGCGTCGTGGGTGCTGCGGCGGCGGCTCGCGGGCATGGACGGCCGGCGGATCTTCCGTACGCTCGCGCTGCTCTACCTGGCGGCCCTGCCGGGCGGGCTGTTCGCGGCGGGGTGCGTATGGGGGTTCGGTCAGCTGATGGACGGTGACCGCCTGCCGGGACTGCTGGCGATGGCTGTCGGCGGACTCGTCGGAGGCGTACTGTACGTGGTGTGCGCCCGGTTGCTGAGAGTGGCCGAGGTGGGCTACTTCGTCGATGTCGCCCGCACCATCGCCCGGACCACGGCCCGTACCCGGGTGCCAGGTCTCCGTTCCCTGGGTTGACGTCCGGCAGAAATTCTCTGCTAATCGGTCACATGAGAAATATAGGAACTATCTGGGCGTTCAGATGACGCTCACGACCCCGCTCCCCGCCCTCGGGCGCGCCGTCCTGCGGTACTCGGCGTTCAGTGCCGATCCGATCGGCGCCGATCCGTTCAGTGCCGATCCGTTCAGTGCCGATCCGTTCAGTGCCGATGCGCGCGGCGGCAATCCGGCCGGCGTCGTCCTCGACGCCGCCGGTCTGGCCGACTCGGCGATGCTCGCCATCGCCGCCGAGGCGGGCTGCTCCGAGAGCGCCTTCCTCACCCTCCCGCCACCTGTCACCCTCCCGCCACCTGGCCTGTACGCCCCCGGACGGACCTACGGCCTGCGCTACTTCAGCCCCAAGGCCGAGGTCCCCTTCTGCGGCCACGCCACCCTCGCGACCGCCGCCGCCCTGGCCGAGCGCGACGGGCCCGGGCGCCTGCTGTTCGCCACCCAGGTCGGGCTCGTCCCGGCCGAGGCGTCGATCGGCCCGGACGGGATCGCGCGGGCGACCCTCACCAGCGTCGAGCCGTACGTCCAGGAGGTCAGCCCCAGCTACATCGCCGAGGCGCTGGACGCGCTGCGCTGGAGCGAGGCGGACCTCGACCCGGCGCTGCCCCCCCATGTCGCGTACGCGGGGGCACGGCACCTGATCCTGGCCGCGGCGACCCGCGAACGGCTGGCCCGGCTGTCCTACGACTTCGACCGGCTCGCCGAGTACATGCGCCCGCGCGACCTGACGACCGTGCAGCTGGCCTGGCGCGCGTCGCCGGACACCTTCCACGTCCGCGACCCGTACCCGGTGGGCGGCGTGGTGGAGGATCCGGCGACCGGCGCCGCCGCGGCCGCGTTCGGCGCGTACCTGCGGCGGCTCGGTGCCGTACCGCCGGCCGCCCGCCTCACCCTGTACCAGGGCGAGGACATGGGACGCCCCGGGGTACTGCGCGTCGAGCTGCGGGAGGGCGACACGCGGGTCCGGGTCTCCGGAGCCGCCGTCCCGCTGCGCCGCTGAACGCCGCCCGGCCGAGCCCCGCTGAGCCCCACTGAACGCTGCCCGGCTGAGCCCCGCTGAACGCTGCCCGGCTGACGGCGTTCAGCGGCGCAGCAGCGGCTCGATCGCCGCGACCCGCCCGGCCGGCTCGTCCTCGGTGAACCAGAAGACGTGGTCGACGGCGAGCTCGTCCAGCTCGGCCAGATCGCCGGCGACCTGCTCGGCCGAGCCGGTCAGCGGCGCCCGCTCGTCCAGCGGCTCGGCGGTGACCGGGCCGTTGACCTGCACCACGATGGGGCCGCCGGGATTCCCGGCCGTCTCCGCCGCCCGCCGGTACGCCTCGATGGTCGCGCGCAGCACGTCCCAGTCGAAGATCACCAGGGTGAGCCCCAGGCCGAGCCGCGCGGCGCGGTCGACCGCGGCCGGGGACGCGGCGCCCAGCACCACGGCCGGGCCTCCGTCGCGCACCGGCTTGGGACCGATCCGCGAGGTGGGGATCGTGTGGAAGCGGCCCTCGAAGCTCACCGGGTCCGGTCCCCAGACCGCGCGCATCGCCCGCAGATGCTCCTCGAAGCCGGCCCCGCGCCGCCGCATCGGGACCCCGGCCGCCTCGAACTCCTGGGCCATCCAGCCCTGCCCCAGCCCGGCCAGCAGCCGCCCGCCGCTCAGCCGGTCGAGCGTGGCGATCCGGCGGGCCAGGGTGACGGGATTGTGGAACAGCGCGGCCACCACGCTGGTGCCCAGCGTGATCCGCTCGGTACGGGCGGCGGCATGGCCGAGCGCCTGCAGCGGGTCGTACACGTTGGCGAACGACTCCGGCGGGTCCATCACCGGCCCGCCCGGGCCGCCCATCGCGATCGGGCCGTCGGGCCTCAGCAGGCGCTCGTACGCCCAGACCGAGCCGAGCCCGGCCCGTTCGGCCTCCTCGGCCACCTGGACGATGCCCTCCGGCGAGGCGTGCTCGCCTGACACGGGCAGGCTGACTCCGAGCTTCACGGTGTTCGTGCCTGTGACAGCGTCCTCGGTAACTGCAGCGTCCTCTGTAACTGCGTCGTCCTCTGTATCTGCGTCCATGTCGGTAACAGACCACGCGGTGCCGCGGAAGTCATCGGTCGCGGTGCGGCCGGATCGGGCGCTCGAACGCGCCGCCCTTGACCCACTGCGCCCAGGGGATCTGCCAGTAGCCCCAGCCGTTGTCCGATTCGAGGGGACGGTCGGTGCCCGTCACGTTGATCACGTCGCCGCGCAGCGAACGGCTGTAGAACCACTGCGCGAAGGCGGGTGAGGCGTTGACGCAGCCGTGGCTGACGTTCCGCTTCCCCTGGTCCTTGATCGACCACGGTGCCCCGTGCACGTACTCGCCGCTGGCCGAGATCTGCACGGCGTGCCGCACCCTCTTCTTGTAGTAGCGCGGATCCTTGGGGTCGGTGACGCCCATCCACGCCGACGTCATGGTGACCGGGTCGTACTTGCCCATGGCCAGATGGACGCCGTTGGTCGTGGTGTACGCGCGCTTGCCGCCCTTGCCCGCGCTGATCCCGATCGAACGGACGGTGGCCCCGTTCTCCTGGACGGTCATGCGCCGCCGCCGGACGTCCACGGTGCTGATCCTGCGGGGACCGACCTGGAACCCGGAGACATGGCCGGACGCCCCGTACAGGCCGCGCCCGGCCCGGACCCCGGTGGTGCGGGCCTGCAGCGTGACGCGCTGCCCGGCGGGCCAGTAGTGCCGCGGGCGGAACACGACCTGGCGCGGGCCGGTCCAGTGCCAGGCGCCGGTCACGGGTCGCGACATCCGGACCTGCAGCGCCCGCTCGACCGCGCGGCGCCGGGCGATCGAGCGGTCGAAGGTGACGATCAGCGGCATGCCCGCCCCGACGGTCTCGCCGGAACGCGGCGTGACATCGGCGATCCTGAACATGGCCGGGGGCTTGAGCGTGCTGAACCGGCCGGTGAGCGAGGTGCGCTCGCCCGCGGCGCCGGTGCCGGTGGCGGTCACGGTGTAGGCGGTGGCGGGCCGCAGCGGCCAGCGGCTGCGCCAGCTGCGCCGGTCGGCCGACAGCCGCCCGGCGGCGGTGCCGCCGCCGCCCCTCACGATTACCCGGTCGAGGGTGCCGCGTACCGCCGAGACCGTGACGGGCCGGTCCGGGGGAACGTCGCGGGTGCCGTCGCCCGGCACGATCGCGATCGCTGCGGGGGCCGGCGGTGCGGCCTTGGCGGCCGACGCCCCCGGCCGTGCCCCGCCGCTGCCGCCCCCGCCCGCGCATCCCGAGATCAGCACGGCGCATCCCGAGCCCAGCGCGACCACGGCCGTGATCGGCCCGTCTCCGCGTCTCCCTGGCCGCCTCGCCAGTCGTCTCTCCAGTCGTCTCCCCGGTCGTCTCTTCTGCTGTCTCTTCGGTCGTCCACGTCGCAGCATTCCGCCCCCGTTGTGCCGCGTGCATCCCCTATGAAGGGATTGCTTACAGAGAGTCTTTACTTACAGAGAGTGATAGTTGCACGACAAAGTAGCCGCCCCGGAGCGCGCCCGGGGGCCGTTCGGGAAAGGCGGGCGGGCCCGTTTCGGTGAACGGGCCGGGCCCGCCGCCGGACGGAAGATCGGGAGCCGCGCGCGCGGTGCCGGGCGAGGGCGGAGAGCCGCGCGGGGCCGGGACGCGATATCGGCGGTTTGACCGTTCATCTGGAGGTTCGTGGTTTAGGCGGCGGTTCGTTTGGGGGTGGTATGCCTTAGGGTTCGATTCATGGACGACGTTCCGGCGAGTACGACGCCGGGGAGGGACGACTCCGCCGCGACCGAGAGCGGCCGTGGCGGGCTGCGCGGCTTCCTGCGGCGGATGGCGTCGAGCAAGACCGAGCTGGAGGCCGCGGAACTGCAGAAGACCTCCGGCGAGGAAGGGGCCACCCCCATCACCGACTGCGCGACGCGCAAGCGCGCGTGCGTGGCGGGTACGCTACGTACCGTGACACTGAGACCCCGAGGTGGAGCCCCGGCCCTGGAGGCCGAGCTCTACGACGGCACCGATGTGATCAACCTGGTCTGGCTGGGCCGGCGCAAGATCGCCGGAATCGACCCGGGCCGCCGGCTGCGCGCCGAGGGCCTGGTGAGCCTGCAGGACGGCCGCAAGGTCATGTTCAACCCCCGCTACGAGCTGCGCGGCAGCGCGTGACGGGGCCTGACGGGGCTGCGGGCCGGACGGGAGACGCCATGCGGTCGACCAGCGACGGCGCGGGCAAGACGAGCAGGACTGACGAGACGGACGAGACGGCGGGGGCCGCCAAGCCGGCCACGGCGGCCGAAGAGGCGCTGGCCGACGAGCTGTTCGCGGACGCGCTCGACGAGCTGACCCGTACCGACACCGCCGGTGCCACCGAGCCGACCGGTACCTCCAAACCGACCGATACGTCCGAAGCCTCCAAGGCTTCCGGGACCCCGGCCAAGGGGAGTGCGCACGACTCCGGTAGTGCGCACGACACCGTCGAGGCGGCGGTACGGACCCAGCTGTCCAAGGCGCTGGGCGGCGTGCGCGGCATGTTCGAGGCCGCCGTGCCGACGATCGGGTTCACCCTCACCTACGTGCTGACCGACCAGGTCAAGACGGCGGTGATCGTCGCGGTGAGCGTGGCGGTGCTGCTGGTCGTGGTCCGGCTCGCGCAGCGGTCCAACCCGCAGTTCGTGATCAACAGCCTGCTCGGCATCGCGGTCGCCGCGTTCTTCGCGCTGCGGTCGGGCAAGGCCGAGGACGCCTTCATGCCGGGCATCATGATCAACGCCGGCTACGGGGCGGTGATGATCCTGTCGATCGTGGCCCGCTGGCCGGTGGTCGGCTTCATCATCGGCTCGGTCACCGGCGATCCGACCGGCTGGCGGTCCGATCCGGGCATCCTGCGGCTGTGCTCGCGGCTCACCTGGATCCTGCTGGCCCCCTGCGTGCTCCGGGTCGCCGTGCAGTACCCGATCTACGTGGCCGACGGCGACCAGAGCGCGCTGCTGGGCACCGCGAAGATCGTGATGGGCTGGCCGCTGCAGGTCGCGGCGCTGGCCGCGATGGTCTGGCTGCTGGCCCGCGGCCGTACCCCGATGGAATCGAAGGCGCCCGCCGCGTGAGCGCGGCCGGAAAGGCCTGTCCATAAAGCCCTGGCCGTAAAGCTCGATCCGAAAAGCTCTGTGTATAAAGCTCTGTGCATAAAGGTAAGAGAACGGTAACCTGACCCTAGGTGTGCCGGGAAGCCTGGTCGGCGACGGAGATCACTCTGCCCGACGGGAGACACCCGGATGACGACGTACACGGTCCTGCCGCACCCTCGCCTCCACTCCTTCACCCGATCCTTTAGCTGCGCCCACGCCTGCGCCCACGCCTTCACCTGGGCCTGCGCTCACTCTTTCGCCTGGGCCTTCGCCTTCCCTGATCGGCCGGTGGCCTGACGGCTCGATGCCCGCGCGTCCGCGCGCGCCCATCTCGCCTCGCCCCGCTCACCACAGCCGATGACACGGGTGGAGACGATGAACGCTGTCCTGACCTCCTGCTCCCATACCAACTCCCACACCAACTTCGGCAACAACTCCCGCACCAACTCCGGCACGACTTGCCCAGGCCACATCCATGACGGGTACTGCGATGTGTGCGGCCTGGCCCCCGATCGGGAGCCGCCCACGACCCCGGTCCCCAAGGCGAGGCCCAAGACGGTGCCGCCGAAGCCGGCGTTCCCGCATGGCAGCGGCGGCCGTACCGTTCCCTCGGCGGCGAGCCTGCGAGGCATGCCCAGTGCCGTCACGCCCAGTGCCGTCATGCCCAGTGTCGGCATGCCCAGTGCGGGTCGGCTCGGTGCCGGTCGGCTTGGCGCCGGCCTGATCGAGGTACCGCCCGTCCCGTACCGCGACCCGGAGTCGGCGGTCATGGCCGATCCGCAGATCGCCGAGCACAAGCGCTTCTGCGGGTCCTGCGACCAGCCGGTCGGCCGGGGGCGCGCGGAGCAGCCCGGACGAGCCAGCGGCTTCTGCGGCCGGTGCGGGACCCACTTCTCCTTCCTTCCGAAGCTCGCGCCCGGCGACCTGGTCGCCGCGCAGTACGAGGTGCTGGGCTGCCTGGCGCACGGCGGTACCGGCTGGGTCTACCTGGCCAGGGACCGCAGCGTCTCGGGACGCTGGGTCGCCCTCAAGGGCATGCTCGGCTCGGCCGACCCCGACCTGCTGGCGGCCTCGGTCGCCGAGCGGCGCGTCCTGGCGGCCGTCGAGCACCCCAACATCGTCCAGATCCACAACTTCGTCCGGCATTTCGGCGAGGGCTACATCGTCATGGAGTACGTCGGTGGCCGCTCGCTGAAGGAGATCGTGCTGGAACGGCGCCGAGCGGGGGAGTCGCCGCCGCTGGCGCACGTGCTCGCGTACGGGCTGGAGGCGCTGCGCGCGCTCGGCCACCTGCACGACCTCGGCCTGCTCTACTGCGACTTCAAGCCCGACAACGCCATCCACTCCGGCGACCGGCTCAAGCTGATCGACCTCGGCGGCGTTCGCCGGATCGACGACGCCGAGGGGCCGGTGTACGGGACGGTCGGCTACCAGGCACCGGAGATCGCCGATTACGGCCCGTCGATCGGCTCGGACCTGTACACGGTGGCGCGCACGATGGCGGTGCTGAGCTTCGAGTTCACCGGATACACCGGCAAGTACCGCGAGTCCCTGCCGGACCGCGACCGGGTGCGGGTGCTGGCGCGGAACGGGTCGTACGACCGGCTGCTGCGCCGGGGCGCCCACCCTGACCCGGCCGAGCGGTTCGGATCGGCGGCGGAGATGGCCGAGCAGGTCGCCGGGGTGCTCGCCGAGGTCCTCGCCGCCGAGGGCGGGCCGCCGCAACCCCGGAGGGCCCGCGCCACCTGGACGTCGGGGCTGTTCGAGCCCGGGACGGCGGCCGCCGTGGCCGGCCCCGGCGCGCTGCCAGGCGCGGCCTGGGTCGCCGATGTCCTGCCCGCCCCGGTGATCGAAACGCCGGAGGCCGGGGCGGCCTCGTCTCTCGCCCTGTCCCCTGCCCCGCCCCTGGCACCGGACGGGGCCGTCGCCGACCCGCTCAGGCTGGCCGTGGACCACATCGCGAACGGCGACCACGAGACGGCCCGGCCGCTGCTGGAGGGCGAGACCGGCGACTGGCGGTACGCCTGGTACCTCGGGATCTGCGCGCTTCTGGCGGGCGAGGTCGACGGCGCGGTCCGGCACTTCGCCCGCGTCCACGCCCTGGTGCCGGGGGAGACGGCCCCGAAGCTGGCCCTCGGCCTGTGCGCCGAGCTGCGCGGCCGGCATGCGGTCGCCGCTCGCCGCCACGAGTCCGTGTGGCGGACCGATCCGACCTATCTGAGCGCGGCGTTCGGCCTGGCCCGGGCCAAATTCGCGCAGGGCGACCGGAACGCGGCGGCGGAGGCGCTGACCTCCGTACCGGAGTCCTCGCGCCACTACACCGATGCCCAGGCCGCCGCCATCGTGGCGGCGCTCGCGGGCCGGGATCCCGCGAGCATCGGCGGCCAGGAGCTGGTAGAGGCCGCCGAACGCCTGGAACGGCTGGAACTGACCGGCGAGCGGCACCATCGCCTCACCGTGCTGATCCTGCGGGCGGCGCTGGACCGGCTCGGCGCGCCGGCCCGGACGGGCTGGACCGGCGCGGTCGAGATCCTCGGCATCCCGATGACCGATCGCGGCCTGCGGTCCGGTCTGGAGCGCGGTTACCGCGCCCTCGCACGCCTCTCGGACCGGCGCCGCGAGCGCGTCGCGCTGGTGGAGCTGGCCAATGCCGTACGCCCCAAGACCGTGTTCTGAACGCCCGTGCCCTGCAGCCCGCGCATTAAGCCCGTTTTCTGTAGCCGAGTTCTAACAGCCCGTGTTCTAGCAGCCCGTTCTCTGTAGCCCGTTCTCTGTAGCCCGTGTTCTGCAACCCGTGTTCTGCAACCTGAATTGAATAAAGATCGAGGGAGGCGATAGACCCGTGACCACGCTCATTCCAGTGACCGGGCTCGACGTACCGGACCCGATCCCACCGCGCGGTGACGCGCGCCGCCGCGTGTGGACGACCCCCGCACGCCTGCGGATCCTGACCGCCCTGGCCGTCGCGCTCGTCCTGGTGTTCGGTGCCCTCGTCTCGGCCACCGCGGCCGACCTGCGCACCGGCTTGCGCCGCGTCAGCGGGCGCGCGATTCCGCAGTCGCTCGTCGCCGCGGACCTGTACGTGCAGCTCAGCGACATGGACGCGGCCCTGGCGCCGATGCTCGCCGCCGGACGTCCAGAGGACCGGGCGGGACGCACAGCGGCACTGAGCCCCTTCCAGCAGGCGCTCGCGCGTACCAACGCCGACCTGCGGCGGCTGGCCGCCGTGACCGACGGCGATCCCGCCGCGCGGCGCGAGGTGGGCACGCTGATGGACGCGCTGGGCCGCTACCAGGCCCTGGCCGCCGTACCGGAACGACACCGGGAGGCCACGGCCCTGATGCGGGGCACGATGCTCCCGTCCGCCAAGCGCCTCGCCGACGCGGGCGCGCGCGACCTGGACCGCACGTACCGGGAGCGGCGCAGCACGGTGAACGAGTCGTTCACCGTGGCCTTCCTGCTGGGCTTGGCACTGCTGGCCGTCCTCGCCGCCCTGAACGTGACGCTGGCCCGCCGCCACCGCCGGCTGGTCAATCCGCTGATCGTCCTGGTGACGCTGGCCGCCTGCGTGCTCACGGTGGCGAGCGTACGGATGCTCGCGGCCCAGGACGAGGAACTGCGGGACGCCAAGGAGGGCGCGTTCGACGCAGCGCGGGCGCTCTCGACCGTCCGGATGACCGAACGGGACAGAATTGCCGAGGGACACAGAGTTGCTGAGAGAGAAAGAGTTGCTGAGAGAGAAAGAGTTGCTGAGAGAGAAAGAGTTGCTGAGAAAGAAAGAGTTGCTGAGAGCCGCAGAGTTGCTGAGAGAGGCCGTGCCGCCGAGAAGCGCCCTACCGCCGAGAAACGCCCTGCCGCCGAGAACGGCCGCTTGCCGGCCTGGACGGTCCCGGCCGATGTGGACCGGGCCCTTCGCTACACCGCCGACACGCTCGGGTCCGACATCACGATCGGGGACGAGGGGCTCCTGCGGTACTCCTACGAGCGGGCCCCCGACCGCTTCTTCGGCCCGTACGACCGGTTCCTGGCGAATCTGGTCGAGGTGAACCGCCGCGACCTGGACGAGCGTCTCGACGAGGGGCTGCGCGAGGCGGAGCCCTGGGGCACGGCGCCGATCAGTGCCGCGGTCCTCCTGGCCGGCCTGCTGATCGCCGGGATCCGCCCACGGCTGGCCGAATACCGCTGAACGCGCCGCGGCGCCCCCCGATCCGCCGGGAGGCGCCGCACCGCGTCCAACACTCAGCTGGCCCAACTCGTTCAGCGCTATTCAGCGCGCTCAGCGCGCTCAGTTTGCTCAGCGTGCTCAGTTTGCCCCAGCGCCTAGTTTGCCCCAGCGCCCAGCGTGCTCAGCGGGGGCTGAGCAGCTCCGCCAGCTCGTCCTCCACGTCCTGGCTGGCCACGAACATCAGCTCGTCACCCGGCTCCAGCGTGTCGTCGGCGGTCGGTACCAGGACCCGGCCCTCGCGCAGGATCGCCACCAGCGCGGTGTCGCGCGGCCAGTCGACCGAGCCGACCCGCTCGCCGCCCATCGGGGCGTCCTCGGGCAGCGTCAGCTCGACCAGGTTGGCCTCGCCCTGCCGGAACGTCATCAGCCGGACCAGATCACCGACGCTGACGGCCTCCTCGACCAGCGCCGACAGCAGCCGGGGAGTGGAGACCGCGACGTCCACGCCCCACGACTCGTTGAACAGCCACTCGTTCTTGGGATGGTTGATCCGCGCGACCACCCGGGGGACCCCGTACTCGGTCTTGGCCAGCAGTGACACCACCAGGTTGACCTTGTCGTCGCCGGAGGAGGCCACCACGACCTGGCAGCGCTCCAGCGCGGCGTCGTCCAGCGAGGCGATCTCGCAGGCATCGGCCAGCAGCCACTCGGCCCGCGGCACCATCTCCACCTTGATCGCCTTGGGACTCTTGTCGATCAGGAGCACCTCGTGCCCGTTCTCCAGCAGCTCCTGCGCGATGGAGCGTCCCACCGCGCCGGCCCCGGCGATCGCGACCCGCATCACGCGTCCTCCTCGGTACGCACCGCGACCGCGGCGTTGACCCGCTCCAGCTCGTCGGCCCTGGCCATGATGTGCACCACATCGCCGTCCTGGATCACCGTGTCCGCGTGCGGGACCAGCGCCTCGCCCATCCGGGACAGGAACGCCACCCGCGTGCTCGCCGCCTCCTCCAGCGCGGCGACCTTGTCGCCCACCCAGATCGGACCGGTGTCCAGCTCGGCCAGCACCACCTCGCCGGTCGGGTCGCGCCACAGCGGCTCGGCCCCCTCGGGCAGCAGCCGGCGCAGGATCTGGTCGGCGGTCCACCGCACGGTGGCGACGGTCGGGATGCCCAACCGCTGGTAGACCTCGGCCCGGCGAGGGTCGTAGATCCGGGCCACCACGTTGTCCACACCGAACGTCTCGCGGGCCACCCGGGCGGAGATGATGTTGGAGTTGTCACCGCTGCTGACCGCGACGAACGCCGACGCCTGCTCGATGCCGGCCTCGGCGATCACGTCCCGGTCGAAGCCGAACCCGGTCACCCGGCGGCCCCGGAACCCGCTGCGCAGCCGGCGGAAGGCCTCGGGGCTCTGATCGATGATGGCCACCGAATGGCCCTTGTCCTCAAGGATGTGGGCCAGCGTCGACCCGACGCGGCCGCACCCCATGATCACGATATGCACGCCCGTTCCTTCCCCGTTACCGCGGGACAGCTCCGGCCAGATGATCCATGCCGGGCTGCAAAACTACACATCCGCCCAGGCAAGTTACTACCCAGCGGACCTGGCACCAGCCACTCCGCAAGGCCCGCCGGGCGGTTTCCCGGGCCCGCCGGGCCGTTCTTCTGAGCCTGCCGGGCGGTTCTCTTGCCCGCCGGGCCGTTCTCTTGCCCGCCGGGCGGTTCTCTTGAGTCCGTCGGCCCGGTTCCGATCGCGGCGGTGGTCCGTTCGGGAAGGCGTCACCACCTAGGGCTAGAGTCACCTGAGTGTCGAAGGCATCGGACCTCGCCAAACGTGTCCTGCTCGGGCGCGCTTTGCGCAGCGCCCAGCAGCGCGAGCAACTGCTTCCCAAACGGATCGCGCTCCCGGTGTTCGCCAGCGACGCCCTGTCGTCGGTGGCCTACGCTCCGCAGGAGATCCTCATCACCCTGGGGATCGCCGGGGTCGCCGCGTACCACTACACCCCGTGGGTCGCGGCGGCCGTCGTCATCGTCCTGCTCACCGTGGTCGCCTCGTACCGGCAGAACGTCCGCGCCTACACCAGCGGCGGCGGCGACTTCGAGGTCGCCACCGAGAACCTCGGCGGCAACTGGGGCGTGGTCGTGGCCAGCGCGCTGCTGGTCGACTACGTGCTCACGGTCGCGGTGTCGATCTCCTCGGCGGTCGACAACCTCGGGTCCTTCGTGGGCCTGGTACGCGAGCACCAGGTCGGTTCCGCGATCGTGCTGGTGCTGCTGATCACCGTGCTCAACCTGCGCGGGCTCAAGGAATCGGGCATCGCCTTCGCCATTCCGACCTACCTGTTCATGTTCGCGATCTTCTCCATGCTGATCTGGGGCTTCGGCCGGCTGGCGATGGGCGCCGAACTGAAGGCCGAGACCGCCCATCTGGAGGTGCACGGCGCGGAGATGGGGCTGGGCGGCTTCGCGCTGATCTTCCTGCTGATGCGGGCGTTCGCCTCCGGCAGCGCCGCGCTGACCGGTGTCGAGGCGATCAGCAACGGGGTCCCGGCGTTCCGCAAGCCGAAGGGCCGCAACGCCGCCACCACCCTGCTGGCCCTCGGCGTGATCGCGGTCACGATGTTCTCCGGGGTCACCGCGCTGGCCTACGTCACCGGCGCCAAGTTCGCCGACCCGTCCCATGACAGCACCCTGGTCGACCCCGCCACCGGCAAGGACGTCTCCGAGCAGGACCCGGTGATCGCCCAGGTCGCGCACACGGTCTTCAGCAACTTCACGCCGATGTTCGGCTTCATCACGCTGATGACCGCGCTGATCCTGGTGCTGGCCGCCAACACCGCCTACAACGGCTTCCCCGTCCTCGGCTCGGTGCTGGCCCAGAACCGCTACCTGCCGCGCCAGCTGCACACCCGCGGCGACCGGCTCGCCTACAGCAACGGCATCATCATCCTGGCCACCGCGGCCGGCCTGCTGATCTACGCCTACGGCGCCGACGTGTCCCGGCTGATCCAGCTCTACATCGTCGGCGTCTTCGTCTCGTTCACCGTCAGCCAGACCGGCATGGTGCGGCACTGGAACCGGCTGCTGCGCACCGTGACCGACCCCGCCGCCCGCCGCGAGATGCGCCGGTCCCGCGCGATCAACGCGTTCGGCCTGGTCATGACCGGCACCGTGCTGATCGTCGTGCTGGTCACCAAGTTCACCCACGGCGCCTACATCGTCTGCATCGCGATGCCCGTGCTGTTCCTGCTCATGAAGGCGATCAGGAAGCACTACGACCGGGTCGCCGAGGAGCTCGTCCCCTCCGGCGAGGACGTCGCGCTGCCCGCCCGCAACCACGGCATCGTGCTGGTCTCCCAGATCCACAAGCCCACCCTGCGCGCCCTCGCGTACGCCCGCGCGACCCGTCCCTCCACCCTGGAGGCCGTCTCGGTCGCGGTCGACGCCAAGGCGTCCCGGCGGCTGCAGGAGGAGTGGGACGCCCTGGACGTCCCCGTCCCGCTGAAGATCCTGGACTCCCCGTTCCGGGAGATCACCCGTCCCGTCCTCAACTACGTCAAGAGCGTGCGGCGCAAGAGCCCCCGCGACGTGGTGACCGTGTTCATCCCCGAATACGTCGTCGGCCACTGGTGGGAGCAGCTGCTGCACAACCAGAGCGCCCTGCGCCTCAAGGGCCGGCTGCTGTTCGTCCCCGGCGTGATGGTGACCAGCGTGGCCTGGCAGCTCCACTCCTCCGACCGCCTCAAGAGCCGTCCCGAGCCGCCCGCGCCCGGCGCGTCCCGCCGCCCGCCGCGTCAACAGGAGGGAGCACGGCCGGACGACGGTATCGTTTCGGAACGTGAGTGAACCCGAACTGCTCGACCTCGAAGTCGGCAACGTCGCCAACGGCGGATTCTGCGTGGCCCGGCACGAGGGCAGGGTGGTGTTCGTCCGGCACGCCCTGCCCGGCGAACGGGTTCGCGCCCGTGTCACCGACACCACCAAGAACTTCCTGCGCGCCGACGCCGTGGAGATCATCACCGCGTCTCCGGACCGCGTCGACGCCCCCTGCCCGTTCGCGGGCCCGGGCCGCTGCGGCGGCTGCGACTGGCAGCACGCATCGCTCCCGGCCCAGCGCAGGCTCAAGGCGGCCGTCGTCGAGGAGCAGCTCCAGCGGGTGGCCGGCATCACCCGCACGGTCCTGGTCGAGGACCTCGAGGACCCCGATGCGCTGCATCCCGGCCTGGGCTGGCGCACCCGCGTCCAGTTCACCGCCTCGCACGGCGCCATCGGCCTGCGCCGGCACCGCTCGCACGACATCGAGCCGATCGACGAATGCCTGATCGCCCACCCCGGCGTCGAGGAGATGGGCATCGAGCGCAAGACCTGGCCCGGCGCCGCTTCCGTCGAGGGCATCGTCTCCGCCACCACCGGCGACCGCGTCGTCGCCCTCAAGGGCTCCCGCAAGGCCCGCGTCCCCCACCTGGACGTCCCCGTACGGCTCGCGCGCAAGGGCCAGGAGAAGCCCCCGTACATCCGCGAGCAGGTCGGCGAGCGCCTCTACCAGATCAGCGGCAGCGGCTTCTGGCAGGTCCACCCGGCACTGGCCCCGCTCCTGGCCGACGCCGTACTGGACGCCCTGGACCCCAAGCCGGGCGAGATCGCCCTCGACCTGTACTGCGGTGTCGGCCTCTTCGCCGGCCTCCTGGGCGACAAGGTCGGCCCCGACGGCCTGGTCGTGGGCATCGAGTCCGACGCCCAGTCCGTCCATGACGCCAAGTTCAACCTGCGCGACCTGCCCCAGGTCGCCATCGAGTCCGGCCAGGTCGAGACCGTCCTGCCCGACCTGGAGTTCGGCCGCGCCGACGGCTCGACCCGGACCCAGTCCAAGCGCGGTGGCGGCCACCACCGCGGCGCCCGCGTCCAGGGCGCCGACGTCGTCGTCCTCGACCCGCCCCGTTCCGGCGCCGGCCGCGAGGTCGTCGACCAGATCGCCCGGCTGGCGACCCGCAAGATCGCCTACGTCTCCTGCGACCCCGCCACGCTGGCCCGCGACCTGGCCTACTTCAGCGAGCGGGGCTGGACCCTGGAGACGTTCAGGGCCTTCGACGCCTACCCGATGACCCAGCACGTGGAGTGCCTGGCCATTCTCATCAAGGGCTAGTCATCAAGGGCTGGTCGCCAAAGCCTGAATCACCAAGGGCTGAATCACCAAGGGCTTGAGACAACAAGGGCTGAGTCATCAAGCCTGGATCGCTAAGGGCTGAATCATTCAGGCCCTCATCATCGAGGGCTAACCTTTGCCCGCTGACCAGGGCATTCACCCCTAGACTCGGTCATAACGACATGGCCCGCAGTGCCGGAGGCGGCCGTGGCCGGCCGCCTCCGGCGCCCCCACCAGGTCATGACCCATGACCGACGATGGGGGACACCCATGCGTACCATCCTGACCGGCCTCGGCCTGATCGGAGCGCTGACCCTCACGGGCTGCGCCATGGAGACCGAGCCCACCGAGATCCAGAAGGCCGGCGAGCAGGAGGCCGAGCCCGGCAAGGCCACACCGATCAAGCTCACCGCCAAGAAGACCGCGTTCTCGCCGGGCATCCTGAACAACGGCGGCGACTTCTCCTGCGCCAAGGTCGCCCTCACCAACAAGACCGCCAAGAACCTGGCGGTCAACCCGCTCGACTTCTCCCTCACCGGCACCGACGGGGTCAAGCACGACTCGTTCTCCGGCTTCGGCGAGCACGACGAGGAACTCGGCGCCGTGACCCTGGCCCCCGAAGAGAAGGCCACCGGCGCCGTCTGCGCCGAAGGTGACTTCACGCCCGACATCGTGACGTTCGCCCCCGCCTTCGCCGACGGCGCTCGAGCAGAAGTCAGCTGAATACACTTGGGGACAGTGTGAAAACTCAGTAAACCAACGTTCACAGCGGCGCGTCATACCAGTACGTTCCAAGCGTTCCTGGAGACCGCCATGTACCCCCCTCCGCCGCGCCGTTCCGGCGTACCCGTCCCGGCCGTCGCAGCCGTAGGCGTCACCTGCCTGCTGCTCGGCAGCCTCTTCGGATGCGTCGCCGGCGTCGGCATCGCACCGCCCCCAGAACCCCGCCCGCCCGCCGCCGCGAGCCCGAGTGCTCCGAGCGCGAGTATCCCGAGCGCGAGTACCCCGAACCTGAGTGACATCCCCGAGCCGCGGCCTACGGCCACGGCATCCGCGAGTACGCCGTCCACGCCGGCGCCCCGTCCGGCAAAGATCACCGTTCCGGACGTCGTCGGCGAGAACCACCAGGCGGCGCAGAACCGGATGCAGGCCGCGGGCCTGTTCAGGCTGGCCGAGGAGGACGCCACGGGTCAGGGCCGCGCCCTCCTGTGGGATGCCAACTGGCAGGTCGTACGGCAGTCCCCGAGAGCGGGCACGAGGGTCGCACCGGACACGATCATCACCCTCTATAGCCAGAAGACCGCAGACTAGCTCCGCGCCCGCCGCTCCGGCGCCGTCGAGCCCAGGTCGCTGACATACACGCTAGGATTATGTGAAAACTCGGTAAACCAACAGTCGCTTGGATGCGTCATACCAGTACATTCCAAGCGTTCCTGGAGACCGCCATGTACCCCCCTCCGGCCCCTCCGCCCCGCCGTTCCGGCGTACCCGTCCCGGCCGTCGCCGCCGTGGGTGTCGTGTGCCTGCTGCTCGGCAGCCTCTTCGGATGCGTCGCCGGCGTCGGCATCGGTAGCGCGCCCTCACCCGAGGGCAGTCCCGTGGCCGCGTCCAGTACCGCTGCGTCACCCTCGGCCGAGCCGACCGTGACGCCGACGCCCACCCCGACCCCGACACCCACCCCGACAACCACTGAGACCACCGAGCCGGAGTTGCCGGACCCGGACCCCACCAGGACCACGCGGAAGCCCCGGCCTAGGCGGACGACCGCCAAGCCGAAGCCGCCGAGCACCGATCCGCGCTACGGCACCTGTCGCGAAGCCAACGCCGCAGGTCACGGACCGTACATCCGGGGCGTGGATCGCGAGTACGCCTGGTACCAGGACCGCGACAACGACGGCAGGGTCTGCGAACGCTGACGGCCGCTCCCAGCAAGCGCCGTACCCGCAGCACCACTCCAGAGGGAGCCCCCCGCCGGCACTTCCCTCCGATCTGACAGGGGCATCCCATGCGTCTCATCACCGCCACCGTCGCCCTGCTGGCCGCGTTCACCCTGACCGCCTGCGAGGTTCCCGCCGAGGAGCCCGTCGCCGTCCAGCCCGCCGACAAGAAGGGCGGCGACAAGAAGAGCGCCACGCCCGCCAAGAAGGTCCCCGTCAAGATCGCGGCGAAGCGGACCACCGCCAAGACCACCATCCTCAGCAGCGGCGGCAGCCTGTCCTGCGTCAAGGTCACCATCCTCAACCAGCGCAAGGGCAACCTGGCGGTCAACCCGCTGTACTTCTCCCTGGTCGACACCAAGGGCGAGAAGCACGACGCCTCCGAAGCGCTCGCCGAGTACGAGGGCCAAGTGCCCACCACCAACCTGGCACCGGGCGAGAAGGTCAGGGGCACCGTGTGCGCGAAGGGCAAGTTCGTCCCCAAGATCGTCGCGATGACCGACGAGCTCCTCCAGGAGCAGGCCCGCGCCGAGGTCTCCTGACCCCTCGCCCACCCGCGCTCAGTGCAGGCCGCGCTTGCCCGGGGCCCAGAACGGCTTGACCTTGATCGAACGGCGGTCCCAGCCGCGTTCGCGGACGAGATGGTCGCGGACCATCTGGCAGGTACGAGCCTCCCCGGCCAGGTAGGCGGCGCCGTCGCCGTCGGGGAGCTCCAGTTCGGCGATCGCCGTCCGCAGCGTCCTCGACGAGGCGGCCGGCGCGCCGTGGCGATACA
Organism: Actinomadura sp. 9N407; assembly: GCF_044326315.1. NCBI lineage: Bacteria > Bacillati > Actinomycetota > Actinomycetes > Streptosporangiales > Thermomonosporaceae > Actinomadura > Actinomadura sp. 9N407. The sequence continues at coordinate 115,030 of NZ_JBIRAW010000004.1, read as the reverse complement.
CGCGCCGCAGCCGGTGCGGGCCGGGCATCGGCAGGTCATGCTCAGGAGACTCGCTCTCCAGGAGCCCGTACACGACGGCCGACGGGTCGAGCGCCCGCAGCATCGGGCCGAACGCGGCGCCGGCGGTCTCCTCGCCGACGAACAGGTGGAACGGCGCCGGACGGGTGAAGAAGTCTCCCTGGGGCCACCAGAGCGTCACCCGTTCGCCCGAGGCCGCCGCGCGCATCCACTTCAGGCCGATGCCGTCCCCGTCGTACAAGTGCACGCGCAGCTCAACGGCCCGCTCCTCGGGAACCAGCTCCCAGATCGTGTACGTGCGCAGCGTCTCGCCCGGGCGGAGGAGCCCCGACACCGACAGCGGGTCGTTGATCTGGACCCGTACATGCTGACCGGGAACGTACGCGAAGTCGATCGGCTCGTCGGCGACCAGGCGGATCCGCCGCATCGTCGGTGTGACCATCCCGGCGTCGGTGACGGTGGCCTCCAGGCGGTACTTGGCGAACGCGCCGGCCAGCGGGTTGCGGGTCATCGCACATCTCCTTAGAGCTTATAGAAGTTCTAGAGGCTCTAAGGAAACATAGAGGCATTAGACTGTCAAGCCGTCGAGAAGGGACGCTCATGGCCCCACCCGCGCGCCGGCGCGAAAAACTCCGCGAAGCCACGCTCACCGAGATCCGCGAGGCGGCACGCCGTCTGCTGACCACCCAAGGCTCGGCGGCGGTGACGATCAACGCCGTCGCCCGCCAGATCGGCATGAGCGGCCCGGCGCTCTACCACTACTTCGCGTCCCATGAGGAACTCGTCGCGGCGGTCACCGCCGACTTCCTTCGCGAGCTGACCACGGCGATGGAGACCGCCCGCGACGCGCACGCCGCCGACCCGCCGGCCGAACGGCTGCTGGCCACCTGCCGCGCCATGCGCGGCTGGGCCATCGCCCACCCCGCCGAGTTCGGATGGATCTTCGCCAGCCCCATCCGGCCCGCCGACTCCGCCCGGCACCGTCCCGACTCTCCGCGCAACCAGGCCGGCCGCGACTTCGAGCTGGTCTTCCTCCAGCAGATCGAGGAACTGTGGGTCAGCGCTCCCTTTGCCGTCCCCGCGCCCGAGGATCTGGACCCGTCGGTACGCGAGCAGTTGCATGCCTACGCCACCGCGCTGGACGGCAAGCTGCCCATCGAGGCCCTCCACGTCGCCATGTCCTGCTGGATCAGGCTGTACGGGCTGCTGTGCATGGAGATCCTCAACCAGCTCGACTTCGTCTACTCCGACCTGACACCGATCTACGAGGAGACCCTCCGCGACCTCATCGCCATGCTCAGTGCTCAAGAGCCCCCTGCACCCGCCTGAATCTCAGTGCGGTACCCCGCGCCGTGTACGTCGCGTACACGCTTTGCCCGATGGCTGCCGAACGGCCGGCCTGTCAGAGACGGTGCGGACCATCCGGCCACCTGGGGACCCTTGTGGCACAAGCAGGGACCAATGGCAGGCATGTGGCCCCAGGTCCGTGGAGCTCGCGGTGTGTCGCGGGCTGAACCGGCTGACGCAGGCGGGCGCTCGGTGATCAGCGCGTACTGACGGGAGTCAACGGGATTCCCACAGCCATGAGGGGCTCATGGCCATGGCCATCTTCAGTGAGGAAACTGGTTGTGATCACACGGATGCAGGCTGTAGCATTAGCTCATGTGTTCGAGCGTGGTCGATGTGGAGTCGCTGTCCACCGGTGAGCTGGTGGACGCGGCGGCGTCGATCGCGGCCGAACTGGCCCGCCGTGACACCCCCGATTCGGCCGCCGCCTGCATGGAGCAGGCCGAGACCCTGGCACGTGCCGCCGACGTGCAGGAAAGCACTCTGGCCCGCCTGATCGCGGTGGTGGACACCGCCGGTGAGATGCGCCGGTGGGGCTATCCATCGGCGCAGGCGTGGCTCCGTTCCGGGCTGGGGATGCGTGATGCCCGCGCCAAGGAACGCGTCCTGCTGGCCCGGCACCTGCCCCGGCTTTCCGAAGTCGCTGAGCGGCTCGCCGGCGGTTCGCTGTCGCTGGGGCATGCGGTCGCGATCGTTCAATCGGTGGCGCGGCTGGACGATGACGACTGCGGCAAGGCCGAGACGCTGCTGCTGGAGATGGCCGATGACGGGTTCTCCGCCGGGAAGGTCGCGGCGTTCGGGTCCCGGATCCGGGACGTCATCGCCGAACGCGACGGCACCGAGCAGGCTCCCGACGACGCCGCACGCGGCTACCAACGCTCCTGGCTCACCTCGACGCGGTCCCTGGACGGCGGACGGTACATCAAAGGCTGGCTGAACGCCGAAGACGCCGCCGTCCTCGACGGCACTTTAGGGCCGCTGGCCAAACCTGCCGGTCCCGAAGACCTACGCGACCTGGCCGAACGCACCGCCGCCGCCCTCACCACCGTCCTATCCGGCGGACACCACACCACCAAGGTCACCCTCATCTGCGAACTGGACACCCTCACCGGCGGTGATACCCCCGCACGACTGCCCGACGGCACCCCCATCCCCGCCGAACAGGCACGCCGGATCGCGCTGTCGGCCGGAGTGTCACCGCTGCTGCTGGGATCTGGTGGTCTCCCGCTGTACCTGGGGCGGCGGGCCCGGTTCGCCAGCCCTGCCCAGCGCCGCGTCCTGGAAGCCCTCTACCCCACCTGCGCCGTCCAAGGCTGCCAAGTCCCCGGCACCCTGGCCGAAGTCGACCACGTCGACGGCTGGGCCCTGAACAGTGGCGCCACCGACATCGACCGCCTCACCCTGTGCTGCGGCTGGCACAACCGCTGGCGCCACACCAACCCCCACCAAATCAGCATCGAGACAGATAAGAACGGACGATTCGTCTACCAACTCCTGCCACCGTCCGGACACGACCACAAACCCCGAACGCCCTACCCTTGGTCATCGGGGGAGGGGCGCCCTACAAAGACGATCTTCCACCGTAACCGCGCCGGTCCCCATAGCACAGCGGCGTGACCGTTGATGCGCGTGAAAGCGCGCAACCGGACAAAATGAGTCCGGCGACAAACGAGTCCGGCAGAGCGTGACGGCCTCGCAGCGCCTGCTGGGTGAGGGATGGTGCGGTTTCCTGCTCGGCGGTGAGCTCGCCGAGGAGACCGAGCCCGGTGAGGACACCGAGCCCCTTGCCGTGTTCGTTGAGGAGGTCGGTGCCGAAGGCATGGGGAGCGGTCCTCACGCGGTCGAAGATCGATCGTGACGAGCAGTGATTCGACGAGCAGTGATTCGACGAGCAGTGATTCACGACCTGGCAGCGGCGTTCGTTCAGCCGACGCGGCCGACCTTCCAAAGCCGGTGCGAGGTCTGGCGCGCTTTCGTGAGTGCGCTGAGCAGGACCCTTGTCCGACGACGAAATCCAGGGGGGCGACGACCTCGCCGACGAGACCCGGCATCTCGCCAGACCCGGCATCTCGCTGAGCATCGCGCCCTCGAGACTCGCCGGCTCTGGGGGAGTGCAAAGTCCTTACACCGCAGTGTGCATGTAGTGAATGGCAAGTCACTGCGGCCGGTGGGTCCCGTGTGGATCGCTTAGGCGCCGTCGACTTCGGTCGTGGTGCAGAGTTCTTGGTACGCGTCCAGAGTTCTTGGTACGCGCCGTGGAGATCCACTGCTTCGGGCACGTGGCGGGACTTCACAGCGGTGATGACCTCCGCCGCACGCCATTCGACGGGACGAGGCGTCCGCTCGTCACGGCTTCCGGTGCGGTGTGCGCGGCCTCGTCCGGCTGGTCGGCGGCGGCGAGCAGGGCCAGGGCCAGGGCCAGGCGCGCGGACGCGGTGCGGCGTGGGGCGGGCGGCCCATCCTGTTCTGACTTCAGGCGGGCGAGGATACCGCGCGCGTACGGCTCGGCGGCCGGGTCGCCCGCCCATGCGAGCGTAGTGGCGGTGTAGGCGTCGCTCTTGGCGGGGTCGTATCGGTAGTAGTGCTCCGGCCGGTCGGGCTGGGGGAGCGGGCGACGAGGCGTTCCACCTGGGCAAGTGAGGCGCGCGTTTCGCTACCGTCGCCAAGTCGGGCCCACGCGCGGCCCTCCTGCGCGGTCGCCTGGATGAGCGCCGAACCAATGCAGGGAGCGATGCGCTGGGCGGCCTGCGTGAGCTCGATAGCCCGCCGATAGCGGCCGACGGTGTCCGCCTGCCAGGCCCCGTTTTCCAGGCACCACGCCAGGATCTTAGGGTGGGCGGCATGTCTGGCCAGCGAGGCGGCGGTACGGAGGCGGGCCGCTGCCGCGGAACGCTGATGAAGGTCGATGCCGCAGGTGGCGGCGAGCAGGGACAGCCATCCTCCGACCGTGATCAGGCGAAGCCGTTCGGCCAGAGTCATCCGGGCGTCCATCAGTTTCCGACGTAGGCGATGTGTCGCCGTACGCGGCCGAGCAGCTCCCGGAGCGGGGTGCCGGGGTAGGCGGAGGCCAGATCGTCCACGGTCAGCTCGAGCGAGGCGAGCGTCTCCTCACCCACATCGCTGGCCGCCACGCGGCGTGCCAGGTCGAGGGCCTCGAGTTCCTCATCGGCCGAAAGCACTGAGGTGTCGAAAAGCTCTGCCTCGCTCTTGCCGGTGACCTTGGCGTACAGAGTCCGGTAGACGGGGTCGGGGACGTGGTCGCCCCGCTCCCACTATTGATCATGTCGGCGAGTGTGCCGACGCTGGGCAGGGTGCGGGCCTCTGGGGGCAGGGTGCGGGCCTCCGCGCCGGTGGCCGCCCGGAGGAGGATCGCCCACTTCTCGGGCGAGCGGCGCGGAGGGTCTTTGCGCTTCTTGCGCAGGCGACCGCCGATGGCCTTTCTTGTCAACGGACATGTCGCGACGCGCCTCTAGGCGAGTGTCCAGGGGAGACGGCGCCGTCTCCCCTTTCCGTCATCCCCATTCTTCATTTGTTCAGCGACATCAGCACTGGATGAACTGAAAGTGACCAAGTTGCTGCCGAGGGGAAGGAACGTACAAAGCACAAAACTGTTCTCGTGGGAGTTCGAGGGGCGTCGTATGGGCGGAGTGGCGGATAACCCCTCGATGGCTGCTGGGCATGTCTTTTCGCGCTGAGTGATGCTCCGGATGGAACGGACGGAACGGACGGAACGGACGGCACGGTCCGGCGGGTGGCGCTGTCCATTTCGGGACACGTGGAGTAGCTGGACCCGGCGGTAGGTCGCCCGGTACGGAGGGCCGCCGACGGTGAGCTGGTGTGGTGGGCCCGAACGATCGCGGGGCATGAAATCGAGATCCGTGAGCTCGCGGCCGGGATCTACAACGCGGCCAGCACGCGGCCAGCACGCGGCTGGCCGTTGTCGTACGGCTCAGCGGTGGATGGTGGATCGGTATGCGCATCGGGAGCCGGGGGCGTCACTTCCATCTTTCTAAGGGTGGGGTCGAGAGGGCGGCTCGCATTCCTCTAGCGGAATGAGTGGGCAGTCGGCTCGCTCGTAGCGCTACGGGCCGCTTAAGGCTTCGGTGGGGGAGAGGCGGGCGGCTCTTATGGCGGGGTAGAGGCCGGCTATCGCGCCTATGGCGAGGGTGGCCAGGATTCCGCCGGCCATTGCCCAGGGTGGTACGACGGTCGGCCAGCCTTGGGTTAAGGCGTAGATGGCTGTGACAGTTATGCCGAGGCCGACGCCGCCTATCCCGCCTAGGGCGGCCAGGAGTTGGGATTCGGTGAGGAACTGGAGCCGGATCTGTCCTCTGGTGGCGCCCAGGGAACGGCGGAGGCCGATCTCGGCTCGGCGTTCGAGGACGGAGATGACCATGGTGTTGGCGACGCCGACGCCGCCGACGAGAAGGGCGACTCCGCCCAGGCCCAGCAAGAGGCCGGTGAAGGCCTGGTCGGTGGCGTTCTGGGCGGCGAGGGCGTCGGAGGGACGGCTGACTTCTATCTCGGTGGGGGATTCGGGGCTGGCGGTGGCGGCGAGGAGGTCGCGGACCTTTTCGACCGACGCCTTTTCGGCGCGGGTGTAGATGGTGGTGGGGTGGCCGTCGAAGCCGAGGCGGGACGTGGCGGCGTCCCAGCCGATGAGTGCGGCGGCGTCCAGTTCGGGAGCCAGGTCGCTGGGGGCCAGGACGCCGACGACGGTGAACCACTGGCCGCCGAGCCAGACCTGGACGTTGACGCCGGCGATGCCGAGGCGGTCGGCGGCGGTCGCGCCCAGGACGACGGCCGGGTAGCGGCTCGTTCCGGGGTTGAGCCAGGTGCCGACGGCGACCTGGATGCCGACTGTACGGGGCAGGTCGAGGCGGGTGGCCTGGACGCTGATGCCGCCGCTCTCACCGGACGGGATGTGGTCGTTGCGGTAGACCTTGGCGTCGAGTGTTCCGGTGGCGGAGGCCGATTCGACCTCGGGGATGCGGCCGATCATGCCGACGGATTCGGCGGGGAGCGAGGCCTCCTCGCCGAGGAAGTCGCGGCCGGGGGCCACGGTCAGCAGGTTGGTGCCGAGCCGGTCGAGGGTGGCTTGGAGTTGGGCGCGGCTGGACGTGGAGATGCCGACGACGCCGATCATGGCGGCGATGCCGATCGCGATGCCGAGGGCGGACAGGAAGACGCGCAGGGGGCGGGCACGCAGGCCGGCGGCGCCGACGCGCAGGACGTCGGCGGGGCCGAGGCGGGCGGACTCGTTCATCGGGCGGCTCCCACGGCGATCCGGCCGTCGCGCATCCCGACTTGGCGGGGCAAGGTGGCGGCGATGTCGCGGTCGTGGGTGATGACGATGACCGTGGTGCCGTGCCCGGACAGCTCGCGCAGCAGGTCCAGGACGCCGGCGCCGGACACCGAGTCCAGGGCACCGGTCGGCTCGTCGGCGAGCAGGATCGCCGGGTCGCCGGCGACGGCGCGGGCGATCGCGACGCGCTGCTTCTCGCCGCCGGACAGCTGGTGCGGGCGATGGTCGAGGCGATGCCCCAGGCCGACGCGCTCCAGGGTCTCTCGCGCGGTACGGCGGCGCGCGGTCAGCGGCATGCCCTGGTAGAGCAGACCGTCGGCGACGTTGTCCAAGGCGGTGACTCCGTGGGCGAGATGGAACTGCTGGAAGACGAAGCCGATGCGGGTCGCGCGGAGCGCGGACAGGCGCCGGTCGCTCAGCCGGGACACGTCCTGGCCCTCGATCAGTACGGTGCCGGACGTGGGCCGGTCGAGCGTGCCGATCATGTGCAGCATCGTCGACTTGCCCGAGCCGGACGGGCCCACGATCGCGATCAGCTCGCCGGCCTCGACGGTGAGCGCGACGGCGTCCAGGGCGGTGACGCCGGGATAGGTCTTGGTGACCTCGCGAAGTTCCACGACCGGGGTCGTTTCCACGACCGGGGTCGTTGCAGAGAGCGCGGCCGTTGCAGAAGCCGGGGCCGTTGCAGAGTGCGGGTTCGTTGTAGGGAGTGCGGCCGTTGCAGAGTGCGGGGCCGTTTCAGGGAGCGGGGTCATGCCGGGATGCCCACCTTCATGCCCTCGGCCAGGCCGGTTCCAGTGATCTCCACCCGGCCGTCGCTGAACGCCCCGGTCTCGACCGGGACGGTACGGGTGGACGCGCCCTCGACCAGCTGCACGGCGTAGCCGCCGCCGGGCCGGGCGAGCAGGGCCCCGATCGGTACGGCCAGGACGTCGGCGTGCCGGCCGGCGGTGAGGTGGACCTCCACGGGGGCCTTGTCGTACGGGCCGAGCGCGCTCTGGCGGCCGACCGCGATGCCGACCGAGATCGAGGTCGGCTCCTCGCCCTTGCCCTCCTTGGCGACCTTGCCCACGCTGGTGATCGTTCCCTTGGTGGTGCCGCCCTCGGGCAGTTCGATCGATACCTCGGCGCCCTTCTTGACCAGCCGCTGGTACTGGACGTCCAGATCGACGCTGATCCTCCGGGTCGTCCCGGTGTAGGTGAGCAGCGGGCCGCTCGCCCGGTCGCCGATGGTCGCCTTTCGTTCGGCGACGCGGATCTCGCCGGGCGCGATGAGGACCGAGCCCTTGGTGATGGCTCCGGTCTCCTTGAGGCCGAGGTCGTCCTGCCAGCGCTTCACGGCGGCGGCGGTGAACGAGTCGTACGTCTTGTCGACCGTGAAACCGGTGTAACCCAGGGCCCGCAGGTTCTGCTCGAACTGCTTGACGTCGGGCCCTTCCGTACCGCTGGAAAGGGTCCGGTAGAGCGGCAGCGACCCGTACAACAAAGGCACCGGGAGGTTGTCGACCTTGTACGCCCACCGCCCTCGGGGGACCTCGGTGCCTTCCTTGGCGAGCCAGGTCACGGTGCCGCCCCCGCCGGTCGCGGTACGGGTCGTTCCGTAGCCGAGCGTGCCGTCCACCTTCTGCGTCTCGACCAGCGTCGTCTTCTCGATCGGCGCCGAGGCGGGCGGGAGCGCGCCGCGCGTGGCGGCCGGGGTGGAACCGCCGCCGAGGCCGGCGGTGGCCAGGCCCGCGCCGGCGGCCACCACCACCCCGGCGGCACTCAGGACGGCGGCACGCGTTCTCCTCACTTCTCGCCCTCGCCGGACGTGCTGTTCCCGCGGGTCGAGCCGGGGCCTTCGTTCTTGTCCTCGAGCCGGGGACCCGTCGGCCCGTCCTTCTGGCAGATCTTCTCGGCCTTCTTGAACGTGCTGCTCTGCGGGTCGATGCCGCTCCCACTACTCGTGCGGCCCTTGATGTGGATGCCGCCGTCGGGTCCGGGGTCAGGAAAATTCGGCACGCCGTTCTCGCGCATGCACTTGGACATGGCACGCATCTTGGCCGCCAGCTTGGGGTCGGCCTTCGGTGGCTTGCCCCCGTTCGGCATGAGATGGCGGCACTTGCCTTCGGCCGCCTTCGCCTTGTCCTCGCCGGACTTGCCGCCGGTCACCCTGATCTCGACGCGGCCGTCTCCCGAAGGATCCGGCATGTCCACGCCGTTGGCGCGCATGCACTTGGCGTACTCGCGCATCTTGGCGTTGTCATCGGCCGCCTTCTTGGGAGCCTCGCCCCCGCACCCGCCGAGGGCGAGCGCGGGAAGCAGGAGCAGTGTGATGAGCGCTTGTCGTCGCATGGGCCGCTTCCCTGGTCGTGCCGCCGAGCGGTCCCGGCGGCTGCCGTGCAGTCCAGGTAGTCCAGCGATCCGGCGATAACTCCGGCGTAACCGCTTCGCGTTATGCCCGCGTTACGCCGCTTGCTCCAAGCTGAGCGCCGGGACGGGCTGAACGAGGTGGGACGGGCTGACAGGTGGGACGGGCTGACAGGCGGGACGGGTTAACAGGTGGGCCCGGCTAACAGGCGGACGGGCCGGCAGGCGGGCCCGGCTGAACCGGTGGGACGGGCTGAACGGGGTGGGACATGCGGATACTGGTCGCCGAGGACGAGCGGATGCTCGCCGACACGATCGCCGAGGGGTTGCGGGCCGACGCGCTGGCGGTGGACGTGGTCTACGACGGCGACGCCGCGCTGGAACGGCTCGGCGTCAACGACTACGACGTGCTGGTTCTGGACCGCGATCTGCCGGTCGTGCACGGCGACGACGTCTGCCGCGCCGTGGTGGAGTCCGGGGCGCCCGTCCGGGTGCTGATGCTCACGGCCGCCGGCACCGTACCGGCCCGGGTCGACGGGCTCCGGCTCGGCGCCGACGACTACCTGACCAAGCCGTTCGCGTTCGAGGAACTCGTGGCCCGGATCCACGCGCTGGGCCGCCGCGCACGCCCGGCCGATCCGCCGCTGCTGGAACGGTCGGGCATCCGGCTCGATCCGGCCCGCCGCGAGGTGTACCGGGACGACCGGTACGTACGTCTCGCGCGCAAGGAGTTCGGCCTGCTGGCAGAACTCCTGCGCGCCGGCGGCACCGTCGTGCCGGCGGAACGGCTGCTGGAGAAGGTGTGGGACGAGCACACCGACCCGTTCACCAACACCGTCCGGGTCACGCTGATGAAGCTGCGCCGCAAGCTCGGCGACCCGCCCGTGATCGAGACCGTTCCTGGAGTGGGGTACCGGATTCCATGACCGTCGCCGAGAGGTTCAGCCCCACGATCCGGGTACGGCTCACGCTGCTGTACGGGGGCCTGTTCGTCGCCGCGGGCATCGTCCTGCTGGCGCTGACGTACTTCCTGGTCAAGGCCAACCTCGAGCGTCAGTCGGAACCGGTGGGGCAGTCCTTCAGCAGCGCCGTGCGCCAGCCCCCGCACACCCTGCCCTCAGGGAAGCCGCCGCTCTCAGGGAAGACGCCGCTCTCAGGAAAGACGCCGCTCTCAGGAAAGACGCCGCTCTCAGGAAAGACGCAGCCTTCAGGGAAACCCCCGCCCGACCTCAACGTCGCCGCGGGGGAGGTCCGGACCGTGCTGGTCGAGGGCCGAAGGGTCTACCAGCAGGAGACGATGCGCTCGCTGCTGACCCAGGGCGGCATCGCGCTGGGCGTGGTGAGCGTCGCGGCGTTCGGGCTGGGCTGGCTGCTGGCCAACCGCGCGCTGCGTCCCGTTCATACGATCACCGACACCGCGCGCCGGGTGGCCCACAGCCACGACCTCACCGAACGGATCGCGTACGCGGGACCGCGCGACGACGTCAAGGAGCTGGCCGACACCTTCGACACCATGCTGGAACGGCTGGCCAGGGCGTTCGACAGCCAGCGCCGCTTCGTCGCGAACGCCTCGCACGAGCTGCGCACCCCCCTGGCGATCAACCGGACGCTCGTGGACGTCGCCGTACGCCGCGCGGACGCGACCGAGGACGTCAAGCGGCTGGGCGAGTCGCTGCTGGTCGTCAACGGCCGGCACGAGCGGCTCATCGACGGCCTGCTCACCCTGGCGGGCGGCGAGAACGTGGTCACCGGCGCCGCGCCCCTCGACCTGGCCGACGTCGTACGGCACGTCCTTGACCAAGCCGCGGCGGAGGCGGCCACCCGCGACATCGCCGTTCAGCGCACCACCGGGGCCGCGCCGTCCAGCGGCGACCCGGTCCTGGTCGAACGGCTCGTACAGAACCTGGTGGAGAACGCGATCCGGCACAACCACGACGGCGGCGAGCTGCGGGTGACCACCGCGGCCCACAACGGCTGGGCCGAGTTGGTGGTGAGCAACACCGGACCGGCCGTCCCGCCGTACGAGCTGGAGACGATCTTCGAGCCGTTCCGCCGGCTCCAGCAGGACCGCGTCCGCTCCGACCGCGGCACCGGCCTCGGGCTGTCGATCGTACGAGCCGTCGCCCTCGCCCACCACGGCCACGTGAGCGCCGAACCCCGTCCCACCGGCGGCCTCTCCGTCACCGTCCGGCTCCCCTCTCACGAGGCCCAAGATCGGGGATAGGGCGCCGTACAAGCGCCACCTGCCGGCCGCCGCCGCGTACCGGCTAACCGCGTGTGCTGGCTAACCGAGTGCCGGCTAACCGAGGGTGATGCGTAGCTTCGACTGCTTGTGCTTGTTGCCGTGCTCCCAGTCGTCCATGAATTGCGCTTCCAGACGGTGCTTCCTGGCCAGCGCGATCAGCGTGGTGGTCCGGTAGTAGAAGTCCTCACGCAGCACATGGTGCTCCCCGCCCTCCGTGCGGTTGAACGTGAAGTCGAAGAAACCACCGGGCGCCAGGACACGCCCCACGTTGGCGAGGCACTCGTCGATGACGTGGACCGGGGAGTGCGAGAAGACGCTGTGCGCGTGCACGACGTCGAAGTGGCCCTCGGGCAGGAAGTCCAGGCGCAGGTCCCGTACCGGCGTCAGGTGGGGCAGCTTGTTTTGCAGCTTGTACGCGGCGATTGTGTCCTCGGCGGCGAACAGGATGTCGGGCGAGATGTCGACGCCGTAGTAGTGGCCCGGCTCCAGATGCTCGATGAAGAGGCGGCCCGCGCGCAGGTTGCCGCAGCCGATCTCCAGCATCCGGTCGGACGGCTTGAGCCCGTGCTCGACCAGGTAGGCGAACTGCAGCCGCCCGATCGCCGCCCAGCGGTCCTGATCGGCGGTCCCGACCGCGCCGTACGGGCTCCGGGACGTGTCGGAACGCATGACCGACCGGTAGTAGGCCACATGGTCGCGGGCCCGCGCGCGCAGCCAGGTGTCGCGCGCGAGCCTGCGCGCGTACGGGACGATCCGGGCGGGATGCCGCGCCGCGTACCGCACCTGGTAGGCCAGCCGGGCGCGGTCTCTGCTCATCCGGTTCTTGAGCTCCATCGTCCCAGTGAAGTTTCGCAGGGGGCCGCTCGCAAGGCCCCGGCCTTTTTGGGCGTTTCGGCGCCTTCTCCACGGTTATGCATGACTCATGCATGGCAGTCGTCCGGCCGACCTTGATACAGGCAACGCTGGTACGGCCGACCTTGGTACGGCCGAGCTTGGCACGGCCGACCCTGGTACGGGCAGCCTTCGTACGGCCAACCTCCTCGGCGCGGCGGCCCTGGTGATCACGGATCTGATCCTCGCCGCAGACCGGGCCGGCGGCATCAGTCCCAGCGGGGCGGCGGCATTGATCACGCTGTCCGGTAGGCACGGGCTCGCCGTGACGGATCTGGGCCGCCGCGTCGGCCTGACCCAGTCCGCGGCGGTCCGCATGGTGGACGGCCTCTCCGCCGCAGGCCTGGTGGAACGTACCCGTGGCCCCGGCCGCTCGGTCGACGTACGCCTCACCGGCGAAGGCGAGGCGACCGCACGCGCCCTGCTCGCCGCTCGAGACGCACCCGTGTCCGCCGCGCTCGCCGCCCTGCCCGCAGAAGACCAGGAAACGCTGGCGGACCTGCTGTCCCGGCTGCTCTCCCGCCTGTACGACGACGTCGGGGACGCCGACCTCATGTGCCGGATGTGCGACCGTGCGGCCTGCACGGCCGGCGCCATCTGCCCCGTGGGCGCCGCCGCCCGAGCCAGGGCGGCGACCGCCGGTGAGGCACAGAGTGAGGTACAGAGGGGGGCACAGGGAGAGGCGCAGGGAGAGGCGCAGGGAGAGGCGCAGGGAGAGGCGCAGAGTGAGGATCCCGGCTGATGGGGCCGCTGCTCGCGCTGGCTTCGGCGGTCTTCTACGGCATCGCGGACGTCGCCGGTGGGCTGCTGTCCCGCCGGGCCAACGCGGTAGTCGTGGCGATGGCCGGACAGCTCGGCGGGCTCGTGTTCACGCTGGTGGCCGCGCCTTTCGTCAGCACCGGGACGCCGGACGCTGCGGACCTCGCCTGGGGTGCGCTGTCGGGCGTGGGAACCGGGGTCGGAATGGTCTTCCTCTACCGCGGCATGGCGCGCGGGGCCATGAGCTTGGTGGTACCGGTCAGCGCCTTGAACGGGCTGGCACTGCCCGTGCTGGCCGGGGTGGTGCTCCTGGGCGACAGGCCGTCGGTACTCGCCTGGCTGGGCGTGGCCACGGTGCTGCCGGCGCTCTGGCTGGTCTCGCGGGACTCCTCGCCTGACGGGACCGTCACCCGGGCGGCCACCGCGGACGCGCTCATGGCGGGTGCGGGGATCGGCCTGCAGTACTTCGCGCTCGCCCAGGCGGAGGCGGGCGCCGGGCTCTGGCCCGTCGTCGCCGGACGGTGCGCGGCGGCGCTGGTCATCCTGCCCATGATGCGGGACGGGTGGCGCATGCCGATCAGATTGGTGCCATGGGCGGCCCTGACCGGCGGCCTGGCCGCGCTGGCGCTCGTCTGTTTCATGGTGGCGGCGCGGACGGAGCTCGTCTCCGTGGTCGTGGTGCTGTCATCGCTGTATCCGGCGATCCCCGTCCTGCTGGGGGTCGTCCTGCTGCGGGAACGGCTGTCCCTGGCCCAGTCCGCCGGACTCGCCGGAGTCGGGACGGCGGTCGTCCTCCTCACCATGGGCTGATTTGCAGTCCCGGCCCAGTTTGCAGTCTCGGCCCAGTTTGCAGTCCTGGCCAACGGTGACCGCCCTAGGCGTCGAGGCGCCATTGGCCGTAGTCGTCCTGGGTGGCGCGGTTGTGGTCGACACTGACGCCGTCGAGCTCGTGGCCGTTGGAGTACTGCTGGATGTGGGCGCGCTCGTCCCACTTGCCACCCGACCAGGCGTAGGTCTGCCAGGCCCACTCGGCCTTCTCGGCGTCCAGGGCGCGGTTGACGGGGCCGTACCCGGCGTACACGCCCACGCGGTCGCGGCCGATCACGCTCGCGGCGCCGTCCAGGTAGGCGTGGATCGCGTCCTGGTGCTCGCGCTGCGCGTCGAAGTCGACCGCGAAGTAGACCGGCCGGTCGTCGGGCATACCGATCTCGTTGGCCTGGCGCTCGGCGTGCCGGGCGTCGTCGATGCCCGCGCCCTCGCCCGCCAGGGCGCGGCGGGCGGTGGTCTCCCACACGACGACGAGGGACAGGCCGGCCTCGGAGAGCCGCTCGGCCTCGTCGCGGGTGAGGTTCTTGCCGGTGGTGTCGTGGGACAGGTAGCGGCACACGAACTCCACGTCCGCGCGCTTGAGGGCGGCGGGGTCAGGACGGCCCCATGAGTAGTCGACACCGAAAATCGTCGTTGCCTGATTCAACATCGCCTCATTCACCATGGTCCGATTCAACCCCGCGATGGTCTCGTCACGGTATGTACCTGACCGGCAGCTTGCCGTTACGGTCCGCGGGGACGCAGGCGCCATGCCCACGTGTTTCCGGCCGGGATTTCTGTACGAGGATGGACGTATGCGTCTACGGATCTTCACCGAGCCCCAGCAGGGGGCCAGCTACGAGACATTGCTGTCGGTCGCCAAGGCCACCGAGGACCTGGGCTTCGATGCCTTCTACCGCTCCGACCATTACCTGAAGATGGGCGACGTGTCCGGGGAGCCGGGGCCGACCGACGCCTGGGTGACGCTGGGCGCGCTGGCGCGCGAGACCAGCCGGATCCGGCTCGGCACGCTGATGACCGCGGCCACGTTCCGGCTGCCCGGGCCGCTGGCGATCGCGGTCGCGCAGGTCGACCAGATGAGCGGCGGCCGGGTCGACTTCGGGATCGGTACGGGGTGGTTCGATGCCGAGCACACCATGTACGGGATCCCGTTCCCCAGCCTGAACGAGCGGTTCGAGCGGCTGGAGGAGCAGCTGGAGATCATCACCGGGCTGTGGCGGACCCCGGCTGGGGAGACCTTCGACTACGACGGCCGGCACTACACGCTGGCCGACTCGCCCGCGCTGCCCAAGCCGGTACGGCCCGAGGGGCCGCCGGTGCTGATCGGCGGGTTCGGCGCCAAGCGCACTCCGCGCCTGGCCGCCGCCCACGCCGACGAGTACAACGTGCCGTTCCACCAAGTGGACGACACGGGCGCCGCGTACGACCGGGTCCGCGCGGCCTGCCGTGACGCGGGGCGTACCAAACCGATGGTGTACTCGGCGGCGCAGGTCGTCTGCTGCGGCAAGGACGAGGCCGAGCTCGCCCGGCGGGCCGGAGCGATCGGCCGCGAGGTGTCCGAGCTGCGCGGGAACGGGCTCGCGGGGACGCCCGCCGAGCTGCAGGACAAGATCGGCAGGTTCGCGGAGCTGGGCACCGAGACCCTCTACCTGCAGGTCCTGGACCTGCACGACCTCGACCACCTGGAGCTGCTGGCCTCCGAGGTCATGGCGAAGCTCTGAAAGGTTCTGATCTGAAAGGCTCTGAACCGGACGCGGGCCGTCCCCGGAGGGACGGTCCGCGCCGGCCGGGGAGCCATTGCGGGGGTCAGCCGGTGAGGCCGGCGAAGACCTCCTCGAACGCGACCTGCCGGGGCGCGCCGTTGGCGGTATCCCACACCGCGAAGACGACGTGCTCGAACCGTCCGGCGAAGTCGCCCGAGCCCGGCGTGAGCGGCTCGGCGAACGCGGTGGCGACCTCGTACGGGTCGTTCCGGAAGACCCCGCAGCCCCAGGCTCCGAGCACCAGCCGCCGGTGCCCGTGCGCGAGCGCCGCCGCGAGGACCTTGCGGGCCCGCTGCCGCAGCGCGGCGGGGAGCAGTTCGAGCTTGTCCGGGTCCTTGATGGCGCCCCGGTTCGGTGCCGCCGAGGTGAGGAAGGCGACCTCGAACGGCTCCTCCAGCAGCAGCCCGGCGTCATCGCGGATCACCGGGACGGCCGGCGAGTAGATCATGTGGTCGCTGTAGAGCAGGTCGCGCTGCTCGCGGTGGAAGTCGTAGAACTCGCGTGCCGAAAGCAGCGAGGAGTAGAGCCCTGACGAGCGGGCCAGTCCCTCTTCCTGCGCGTGCGCGCCGTTGAGGAACCCGCCGCCGGGGTTCTTCGCGGAGGCGAAGTTGAGCGCGAGCGGGATCTCGCCGTCGCCGTAGAGGCGGTGCGCGGCGGCCAGCGTCGTCTCGCCGGTGACCTCGATGCGGGTCTCGCCCGCCTGGCCGTCCGGCAGGGCCGTGAACTCGGACGGGCTGTGCAGGTCGGACGGCGCGTGCAGCTCGGACGGGGTGTGCAGGACGGTGCCGCGCACGGAACGCTCGAGCGCCCCGGCGATGTCGACGGTACGGCCCGAGGGGGCGGTGTAGGCGCCGCGATCGAGGATGGCCACGGTCTCCTGTGCGGTCGAGCGCCGCGGATGTCTGCTCATTTGACGGGCATTGTTCCGGTCGCCCGGGAGCGGTGCCAACTCCTTTTCGGGGCTAAACCCTTATCGGGCAGAATTCTCTTTGGATACGGCGCGAAGTCGGCCACACTGTGCACGTGCTTTTGACCATCACCACGACGGCGACCCCCGCGGCCGATCTCGGCTACCTGCTCCACAAGCACCCCGACCGGGTGCAGACGTTCGGGCAGTCCTTCGGTACCGCGCACGTCTTCTACCCGGAAGCGGGCGAGGAGCGCTGCACCGCGGCGCTGCTGCTCGACGTCGACCCGGTCGCGCTCGTGCGTACCCGGGCCAAGAACACCCCCGACTTTTCCCTCGGCCAGTACGTCAACGACCGGCCCTACGCGGCGTCGTCCCTGCTCGCGTCCGCGATGGCGAACACGTTCCGTACGGCCATGCGCGGCCGCTGCGACCTGCGCCCCGAGCTGGCCGCGTCGGCGCTGCCGCTGGAGATCGTGCTGCCCGCGCTGCCCTGCAGGGGCGGCCGGAACCAGGCGGAGCGGTTCTTCGAGCCGCTCGGCTGGCGGGTCGAGGCGACCCGGGTGCCGCTGGATCCCGGCTTTCCCGAGTGGGGCGACTCGCGGTACGTGACGCTGCGCCTGACCGGCGAGATGCGCCTGGCCGACGCGCTCAACCAGCTGTACGTGCTGCTGCCCGTCCTGGACGACGCCAAGCACTACTGGCTCGCGCCCGACGAGGTCGACAAGCTGATCCGGGCCGGCGAGGGCTGGCTGGCCGGGCATCCCGACCGGGCCGCGATCATCCGCCGCTACCTGGCCGACCGGCGCAAGCTGGTCCGCGCCGCGCTCGGCCGGCTCGCCGACAGCGACGGCTCGCCCGAGGACGAGCTGGACCGCGATCCGCTGGACGAGGAGCCGCCCGCGATCGACCTGACCGCCGCCGAGCCCGGCGCGCCCGATCCCGATCCCGAGCACGAGGCCGCGCCGCCGCCCGTACCGCTGGCCGAACGCCGGATCCAGGCCGTACTGGAGACCCTGTACGCCGAGGGCGCCGGCCGGGTCATCGACCTCGGCTGCGGCACGGGCAAGCTGGTCGCGCGGCTCAAGCAGGACAACCGCTTCACCAAGATCACCGGAGTGGACGTCTCGTACCGTGCCGTCCAGATCGCGCACCGCCGCGGCCTTCCCGACGACCACGGTGCCGGCCAACACGGTGCCGGCCAACACGGTGCCGGCCAACACGGGCCGGATCAGGTGCCCCGGGTCGAGATCCTGCAGAGCGCGCTCACGTACACCGACGAGCGCTTCCGCGGGTACGACGCGGCGGTGCTGATGGAGGTGATCGAGCACGTCGACGCGCCCCGGCTCGGTGCCGTCGAACGTGTCGTGTTCGGCGACGCCCGGCCCCGGGTCGTGCTCGTCACCACCCCGAACGTCGAGTACAACGTCCGCTACGAGGGACTGGCCCCTGGAGCGATGCGCCACCCCGACCACCGCTTCGAGTGGACCCGCGCCGAGTTCGCGGCCTGGGCCGAACGGGTCGCCGCCGCGTACGGCTACCGGCTCCGGTACGTACCCGTAGGCGACGACGACCCCGAGGTCGGCGCCCCCACCCAGATGGGTGTTTTCACGAAGGAGGCGGCATGACCGAGCGAAGCGAGGGCGTGAGCGCGGCTTTTCCCGGGGGGAGTGGGGGGTCGTCCCCCCACAAGGGCTCGATGACCGAGGGAAGCGAGGGCGTGAGCGCGGCTTTTCCCGGGGGGAGTGGGGGGTCGTCCCCCCACAAGGGCTCGATGACCGAGGGAAGCGAGGGCATGAACGAGGCTCTTGCCGGAGGGCGTGAGGGGCCGTCCACCCGCAGAGGCACGATGACGAACATCAGGGTGCCCGAGATGGGCCTCGTCGTCCTCGTGGGGGTGTCGGGGTCGGGCAAGTCGCACTTTGCCCGCAAGCACTTCAAACCGACCCAGGTGGTGTCGTCCGACTTCTGCCGCGGGGTGGTGTCCGACGACGAGAACGACCAGGCGGCGACCGGCGACGCGTTCGACCTGCTGCACTACATCGTGCGCAAGCGGCTGCGGCGCGGCCTGCTGACCGTCGTCGACGCCACCAATGTGCAGCCGAAGGCGCGCGAGGCGCTGGTGGCCGTCGCCAAGGAGCACGACGTGCTCTCGGTCGCGATCGTGCTGGACGTTCCCGAACGGATCGCCGCCGAGCGCAACGCGACCCGTCCCGACCGCCGGCTGCTGCCCGACCACGTCATCCCGAGGCAGCGCCGCGAGCTGCGCCGGGGCATGCGGGGGCTGCAGAGCCGCGAGTTCAAGCGCTCGTACGTGCTGGAGGGCGTGGAGGCGATCGACGCCGCGACGATCACGTACGAGAAGGCCTGGAACGACAAGCGCGAGCTGACCGGCCCGTTCGACATCATCGGTGACGTGCACGGCTGCCGCGCCGAGCTGGAGGACCTGCTCGGCGACCTCGGCTACGAGATCGAGCGCGACGCCCTCGGCCGCGCGAACGGAGCCAACCACCCCGGCGGCCGTACGGCGGTGTTCGTCGGCGACCTGGTCGACCGCGGGCCGGACAGTCCGGGCGTGCTGCGCCTGGTCATGGGCATGGTCGCGGCCGGGCAGGCGCTGTGCGTGTCGGGCAACCACGAGGCCAAGCTCGTCCGCGCGCTGCGCGGCCGCAAGGTGAAGGTCGCGCACGGGCTGGCCGAGTCGCTGGAGCAGCTGGCCGCCGAGCCGGACGACTTCCGGGACGGGGCGCTGCGGTTCATGGACGGCCTGATCAGCCACTACGTGTTGGACGACGGCCGTCTCGTGGTCGCGCACGCCGGGCTGAAGGAGGACTTCCACGGTCGCGCGTCGGGCCGCGTCCGCTCGTTCTGCCTCTACGGCGACACGACGGGCGAGACCGACGAGTACGGGCTGCCGGTGCGCTACCCCTGGGCGCGCGACTACCGGGGCAGGGCGATGGTCGTGTACGGGCACACGCCCGTGCCCGTCCCCGAGTGGATCAACAACACGATCTGCCTGGACACCGGTGTCGTGTTCGGCGGCAAGCTGACCGCGCTGCGCTACCCCGAGCGCGAGCTGGTCGCGATGCCCGCGCGCCAGGTCTGGTACGAGCCGACCCGCCCGCTCACGACCGGGGCCGAGGCCCCGGCGTCGGGCGGCCACCGGGAGAGCGACGTCCTGAAGATCGAGGACGTGCTCGCCACGGAAGGCGTGGAGACGCGGCTGATGGGCCGGGTGTCGGTACGGCATGAGAACGCCGTCGCCGCACTGGAGGTGATGAGCCGGTTCGCGGTCGACCCGCGCTGGCTGCTCTACCTGCCGCCGACGATGGCGCCCGCAGATACGTCCAAGCTGGACGGCTATCTGGAACACCCGGCCGAGGCGTTCGGCTCGTACCGCGATCTGGGGCTCGACCGTGTGATCTGCGAAGAGAAGCACATGGGCTCGCGTGCCGTGCTGGTGGTCTGCCGCGACGCCGAGGTGGCCGTCTCGCGGTTCGGCGTGGACGACGGCACGACGGGCGCGATCTTCACCCGTACCGGACGCGCCTTCTTCCGCGACCCCGCCCGTACGGTCGAGGTGCTCGAACGCGTCCGGACCGCGATCGGGGCCGCCGGGCTCTGGGACGAGCTGGAGACCGGCTGGCTGATGCTCGACTGCGAGCTGCTGCCGTGGTCGGCCAAGGCCATGGACCTGATCCGCACGCAGTACGCCTCGACCGGCGCGGCGGCCCGCGCCGCGCTGCCGGTCGCCGCCGCCGCGCTCGCCCAGGCGGCCGGCCGCGGACTGGACATCGCGGGGCTGCGCGACCGCGTCGACCGGCGCGCCGCCAACGCCGAGCTGTTCCGGGACGCGTACGCGAACTACTGCTGGCCGGTCGACGGACTGGACGGGATCAGGCTCGCGCCGTTCCAGATCCTGGCGGGTGAGGCGTCGGCGTGGGCCACCCTTCGCGGCCACGACTGGCACATGGAGGTGCTCGGTCGGCTCGTCGCCTCCGACACGTCGGGACTGCTCCAGCGGACGGAGTCGCACATCGTCGAGCTCGGCTCTCCCGAGTCGGTCGGGGCGGCCGTCCAGTGGTGGGAGAAGCACACCGCGAACGGCGGCGAGGGAATGGTGGTCAAGCCACTGGGGCCTTTCCCCGAGGACAGGAAAGTACAGCCGAGCATCAAGAGCCGGGGGAGGGAGTATCTCCGGATCATCTACGGCCCGGACTACACCGAGCCCGAGCACCTGGACCGGCTGCGGCGGCGCTCCCTCGGACGCAAGCGCTCGCTGGCGATGCGCGAGCACGCGCTGGGCGAGGAGGCCCTGACCCGGCTCACGGGCGGCGAACCGCTGTGGCGCGTGCACCAGGCGGTGTTCGCCGTCCTCGCGCTGGAGTCCGAGCCGGTGGACCCGCGCCTCTGACGCCCGTGCCTTTGACGAGACCCGTGCCTTGAAGAGAGAGGCAGGGAAAGCGGAAAGCCCGCGGGATCCTCCTCGAATGAAGGTGGATCCCGCGGGCCTTCGCCGAAGTCCGCTCCTCGCGTCCCCGGAGCCTGACCAGGTGACCTGACCAGACGGCCTGACCGGATGGCCTGATCAGGTGGAGAAGAGCATGTGGAAAACGCCGCCGCCGTACGGACGGTGGTGCACGGCGCCGCCGTGGTGGTGGTGGTGCACCGCGGGGGCGGCCGGGGCCCCCCACGCGGGTGCGGCCGGGGCCGGCGGTGCGACAGGCGGAGCGGCCCGGTACTGGGCCTCCATCCGGCCCAGAGCCTCCAGCTCGCCGTAGTCGAGGAAGATCCCCCGGCAGTTGTCACATTGCTCGATGTGGACGCCGTTGCGGGTGTAGGTCCGCATCACGCCACGACACTTCGGACAGTGCATCGCCTTGTCGTCCTTCCGGTATGGATCCCCAGGTAGAGGCTAAATGTAGGGCAGCATTAACGCCACGTCATTCCGTGGACCCCATGCTGGAGATTCTGGTCGCTGAGTTCGGGATGCTGAGCTTCAGGTCGCTGAAGTTCAGGTTGTTGAGGTACGGGTTGCTGAGGTACGGGTTGCTGAGATGCCGGTCGCTGAGATTCGGGAGCAGGTGTCGACGAGCGCCTGTTCGCCCTCGTCGAGCGGCCGGTCGCCCGTCCGCGCCGATTTGACGCACGTGGCGGCGATTTGGATCACCAGAGTTCGCGCGGGTACGTCCAGGACCTCCCACGGGTCGCCCTCGGCGGGTACGGCGGGCCCCCGGAACGCCCGGTAGGCGCCCAGGAAACGGTCCCAGTCGCCCGGAACGAGGACCCCGGCGGAGTAGAGGGCGGCGGGCCTGGCCAGGTCCCATGCGGGAGCCCCGACGCCCAGATCCTCCACATCGATCAATCGCCACGTGTTTTGGACGCGCACCATCTGTCCCAGGTGCCAGTCCCCGTGAACGAGAAATGTCCGTTCCGTAGCGGGCTGAGGATCCTCGCCCCGGATCCAGCCGGGCAGCGTCGCGTACGCCCGCCGGATCACCTCGGCGGCCGGTCCGTCCCCGAGTTCACCGACGAGCCGCGCGACCCGTTCGGGCCGTCCCCAGCTCGGCGTTCCCTCCGGCACCGGAACGGCGTGCAGCAGCGCGAGCAACCGGCCCGCGTCCTCCCAGGGAAGGTCGCCGTCCGGGCTCACCGGCTCCCCGTACGGCCACAGCGTGACCACCCGGCCCGCGACGTCCCGCGGCGGCCCCATCGAAGTGAGGAGCAGCTCGGGCAGCCCGTCCGCCACCCGCATCCGCCGCGCCAGCAGCGGCCCGCCGTCGCGGTCGGCCTGGTGCGCCTTGACGACCACGTCCCCGACCCGTACGACCAGCACCCCGTGCCGGTCGTACAGCACCGTCCCCTCCGCCTCGGGGGCACCCGCCCGCACCCGCCCGATCGCGACGAGCTCTTCGATTCGCACCCGCACAGTCAACCATTTTGGGTCATTGGGGCGGATCGGATCAGCAGGTCGGATCGGATCAGCGGGTCGGATCGGGTCGGGGCCGGATCGGGTCAGCGGTCGTAGACCTCCATCTCCCAGAGGGAGTAGCCGTAGGTGGTGGCGCGCTTGATCCCGTACATGCGGACCCAGCGGGCGTCGCGCGGCGCGAACGGGATGACGTCGATCTGGCCGTCCCCGCCGGTACGGGTGTGGACGGTCGTCCAGACGCCGCCGCCGGTCGAGGTCTGGATCCGGTACTCCGTGCCGTAGGCGACCTCCCAGCGCAGCAGCACGTACCCGACGCTGCGCACCGAGCCGAGGTCGACCTCGATCCACTGCGTGTCGGTGCGGCCGCTGGACCAGCGGGTGCCCGGCGGCGGGTTGGCCGGGATGCCGTCGACCGCCTTCGGCCCTTCCAGGCCCGCCTTCTCGACGCTGGACACCTTCACCGGGCGCTTGAGCGCGAAGTTCGTCTTCACCTGGTAGTTGGCGGTCAGTGTGAGGGCCGGGCCCGGCGCGGTGACGTTGTGCGCCGAGCCGCCGCCGTCCGACCAGCCCGCGAACTCGTACACCTTGGCGCCGATCAGCTGCGTCTGCGTGGGCGCCGAGATCGACACCGTGGAGCCGGTGATGACCGTACTGGTGAACGGGGCCGCCTGCGTCTTCTCCAGCAGGGTCAGCGGTATCCCGGGCGGGTTGCCGGCCAGCGTGATCGTGCTGGTCTTGGGGTGCAGTTCCACGCTGCGGGTGTCGCTGAGCCCGTCGGAGTCGGTGGCGGTCAGCCGCAGCTCGATCCAGGACGGATACTCGTGGTCGGGCGCGGAGAACTCGCCGTTCTCGCCGTCCTGCCCGGTGATCGTGTGCGTGTGGCAGTTGCTCGGGCAGTGATGCATGATGATCTGCCACTTCAGCGCGGAGCCCGTCAGCGCGCCGTCCTCGGCGTCGATGGCCTTCCCGGAGAACGGGACGCGGTCGCCGACCTTCCAGGTGAGGTCGGAGCCGGGCGATTCGATCGTCGCGACCGGCGGAGTGGAGCCGGCCGTGATGGTCGCGGTGGTCGTGTCCTCGGCGCCCCGGGTGTCGGTCACCTTGAGCCTGACGGTGTAGGTGCCCTTGGTGCTGTACGTGTGGGTGGGCTTGGCGGCCGTGGAGTCGTCGTACGCGCCGTCCCCGTCCAGGTCCCACGCGTAGGTGAGCGGTACGTTCGCGTCGGCGTCGCTGGAGGTGCTGCCGTCGAACGCCACGTTCAGGGGCAGCGGCCCACTGGTCACGTCGGACTTGATGGCGGCGACCGGCGGGTTGTTGACGCCGTTGTAGGTGTACCGGACGACGCGCCCGCCGGTGATGTCCACGCCGAACACGTCGCCGCCCGGACCCTGCTGTAGCTCGACGATGCCGCCCGAGTTGGTGGCGAACGTCTCGATCTTCGTCCGGTCGGGCAGCCCGTCCGTGCCGGTCTTCATCACCCACACGCAGTCGCGGGCGTAGTCGGTGAAGAACAGGCCGTTGCGGTACTGCGCCGGGTACGTGCTGCCCGCGTAGAACGACATCCCGCTGATCGAGGAGCTGCCCGTACCGCAGTCCTCGCCCGCGACGATCTTGTCGCTGTGCTTGTAGGCGTAGCGGGGAGCGATGACCGCCGACGTGCCGGCCGCGTAGAGGTTCTCGCAGATGTTGAGGTTGGCGGCGTCGTAGCCCGCCGTACGGCCGTTCCCCTCGTAGCAGGGCCAGCCGAAGTTGCGCACCTCGGTGGTCGGCGACGGTACCCGGTTGATCTCTTCCCAGGTGGTGTAGCCGACGTCCCCGAGCCACGGCTCGTTGGTGCCCGGCCGCATCGTGAACCGGTAAGGGTTGCGCAAGCCGTACGCCACGATGCGCTTGGCGTTCTCGTCGCCGGTCGTGGTCGGGTTGCCCGGCGCGGCCAGTCCGGTGTCGGGGTCGAGCCGTACGATCGTCCCGTCCAGCGTCGTCGGGTCCGCCGGGGTGCGCCGGTCCTGCGAACGCAGCGCGCCGCCCTCACCGGTCGGGGCCGTCAGCGCCGTACCGGCGGCCTTGGGCGGGTCACCGCAGGCGTTGTTCTTCTGCCCGTAGTCGGCGTACTGGAAGCTGGCTCCGTCACCGCCGCCCGCGTACAGCATGCCGTCGTTCCCGAAAGCGATCGTTCCAACGGAATGGCTGGAGAACTGCTGGCAGTAGTCCTCCAGCAGCACCTGCTCGGTGGTCGACTGCACAGCGGTCGACTGCGCAGTGGTTGACTGCGCGGTGGCCGCAGCCTGGGCCGCCCGCAGCGCGCCGTTCGCCTGGACGGCCGGTGTCAGCACCGAGATGCGCCCGGCCACGACGCAGCCGGCGTTGTTGGCGCCGGGCGGGTCGGGGCACTGCTCGTTGCTGCCGTCGGCGGAGGGCCAGCGCGGGTACGCGCCGCCCATCTCGCCGTTGTAGGTGTACATCACGTACACCCTCGGGTCGGCGGGGAAGTCCGGGTGCAGCGCCATGCCGAGCATCCCGCGGTCCCAGCCGTTGAACGTCTGCTGCCGCAGGTCGGCGAACACGGTCGCGGTCGTGTCGGTCAGCGAGTCGAACACCTTGATGATCCCGCTCTTCTCCGACACGAACACCCGGCCGTCGGGGGAGAACTCCACGTTCGTCGGCATCGTCAGCCCGGGAAAGAGCGTCCGTTCCTGGAAGTTGGCCGGCAGTGTCGCCGCGCGCGCCGTACCCGGGAAGCCGACGGCGGCCAGGAGCGCGGCGACGAGGACCACGGCGAGCGTGCCCGCGACGAGGGGACGGGAACGGTGAGCGACCACGACGGAATCCTTCTCTGCCCCGGAGAGAGTCAGCCGATCTGCTGCCCTTCCCGGGACGATGAACCATTTCCGCCGTCATCGGGATGATCAGACCGTACGTGGCCAGCGTTCCAACCGCATGCGGTCACCGGGTCAACGCAACGGGTCCCGGACGCGTCTCTCGCTCGCCGAGTCCCGCAGCTGGCGGCGCACGACCTTGCCCAGCAGGTTGCGGGGCAGTTCCAGCCGGGGACGGAACTCGGCCGGGACCTTGTAATGCGTCAGCGAGCGCTCGCAATGGCGGCGCAGCTCGTCCGCCGAGAACGGATACGCCGGGTGCTCGACCACATGCGCGACCACGCGCTCGCCGCGCCGCTCGTCCGGCTCGCCGGTGACCGCGCAGTCGAGCACGGCCGGATGGCGGCGCAGCACGTCCTCCACCTCCGTCGGGAAGACGCTGAAACCGCTCACCTTGACCACGTCGCGCCGGCGCTCCAGAACGGTGATGAACCCGTCGTCGTCCATCACCCCGATGTCACCCGTACGGAGCCAGCCCTTGGACAGGACCTCGGCCGTGGCCAGCGGGGCGTTCCAGTAGCCGGCGAAGACCTGCGGGCCCCGTACGACCAGTTCCCCCGTCCAGCCGGGCGGCAGCGCCCTGGTCGGCTCCTCCGGATCCACGATCACCGCGTCGGTGCCGGGCAGCGGCACGCCGACCGTCAGGTTGCGCGCGCGCGGGCCGATCGGGTTGGCGGTCACCGCGGGCGACGCCTCGGTCAGCCCGTAGCACTGGATCAGCGCGCCGCCGCACGTCGACTCGATCAGGTCGATCGTCTTCCGATCGAGCGCGGACGCCCCCGAGATGATGATCCGCAGCTTGCGCAGGTCCGACCGCCGCAGTCGCGGATGGGCCAGCACCTGGTCGTACAGCGTCGGCACGCCCGGGAAGATCGTGGGACGGTTCCGCCGCATCGCCTTGATCATCTGGGCGCAGTCGAACCGCGGCAGCAGCACCACCGCGCCCGCCGTCATCACCGGCGCCACCAGGCAGCTGATCAGGCCGAACGAGTGGAACAGCGGCAGCACTCCCAGCGTCACGTCGGTGCCCTCACGGCCCTGGGTGTCCCAGGCGTGCTGCTGGCAGGCGTTGGCGACCAGGTTGCGGTGCGTCAGCATCGCCCCCTTGGGCCGCCCCTCCGTACCGCCGGTGTAACCGATGACGGCCAGATGCTTGGCGGGCTCCAGACGGTACTGGCGGACGTGCCGGTGCGACGGCTTGCACATCTCGTCCCACCGCACGATCCCGGGTCCGCCGGGGACCTCGGCGGTCAGCTCCTCCCGGCGCCGCTGCGCCTCCACCACCGGCAGCCGCAGCACCGCCTTCGTGTACCAGGGCAGGTAGTCGACCAGCGAGGCGACGATGACGTGCTCCAGCGGAACGTCCCGTATCGCCGCGTACGACAGATCGAGGACGACGGCCGCGCGGGCACCGCAGTCATGGAGCTGCTGCCGCAACTCCTCCGTGGTGTAGAGCGGGTTGTGCGGTACGGCGATCGCCCCCCGGCGCAGGATCGCGAAGAACGCGATGACCTGCTGCGGGCAGTTCGGCATGATCAGCGCGACCCGGTCGCCCGGCTGGATCCCGAGCCGGTGCAGCCCCGCCGCGAACCGGTCCACGGCCTCCTTCAGCGCCCCGTAGCGGATCGTCCGGCCGAAGAAGTGCACGGCGGGCCGGCGCGGGTGGCGCTCGGCGGCGTCGTCCAGAAAACGGGTGACGGGTACGTCCGGTACCTCCAGACCCGGGGGGACCCCTGGCTCGTACCACTGCATCCACGACTTTTGTGACGAGGACCACATAGCCGTGGATTAAAACATCATTTCGCTGCGCGTGTCGGCCTCCCCGCCACAATGGGGAAGATCCCGAAGAGACCCGGCGCGCACGGGGACCCGCCGCGTACGGAGACTCGATGAGCACGGAGACCCGATGAGCACGGAGGCGCCGATGGAGCCCGCGATCCGCACACTGTCCTCGCGCGTGGTCTACGAGAACCGCTGGATGACCGTACGCGAGGACGAGATCGAGCTGCTCGACGGCTCGCGCGGCATCTACGGCGTCGTCGAGAAGAGCGACTTCGCCCTCGTCATCCCCGCCGAGAACGGCGGCTTCCACATGGTCGAGGAGTACCGCTACCCGATCGGCCGCCGTGCGTGGAACTTCCCGCAAGGGTCGTACCCCGACGGCCGTACCGGCGCCCCCGAGGACCTGGCCAGGCACGAACTCGCCGAGGAGACCGGCTTCCGCACCGGCACCCTGACCCCGCTCGGCTACCTGAACTGTGCCCACGGCACCAGCTCCCAGGGCTTCCACGTCTTCCTGGCCACCGACCTCGAACCCGGCGAGACCGCCCGCGAACTCGAGGAACAGGACATGCGCCAGGCCTTCCTCACCCGGGACGAGTTCAAGGCCCTCGTCCGTTCCGGCGCCATCACCGACGACTCCACCCTCGCCGCGTACACGCTCCTGCTGCTCCACGAGGACACATGAACGTCGTCACCCTCGCCGACCGTCCCGGCCTCGACCTGGACATCGCCCCATGGCCGGAGTTCATCTACCACGACCCCGTCAACGCCGAACTGACCCCGTTCCTGGCCACCGACTTCCCGGATTACCAGCTCGCCCTGCTCGACGAGGACCGCGTCATCGCCGCAGCGGCGTCCGTCCCGTTCCACTGGCCCGGTGGCGACCTGCCCGCCGAAGGCTGGGACTTCGCCCTCCGCCGCGCCTTCGACGACCGCACCGCCGGCCGCGACCCCAACGTCGCCTCGGCCCTCTGGATCGTCGTGGCCCCCGACCACCTGGGCACAGGCCTGAGCCGAGTCATGGTCGAAGCCCTGCGCGAGACTGCGGCCCGCTACGGCCTGACCGCCCTCTACGCCCCCGTGCGCCCCACCCTCAAGGCGCGTTATCCGTTGATCCCGATGGAGGAGTACATCACCTGGACCCGGCCGGACGATGCCCCGTTCGACCCCTGGCTCCGCGTCCACCTGAAGCTCGGCGGCAAGATCCTCGGCGTCTGCCCCCGTTCGATGACCATCACGGGGTCCCCGGCCGAGTGGCACCAGTGGACGGGCGTAGAGATGCCGGCTCCTGGCAGCTATGTCGTACCGGACGCCCTATGCCCGGTAGAAGTGGCCCACGACGAGGGCCACTACGAGGAACCCAACGTCTGGATCCACCACACGGTCAACTGAACGCACAGAGCCCCGCCCATCGAAGGCAGGGCTCTGACCCGGAACGGGGGAGTCTCTACCCCTTAAGCCGAGCCACCAGCACCCGAAACGCAGCCCGACCAAGCAGAAGCCGCGGCCCCTCTGGATCCTTTGAGTCCCGTACGGCGACGTCGCGAGACGATCGCGCCACCTCAATGCAGTTTCCGCCAAGGTTGTCACTGTGACTGGACTTCCGCCAGGTCAGCTCCATCGTTCACTCACAATCTTCCGGATAAGGTCCCGTGATTCTCTCACGGAAAGGGCGTGTGCTTGAAGGGTGGCGAAAGACTTGCTGGCATACAGCGTATCCGCTGCTTCGTTTGAACTATGGCCACCGTTCGTCGTAGCGAAGTACACGAGTTCGTCGCCGTTCTGCTGCGTTGCCAGTGTGAACGGCGCATGCACACCCCAGTAGTAGGCGATGGGAGCGATCTGCAGCTTCACATGCCCACACTCGGACACCTCCAGCAGGTACTCGCACTGCCGCCGCATGATGTCCGGGCTGCCGACCAGCCGATACAGGACACTCTCGTCCAGTACGACGCACAGCATAGGTGGGGTGTCGCCGGTCAAGATGATTTGTCGGCGCATCCGAGCGGCCACGGTCGCATCGTCGATCAGGAGAGCGCGGGCATAGTCCTCGATCTGGAGGAGTCCGTAGACGAGGGTGTTCTCGTAGGCCCGCAGGAACTCGGCCGACGCCTCGGCCATAGGGAAGTCTGCGAAGAACTTCGGATAGCCGCAGGACCGGAGGAGCTTTTGCCAGGCATCAGTGATGGCGGTACCGGTGCCGAGAGCATTATCGACTCGCTCCGCGAAGTCCAGCCGACAGCGAGTGTTACCGGACTCGACCTGCGAGATATATGACCGGCTGACCGCCACCATCCTGGACAGATCGGCGCGGGTGATTCCCGCTTCTTCGCGCAGCCGAGCGACCTCCGCGCCGAACGACTTCAGCTCATGTGACGGCTTGCGTGCTGCCATGAGGAGGGCTCCAGCAGGTGTTAAGTGCCCTTGAAGCACTGTTAAGTGCTCCGTGTGTGTCGGAGAGCTTGCCCTTGAATGCTACGCCAAGTGAGGGAGCCTTTGCCGTAAGTAACTACCTTTCTGGGAGGGCGGTCCCTCAATGGGTGATCCGGCGACGTTGGTGATCAAGGCGCGGCTGGAATCGATCAAGGAAGCGCGGGACTTCATCAAGCTGGTCTTCGGAACGTGGGGTCTGGAGGACTTCGCGGCGCGGATCGTGGTCAGCGAACTGGCGACCAATGCGATCAAGCACGGGTCCCGCGAGAACGATCTCGTCGTCGTCCGCGCGTACCGCCGTGACGAGGGATGCGCGGTGATCGAGACCTGGGACCGAAGCGAGACACTCCCGGTCCTGCGGCCCGAGAACTACGCCTCCGAGTCAGGCCGTGGCCTGCTGCTCCTGGAGCAGCTGGTCACCCGCTGGGGTACCCGGCCCCTGACCGAAGGCGGCAAGATCGTGTACGCGGAACTGGAGGCCGTCCCCCATGAGGGATGACATCCTCCTGCTCTTCCTCCGGGAACTGTTCCCCGGCTGGGACATCACCATCGACCGGCACCGCCTCTGGCGCGCCACCGGCCGCATCCTCATCTCGGCATCATCGGCCGAAGAGCTGATCGACTGCCTGGCCGTCGCCGACCCCGGCGCCTGGACCGAATCACCCGCCTGGCACTTCCTCACCAGCCTCCCCGACGAAGCCCCCAACAGCCCCGCAGCATGTTGACTCGTGGCGTGTTCGCCTCATCTGGCGTCCCACAAGGCGAACACGCCACGAGTCAACAGAAGCGCCGGTCGGCTGGGGCTGTTGGAGCAGTGCGTCACGCGGTGTTGAGGGGGCGGCAGCGGCGTGCGTAGTAGGCGTAGGTCAGTGCCAGTGTCATCGGGCCCCACAGGCTGATCGGGCTGATGCAGACTTTCGCCAGCATCTCCCACCAGGGGTTCTCGTAGGCGATGCCGTCGGTGGCGCCGGTCCAGGTGAGCGCCATCATGACGGAGACGGCGGTCATGACCAGCCCACCGAGCGCCGCCGGGACGATCACTGCGGCGGGCCGGATGCGCTTGCCTCCGATGATCGGGACCCGGGGAGGGACGATCTCACCCCACCCGCGCACCAGGCCGAGGCACAGTAATGCGGCCACTTCCGTGAGCACGCTGAGTCCGAAGACCTACGGAATGCTCAACCACAGGGGCCCCATGGTCGCGTCGGCGTCGTGGATCTGGCCCATCTTGAAGTGGAAGGCGAACGGCGGCCGCCACAGGCATGAGGGCAGCAGGAGCAGCGGGATCGCATAGGCGGTTCGCAGTGCCCAGCGCGGGACGGGGTGTTGGGCGTCGCTGGTGGACGGTGCCGCGTGGATCAGCTTGATCGTCACGCCGTTCACCTCGTGGACCTGCGAGGGCTGGTGATCGCCTGTACGGGGGATCCGGTCACCCACCGGAGTGAGAATGCCGGCTGGGCGGGTGACGAGGCCGGTGGCCGGCCGAGCGCGCGGTGCGGGGCGGCTCGGTAGGGTGCGGTCATGGCCTGCCGTATCACTGAGCTCGTGTTGGACTGCCGTGAGCCGGAGCGACTCGCCGAATTCTGGTGCGAGGTTCTGGGATATGTGGTGCTGGAACGAGAGGACGGCGATATCGAGATCGGCCCTCCGGAGGGGTTCGGCGGCCTTCAGCCGACTCTGGTGTTGAGCCGGACCGACGAGCCCAAGAACGGCAAGTTGCGCCTGCACTTCGATGTCAACGGCACCGACCGCGACCAGGCGGCCGAACTCGAACGACTCCTTGCCGCGGGAGCGCAGGTCGCCGACGTCGGCCAGAGCGGTCAGGAATCCTGGCATGTCCTCGCCGACCCGGAAGGCAACGAATTCTGCCTGCTCCGGGCGCGCGTCTCCTAAGAAGTCATCTCATTTGGCTGGTAGGCACCGGGCCCGCTCGGTGGCTTCGTTGGGACCCTGCCGGGTTCATGGTCGTCGGCGTCGGCGACATCCGATCAGAGAGAGTCGACAAGGGAGCCATGGATCTTCAGCTCCGCGCGTGGGCACGCGATTGGTCCGATCGCCTCGGATCGGCGCTCGAACGGGCCGTCCAGGCGGTGGCAGGACAGTTGCCGGCGGACGACGTGGTCGGCGTCGGCATCGCGACCGACGCCGCCGCCACGTCGATCGTCGCCTTCGCACACTCGCGGCAACATTTCGACGAGATGATCGCCGAGGACCCGGGGTTCGTCATCGACGTGAAATGGCATCTCGGCGAGTGGGATCTGGACCTCGGCGGGGTTGAGGGGATCGACGACCCGCTGGTGCCGATCCGCGCCGAGGCAGAACGGGCGGAGCAACGCTTCACCGGTTCGAGCGCCGACCCCGTCGCAGTGCCAGGCCTTCGCGAATTCCGGAGGACGGTGTGGGACTCGATCTCACAGGCGTTGACGGACTCGGTCGCCCGTGGGTTCTTCGAGCAGTGGCCGAACGCCGTCCGGGTCTTCCTGCCACTTGACGCCGACGTCTCGGGTGACGACATCGCGCGGTGGAACGCCGCGCTGAACGATCAGGTCGGCACGGCGGAGTTCCGGGAGTTCCTGCAGATCGACACCGTCTGAGGCGGATCGTCCGCACGGCGACGGAGGCTCGTCCTCGGTGGCGTCCTTCTGATCGGCCGGAAATCGGCACGACTGATGCGGCGTTCCCGAGCAGCCCGGGCTCGAGGTCCGATACAGATCGCACCATCGCAAGCGCCGGCAGCCCGGAGTCCGGCCGGGTGAGCGGGTGCGGGCGCGGCCTAGGGAGCGGAGCTGCTCACTGGTAGTCGCGTTTCCGCGAGGTGCTGGTCGGCCGTCACCGGCTGGTGGCCGGCCGAGTTGTGGGAGTTGTTCCAGCGAGTGGTGCCAGAGGCGCCGACCCGGCCTCAGGGGGTGGCCGACTTCGGCACGGCGACCGAGAGGTGCTGGCCGCAATCGTGTTCGTGGCTACATCGGGTTGCACCTGGCAGCAGTTGCCTTCCGCGTCGTTCGGCCCGTCCGGAGCGACTGCCCATCTCCGTCGGTATTCCCGGGGCCGATCTGCACGACGGTCAGGCTCTGATTCCCTCGTGGAGGGCATCCCGCCGATCCGCTCGCGCCGCTAACTTAGGACGCCACCGCTGGACCGTCGAACGCACGATGGCCCGGCTCGCCGGCCGGCCGTACCGTCATGCAGCCATACCGTCATGCCGCCATTCCGTCATGCCGGTAGAGTTCGTGGCATGTCTGCAGCTTCCGCGGCCGCTTGCGCCGCAGTGACCAGGACGTTCCGCTAGCGGCGGGACGTCGGCACAGCCTCTCTATGAGACGTCCAGCCGCTTCGTGATCAGACCGGAGCGGCACTTTTGTGCTGCTCGGAAACTTCTGAGCGACGGAGCACCGGATGTTCTCCTTTCTCCTTGCTTCACGCGGGCACACCACGTCCTCCGTACGGGCGTGGCTGGTGCTGTGCGCGTTGTCGATGCTGCAGTTCTTCATCGCGGTCGACGTGACCGTGGTCAACATCGCCCTGCCCTCGATCGGTACCGACCTCGGTGTCGACGGCCACTCCCTGACCTGGGTCGTGGTCGGCTACACCATCACCGGTGGCGGGCTGCTGATGCTCGGCGGGCGCCTGGGCGACCTGCTGGGCCGCCGCCGCATGCTGCTGGCGGGCACGGCCCTGTTCGGGGCCGCGTCATTGCTGGCGGGACTGGCCCCGTCCTTCGCGCTGCTGGTGGCCGCCCGCCTGCTGCAGGGCGCCGGTGAAGCGATCGCCCTGCCGGCCGCGATGGCCACCATCGTGCTGATGTTCCCCGAGGGGCCGCGCAGGTCGCGGGCGCTGAGCGTGTGGGCCGCGGTCGCCAGCTGCGGCCTCGTGCTCGGATTCGTCCTGTCCGGGGTCATCACCGCTCACCTGGGGTGGCGGTGGGTCTTCCTGATCTCGGTGCCCTTCATCCTGGTCGTCCTGGTAGCGGCCCTCTTCCTGGTCGAGCGCGACCGGCTCGTGGGGCGCGGTTCCGTACCGCTGGACGTTCCGGGGGCTCTGCTGCTGACCGCCTGCCCGTTGCTGTTCACCTTCGGGGTGGTCGAGGCGGGCGAGCCGGGTACGCCCGTCTGGGTCGCTCCGGTGGCACTGGCCGGAGCGGTGCTGGCAGGGATCGGGTTCGTACGGGTGGAGGTGCGCTCGCGCGACCCGCTGCTGCCGTTGGGTTTCTTCGCCAACCGCACCCGGGTGGCGGCGAACCTGACCACGATGCTGCTCAGTGGGGCGCTGTCCACATCGTTCCTGCTGTTCACGTTCTACCTGCAGGACCGCTTGGGCATGGGACCTCTGGGCGCCGGGGTGACGATGCTGCCGTTGGCGGTCGCGCTGATCGCCTCCTCCATGCTCGTGCCGCGGTTGCTCTCCAGGTGGGGAACGCGTGCGTGCGTGCTGGCGGGTATCGGGTTCACTGCGGCGGCGATGGCCGTGATCGCGTCGGCGGCTCTCCTGGACGCGGGTGCGGTGGCGATGGTTCCGGCGATGCTGCTGATCGCGGCCGGTATGGGCTTCGGCATCGTGGGGCTGCAGTACGTCGCCGTCGGCGGGGTGACCGATGACGACGCCGGGACCGCGTCCGGTGTGCAGCGCGCGGCCGACCAGCTCGGCGGCTCCAGCGGCGTCGCGGTCTGCGTCGGGATCGGCTTCGCGCCCGCTCTGCATTCGGCCGATCCGTTCCTGGTCGCCGCCTCGCTGGCCGGTGTGGGGCTCATCGTCGGCGCACTGGTGGCCTGGCGCCTGCCCGCACCTGCCGCAGACCTGCGGGCGCAGGACGGCTGACCGCTCGCCCCTGCGTGCTGCTCGGAACATCCGTCGGCACGCAGGGGCTGGGCCCGTGCGCCATCCTGTACACGACACATCGGCTGGTTCTCGTGGTACGAGTCGTAGGCTCCTCTCATGCCGGGAAAGCTCTCGCCTCGCCTTGCTCGGATCGTTGACGCGCTGCCCCTCACGCCGCAGGCGCGCGTCCTGGAGATCGGGTGCGGGCCAGGTGCCGCCGCTCGCGCCGTGGCGGCACAGCTGGCCTCGGGACACGTTCTCGCCATCGACCGTTCCGCCACGGCCATCTCTCAAGCGAGGGCGAACGCGGCGCAGGAGATCGCGGCAGGCCGGATGAGCGTCCGTCAGGTCGCGGCGGAGGATTTCGCGCTGGAGCCGGGTGAGGCTCCTTTCGACATCGCCTTCGCGGTACGGGTCGGCGCGCTCGACGGCCGCCATCCGGACGTGGGACGACGCGCGCTGGAACGCATCGCCGCCGCGATGGCCCCCGACGGCCGGCTGTTCATCGACGGCGGGCAGCCGTTGCGAGAGATCCCGTTGCCACCGCTGCCGTAATCGGCGAAGGGTCTCTTCAAGCGCTGGTCCTTGTGTCCTCTGATCGGGACGACCTCTCGCTTGGCCGGAGATCCGGCGAGGGGCGGTCGTCGAGGACGATCTCGACCAGGGGGCTGCCGTTCTCCCAGTCCGCCAGGCGGGTCGGCTGGACGATGCGGGCGGGATCGTGGGGCTGGTTGAGGTCGTCCACGATCTCACTGAGGATGCGGTGGCGATCGGCGGGATCGGTGACGAAGCGGGCGGTGGCGGGCAGGTCCGCGCGGACGCCGTGTTTCAGGTGGAGGGTGAAGGCGGGCCGGGCTCGCAGGTTCGCGTACCAGCTTCGCTCGCCGGGGAGGCCGCTGAGGTAGATCGCCCCTCCGGCGCGGTAGAACCAGATCTCGATCCTGCGGGGGCGGCCCGAACGGCGGCCGGTCGTGGTGATGTCGACGGTACGTTCGCGTGCGCTGGAGGAACGGGTGAGCGCCAGCGCTTGCCGGATGGCGTCCTGCATGGATGTCTCCTGACCGGTCCGGGGCCGGAGGTCGGCCCCGAACCGTGGGGTGTTTCGTGGGAGGCGTTCTGTCAGAGGTGGACCATGACGGTCTTGGTCTCGGTGTAGGCGTCCAGGACCTCGATGCCGTGCTCGCGGCCGAGGCCTGACTGCTTGAAGCCACCGAACGGCACGGTGCCGGCGCTCATGTCGGCGTAGGCGTTGATCCACACGGTTCCGGCGCGCAGGCCGGTGGCGGTGCGGTGGGCGCGTTCGAGATTCGTGGTCCAGACCGAGGCGGACAGACCGTAGATGGTGTCGTTCCCCTGGGCGATGGCGTCGCCGGTGTCGGTGAACGTCATCAGGGACGCGACCGGGCCGAAGATCTCTTCCCGTACGACCCGGGCATCGGCGCCGACGTTCTCGATCAGCGTGGGCGGCATGTACAGGCCGTGGCCGAGTTCGCCGGCCGTCTCCAGGGTGCCGCCCTCCTCGCGGGCCACGTCCAGGTAGGACGCCACCCGCGCGAAGTGCTCGGGTGAGGCCAGCGGCCCCATCCGGGTGCCGGGATGGAACGGGTCGCCGAGGGTGTACGCGTGCATCTCCTGGAGCAGGAGTTCCCGGAACCGCTCGCGAACGGACTCCTGGACGAAGATCCGGGTTCCGGCGACGCAGCCCTCGCCGCTGCCCTGGGCGAATCCGGCGACGGCGCCCTTGGCCGCGGCCTCCAGGTCGGCGTCGTCGAAGACGATCGTCGGCGACTTGCCGCCCAGTTCCAGGGTCACCCGCTTGAGGTCCCTGCTGGAGACCTCCAGGATGCGCTTGCCCACGGCCAGCGAACCGGTGAAGGAGATCTTGTCGACGTCCGGGTGGTTGGTCAGGGCCTCGCCCGTCACGGCGCCGTCGCCGGTCACGATGTTGACCACGCCGGGCGGCAGGTCGGTGGTCAGCAGCAGCTCGCCGATCCGCAGCGCGGACAGCGGTGACCAGGCCGCGGGCTTGGCGACCACGGTGTTGCCGGTCGCCAGGGCCGGGCCCAGCTTCCACGCGAGTTGCAGGACGGGGCCGTTCCAGGCGGTGATGGCTCCCACGACGCCGAGCGGCTGGCGCAGGGTGTAGTTGAAGACCGCCGGGTCGGACGGCGCGGTCTGCC
This sequence comes from Actinomadura sp. 9N407, assembly GCF_044326315.1. Taxonomy (NCBI): domain Bacteria; kingdom Bacillati; phylum Actinomycetota; class Actinomycetes; order Streptosporangiales; family Thermomonosporaceae; genus Actinomadura; species Actinomadura sp. 9N407. The sequence goes on along the minus strand of NZ_JBIRAW010000004.1, from coordinate 78,600 downwards.
CGTAGATCTTCGTCGGCCAGCCCGCGTAGTGCCGGAAGACCTCCACCGAGTGGTCGATCAGCCAGCGGGTCATCCACAGCGGCCCGCCCATGTCGAGCGAGTCCAGCACGGCCAGTTCCTCGGCGTGCGCCTCGATCACGTCCGCGATCTGCAGCAGCACCTTGCCGCGCTGGTACGGGGTGATGTCGGCCCACGACGGTGCCTCGAAGGCGCGCCGGGCGGCGGCCACCGCCAGGTCCACATCTTCGGGTCCGGCGGACGCGATGGAGGCAAGGGCCCGTCCGGTGGCGGGGTCGAAGGTCTCGAACGTGGCGGCCGACCGCGGTGCGGTCCACGCGCCGTCGATCAGCAGCTTCTTGGCCGGGCCGTCGAGGAACGCGGGGGCCGGGCGCGCGGAGGCGTCCAGCGTGAGGGGGACGGTCATGAGTGGCTCCTATCGAAACGAACTGGTTCGTTCTAGTCGCTCGACCGTAACCCCGTGGGCCGGTCTTATGCAAACGAACCAGTTCGTTTAGGATGTGCCCATGGACACAGGGAAGGTCGGCAGGGGACAGGCCGGCAGGGGACAGGCCAGCAGGGGACAGGCCGGCAGAGGGCAGGCCAGCAGGCGGCGGCTCCTGGACGCGGCCGCCGTCGAGTTCGCCGCGCACGGCATCGCCGGCGCGCGCGTCGACCGCGTCTCGGCCGAAGCGAAGGTGAGCAAGGCGCAGATGTACGCCTACTACGGCAGCAAGGAGGACCTGTTCGACGCCGTCCTGGCCGACCAGGTCGCGGGAATCCTGGACGCCGCGCCGCTGACCCCTGACGATCTACCCGGCTACGCCGTCCGCCTCTACGACGCCTATCTCGCGCGTCCGCGGCTCGTGCGCCTGGCCACCTGGGCGCGCCTGGAGCGCTCCTCCGCCGGCCATCTGTTCACCGAGGCCGACGAGATCCCCAAGCTCGAGGCCATCGTCCGAGCCCAGGACGAAGGGCACATCGATCCCGCTCTGCCACCGGCGGATGTGCACTCTCTGGTGATCTCCATGGCCATGACCTGGGCACCGAGCAGCCTCACCTACGCCGCGACGGAGGCCGACCCCGGCGCCGACCACGACCGCCGCCGTACCAGCCTCGCCACCGCCGTCCGCCGCGCCTTCGCTCCCTGACCCCGCAGGTCACACGGGACGGGTCAGCGTACGGACTTGATGGGGAGGATGGCCAGGCCGCCGAGCATGCAGATGGCGAACGCGATCAGGAAGACGGGGGCGAAGCCGAGGCCGGCGCCGACGACCAGGGAGCCGACGCCGGGGGCGATCATCTGCCCGCCCGTGGTGGCCATGTTGAGGATGCCCAGGTCCTTGGCGCGCGAGTGCTGGGTGGGCAGGACCTCGGTGATCAGGGCGGCGTCGACGGCGAAGAACGCGCCCAGGCCGAGGCCCGCGATGCCGGCGAAGACCAGGATCGTCCAGGAGGACGGCGAGAGCGCCGGTACGAGCACGCCCAGGCCGATCAGGCCGGAGGCCACGATGACGGGGACCTTGCGGCGCCCGAGGCGGTCCGACAGCGGGCCGAAGACCGCGCTGCCGATCACCGCGGTGATCAGGTTGATCACGGCGGCCGAGGTGATGACGGCCGCGGACTCGGCATCGCTGAGGCCGATGTAGTCGGTCAGGATGTAGAGCTGGTAGGCCGAGACGACGTAGTAGCCCAGGATGATCAGGAAGCGGCCGGCGAACGCCCAGTAGAAGTCGGGGGCCCTGCGCGGGAAGGACACCGCGGCCAGCAGCTGGGCCCGGCTGAACGGTACGCGCGGGACGTGCCGGTTGGAGAAGTCGGCCGTCAGGGCGACGCAGGCCAGGGCCATCAGGCAGGGCCACGGCGCCAGGACGGCCATGCCCAGGTCGGGGTCGTCGACGAACATCGCGCCGACCAGGGCGCCGATGGTGCCGCCGATCAGCACGCCGACGCCGCTGGCCGCCGAGACCGAGCCCCTCCGCTCGGTCGGCACGCGGTCCGGGATCATCGCGACGAGGACGGCGATGACGGCGTTCATGGCCGCCGCCAGGCAGCAGTACCCCACCAGCAGCCAGGCGATCGACTGGGTGACCGACATGAAGACGATGATCACGCTCGCGGCCAGGGCACCGGACACGACCCAGGGGTTGCGGCGCCCGAACCGGCTGCGGGTCATGTCGGACAGGGTGCCGAACACGATGTTGGTGACCAGGGAGACGATCGAGGACGCGATCGTGAACAGCGCGACCAGGGACACCTTGTCGTCCGGTGCCAGGTCGGCGAGCTTGGCGGGGAGCAGCACCATCCCGAAGCACAGCAGCGGGACCGCCCAGGCCAGCGCGCCGAGGAACAGGCCGGAGCCGAGCCGCGTCAGTCCCGTCCGGGACCGTACGGGGTCGATGTCGGCGGTGGCGGCCGGGGTGGTGGGCGTCATGCCGGTCCGCCGGCGGCGGCGACGAGCTCGGCCACGTCGTCGGCGGTCACGGGAACCGTGGAGAACTGGACGAACTGCGACAGCCGCAGTCCGGCGATCATCTGCTGGAGCCCCTCGTCCTGGACGTCCAGCTCACCGTCCATCCGCTCGGCGATCCGGTTCAGCAGGGCGGTCACCAGCGGCCCGCCGACGGGGTGGTCGAGCCATTCCCGCAGCGTGGACTCGCCGCTCAGCGCCGCCGCGATTTCGTCACCGGCCAGCGTGACCGGTACGGACAGGCGGATGTCACGGCTGGAGGCGCCGACCTCGACGACGTACTCCAGACCCTCCACCTGCCATCGGGCGGCGGCCGGGTCGTAGTACGCCAGGGCGTCGTGATCGATGCGGACGGTGACGTCGCGGGCCTGCCCCGGCTCGAGCTCGGCGGTGACGGCGAAGCCCTTGAGCTCCCGAATCGGACGCCGCACCTTCGAGCCGGGAGCGGCCACGTACACCTGGACGACCTCACGCCCGGAACGGCGCCCGGTGTTGGTGACGCGCACGCTCACCTCGATGTCCCGGCCGTCGACGGTCGTGACGCGCAGGTCGTCGTAGGCGAACGTGGTGTACGACAGGCCGTGCCCGAACGGGAACGACACCGCCAGGCCCCGAGCGTCGAAGTAGCGGTAGCCGACATGGATGCCCTCGCCGTACGCGACGCGCCCGAACTCGCCGGGGAAGTCCAGGTAGGCGGGGGTGTCGGCCAGCGCGACGGGGATGGTCTCGGTGAGACGGCCGGAGGGGTTGACCGTTCCGAACAGCACGTCGGCGATCGCCGGGCCGCCCGCCTGGCCGAGCAGCCAGGTCTCCAGCACCGCGCGTACGCGATCGGCCCATCCCGATACCCGTACGACGCCGCCGTTGGACAGCACCACGACGGTCTCGCGGTTGGCGGCCAGTACGGCGTCCAGCAGGTCGGTCTGGACGGCGGGCAGTTCCAGGTGCTTCCGGTCGTAGCCTTCGGATTCGTAGCTCTCGGGCAGGCCGAGGAACAGCACGGCGACATCGGCGTTCTCGGCCGCGGCGACGGCCTCGGAGGTCAGTGCGGCCTGCGCTTCGGGGCCTTCCGAATCGTTCAGCCCGAAGCCGGGTGCGAAGACGACATCGGCGCCGGGCGCGCCGTCCCGGATGGCGTCCAGTGCGTTGTCCAGCCGCGTCGGGGTGACATGGGAGCTGCCGCCGCCCTGGTAGCGGGGCGTACGGGCGAACTCCCCGATGACGGCGATCGTCTGGGCGGCGTCCGGGTCCAGCGGCAGCACCGCGCCGTCGTTCTTGAGCAGGACGATGCTGCGAGCGGCGACCTCGCGGGCGAGGGCGTGGTGGGCGTCCGTGTCGAACTCGATGCTCTGCTCGCGTGCGGTCTCGGCGACGGCGGCGGCCCGCCGGGACAGGCTCGCGAGCCGGGCCACGCCGGTGTCCAGAACGTCCGGGTCGAGCAGGCCTTGGTTCACGGCGTCCACGACCAGCGGTGCCGAGGCCGGATTGTCGGGCATCTCCAGGTCCAGTCCGGCGGCCAGCGCACGGACCCGGTCCAGGACCGCGCCCCAGTCGGACACGACCAGGCCGTCGAACCCCCACTGCTCGCGCAGCAGCTCGGTCAGCAGCCACGGATCCTGCGAGGCGTGTACGCCGTTGATCCGGTTGTACGAGCACATCACCGTCCACGGCCGGGACCGCGTGACGATGTGCCGGAAGGCCCGCAGGTAGATCTCGTGCAGGGTACGGGTGTCGACGTCGGCGCTGACCGTCATCCGCTCGGTCTCCTGGCTGTTGACCGCGAAGTGCTTCAGCGAGGCGCCCACCCCTCGTTCCTGGAGACCGTCGACCCAGGCCGCGCCCAGGACACCGGTCAGGACCGGGTCCTCGGAGAAGTACTCGAAGTTCCGGCCGCAGAGCGGGCTGCGCTTAATGTTGATCCCGGGCCCCAGCAGCACTCCCACTCCCGCGCTCAGGCATTCCCGCGCGAGCGCCGCGCCCACGCGGCCGGCGAGCGAGGCGTCCCAGCTGGAGGCCAGCGCCACGGCGGGCGGGAAGCAGGTCGCCGGCCGGCTGTCCGACAACCCCAGGTGATCGGCCTTGCCGTCGTGCGCCGAGAGCCGCAGCCCGTGCGGGCCGTCCGCCATCCGCAGCGCCGGAACACCCGCCTCCGCCAGGTCGAGGGTGTCGAACCAGGCGGCACCGGTGAGCAGCGACGCCTTGTCCTCCAGGCTCAGCCCCGCCACCACCGCGCTGATCTCCTCGGCTGGCTGTGTACCAGAGGCCGATGCTTCCGGCGCGCCGTCCGGCGAGTCCTGCGGGGTGGGGTCCTGTCCGTTGCCGCTCATCGCGCCGATCACGCCCTTTCCTGGTCACGGGCGCCCGCACCGGTGACCGATGATGCTGTTGGGGTCAGGGCCTGCCTGACGATGCGCCGAGCGCGCTTGGACTGTGGCAGCAGGGGGACGGCGAAGTACACGTGCTGCATCCCCGGCTCTTCGGTGTAGACGATGTCGAGACCGGCGGCACCGGCCCTGTCCCGGAGCCGCCGCGAGTCGACGACGAGGATGTCGTGGGTCCCGCACATGACGGTCATGGGCGGCAATCCGGTCAGGTCGGCCAGAAGAGGGCTGACGCGCCGGTCGCGTACATCGAGGTCACCCGCGTACAGGCGCCCGCACGCGGCGAGGCCCTCGACGGTCAGGACCAGGTCGCGTCGCTGGATCCCGGGCTGGTCCGGATGGGTCATCGTGGCGTCCAGCCATGGGGAGACCAGCACCAGGCGGGACGGCTGCTTCGCGCCTCGTTCGCGCAGCTCGAGCGCGGCCGCCAGAGCGAGGCCGCCGCCCGCCGAGTCGCCCATCACGACGACCCGTTCCGGGCCGGCCTCGTCGATGGCGTCAGCGACGATCGCCGCCGCCTGTGCGACGGTCGTGGACGCGGTCGCGTGCGGCGCGACGGTGTAGATCGGCACCAGGAAGTGGGCTCCGGTCCGGCGCACCATGCGCGCGACGGCGAGCCAGGTTCGCCTCTCGATCTCCAGGACGTAGGCGCCGCCATGGAAGTACACGGCCGTGCACGCAGGCGTGCCGGTCGCTGGAGGGCCTTCGGGCCGTACGCGATACACGTCGATCCCGTGCCGGCGTTCGACCGTGACCCGGACGCCTCGCATGCCGCGTCCCGACGGGGGAGTGGGGACGGCGGGCTTGGCCGTCCTGCGGCGTACGAAGGCGCCGACCTCCTGGGACGTGTCCATGCTCGGCCGCATCGCCTTGACGAGACGGAGCGCGCCGTTCACCAGAGCCGTTCTCATCGGCGCTCTCATCCGCAACCCCCATCGGCGCCGTGGCGACCTGCGTCACAAACCGTACAATGACCGGTATTGACCGTCAAGGAGCCCGCGACTTCGCTAGCCTGGGGCGATGGCGAGTCCCGGGGTGTACGCGAAGGGCGTCGCCAAGCGCGAGGAGATCCTGCGGGCGGCCCTGCGGGTGTTCGAGCGGGACGGCAACGCCGGCACCACCATGCGCGCCGTCGCCAAGGAGGCCGGCCTGAGCCTGGCCGGGCTCACCCACTACTTCCCGAGCCGGGACCTGCTCCTCACCGAGGTGCTGTTCACCGTCGATCGGGAATTCGAGGCGCTCTACTACGAGCGGCCGGACACGGGCCCCGGCGAGTTCCTCGCCAGGGCGATGGAGCGCAACCAGGCCGACCCGGTGCGTGTGTGGCTCTACCTCACGATGCTGGCGGCCACGAGAGACCCCGAACACCCGGCCGCACCGTTCTTCCGCGACCGCTTCGAACGGTTCCGTACCGTCGTCGCCCAACACGTACGCGACCAGCAGGCACGCGGCGAAGTCCCCGCACACGTGGACCCCGATTTCGCGGCACGGTCGTTGCTGGCCGCCGCCGATGGCATCCAGAACGTCTGGCTGCACGACCGTACGATCGACATGGGCGCGCACATCCGCACGACCTGGCGCCTCCTCATCGGCTGAACGGACCGCGGCTGGACAGGCTCGGCTGAACGGGCCGCGGCTGAACGGGGCGCGGCGTTCGCGCGGCATTACCTCCTACGTCATCGCCCCCGCTACCTGCGACCTGCGACGCTGCTCCCATGATCGCCGCAACCGATACCCGCCAAGCCCTGCAGAACTTCCTCCAGACGATGGCCGCCGGAGAGGACCTGACGCCCCTCTTCGCGGAGACCGTCGACTGGCGGCTGGACTGGCCGGACGAGGGACACCCCGCCGTGCCGTGGATCCGTCCGCGCAGCACCCGTGCAGAGGCCGCCGCGCACTTCCGCGAACTCCGTGCCCACCACGTCCCGGAGAAGGACGCCTCCGAGGTCCACCAGATTCTCGTGGACGGCCCGGACGCGGTCGTTTTGGCGACCATCGCCCAGACCGTCCGTGCGACCGGCCGCGAGTACACGGCCCGGTGCGCCCTTCGCCTCACCTTCGAGAACGGATTGATCACCCGGTACCACGTCTACGAGGACAGCCTCTCGGTGGTCAACGCGCTGGCATCGGACGTCCCGGCGTAAGAAGGCGATGCCGCCGGACGAGCGTCAGTAGTAGCGGCTCATGAGGTCGGTGGCCCACGCCGGCTGGGTGACCGGATGGCGCGGGGCGAATTCGGCCAGGTACGGCTTGATGTCCAGGACCGGCGAGCCGGACAGCGCGTCCAGGTCGGTGACGTGCAGGTCCAGGCCGTCCACGGAGAGCAGGCGGCAGCGGGAGACGCCGAGGCGGTTGGGACGGTACGGCCCGCGGTGGGCGAAGACCCCCACGGGTGCCCCGCTCGGGTTCCCCCTCGGGGGACGGGGCTCGGCGGGGACCTCGGCCGGGTCGATCCGATCGAAGAGGAACACGATCTCCAGATGGGAGAAGCGGTCCAGGCCGAGTACCGCCGACTCGTCGAACGAACCGCCGTCCAGCCGGATCGTGGCGTGGACGTCGTGCCAGCCGTCCTCGAACATCTCGCCGCGACCGCCCACGACCTGGCCGACCGGTCGAAGAGGCACGATGTCCATCGCCATGACGACCCCACGTTCTGGTAGCGCGTTCTAGGGCGTGTCTCAAAGTGGCCTCAGCCGCCGCGCGAGCGCGCTACCTGGCCGGTGCGGCGATGCCGGAGGCGAGCCTCACCGGCCAGATCGCGAAGCGATGCCGCGCTCGCACAAGAACCGGTCACGGTGCGAGCCGCCAGGCGAGTCGCCGTGGGCCGGGTCTTTAGAAACACAGCCGCCAGGCGAGGACCGTGGGCCTGGGCTTAATAAACACAGCTTAGTAGCGGCCGAGGGTACCGCGCCGTTTGGCGAGGCGTTCGAGACCGGCGAACAGGAGTACCCCGGTCGCGACGATGAGCAGCGGCTGGACGAGCAGCCAGCCGAGCCCCCAGCCGGTCGGGAGGGTGGCCAGGGAGTGCCCGCCGAGCAGGATGTCGCGCATGGCCTCCAGGCCGGGCGCGATCGGAACGACCAGCCGGCTGAGGAACGCGACGGGGTCGGGCATGGCCGTGAGCGGGATCAGGGTGCCGCCGGCGATGGCGTAGACGGCCACCGACAGCTGCGTGATGATCTCGATGCGCTTGAACACCAGGGTCAGCCCGCACAGGATCAGCGCCAGCCCGCAGGTGCCCACCGCGATGGCGGCCATCGGAACGATCATCTGCGCGTCCACGGGCAGCCGCCCGCCCTGGACGGCGATGGCGACGGCGCCGGTGGCCAGCACGGCCAGCGCGGTGGGCAGGGCCGAGATCACGGCGGCGACCTGGCGGCCGAGGATGCGCGCGGCCGAGGGCAGCGGGGTCAGGTAGGTCTGCTCCAGCACACCGGACTGGATGTCGCCCAGGTAGCCCCAGAACACCCGGTTGACCTGCTCGTGGATGAAGGTCAGCGCCACCATTCCGAGCAGCGTCGGCAGCAGGAGTTCCGCGCGCAGTTGCCCCCGTCCCATGAACAGCACGACGAGCAGGTAGAAGAGCGGGAACGTGATCATCTGGATCAGGCCCTCGCGCCATCCGGCGGCCAGGTCGAGCAGGCCCTTGCGGACCTCCGCGGCGAAACCGCGTGCGAACGCGGCGAAACCACGGGCGAACGGGGCGGAACCGCGAGTGAACGGGCCGGAACCGTGAGTGAACGCGGTGGAATCGCGGGTGGACATCATGACGGCTCCCGCAGGGCTCGGCGATGGTTGCGGACGAACAGCAGGCCCCCGGCGGCGGTGAGCGCGAGCGTGTGAACGATCAGCCAGGGCAGGGTGCCGCTCGTCCAGATGTCGCCCAGCGACCGGCCCTCGAACAGCGTCTGCGTGATCGCCTCGATGCCCAGCGTGGTGGGCAGGAACCGGGCCGGCACGGCCAGCCATTCCGGGTAGAGCGCCAGCGGCAGGAACGAGCCGTTCAGGAGGAGCACCAGCGCGGCGAACAGCGACTGCAACGCGCCGATCATCGGGGAGACCAGCGCGAAGGCGGCCAGCAGGAAGGTGAAGGCCAGCACGTTGATCCCCAGCAGCAGGGCGGGCAGCACCGCCGCCCACCGCAGCGGGACCGTGATCCCGGCCACCAGCATCGGGACGAGGGCCGCGACCGCCGCGACCACCAGGCCGAACAGCGAGGCGGTGACCAGCCGGCCGAGCATCGGCAGCCACGGCGGCGCCGGGGACATCTGGGCCTGGGCGAACGTGCCGGTACGTTTCTCCTCGATGAGGTCGGCCACCATCACCAGCGCGGCGTACTGCAGGAACCAGTAGGCACCGATCGCGATCAGTGTCTGCGGCAGCAGATCCTGGCGCAGTTCCCCCTGGCCCAGGACGAACTGCAGGCCGAGATACATCACGGTGCTGATCAGCAGCGTGATGATGTGGCCGATCGGATGGGCCAACTGGACCCGCAGGCCCTTACCGATCTCCGCGCCCAGGACGTCAAGCACAAGCCGGCCAGGCACAAGCCGGCCAGGCACGACACGGTCAGGCACAAGCCCGCCAGGCACGACACGGCCAGGCACGAGACGGTCAGGCATGGGACGGCTCGTTCACCAGGGCGAGGAAGACGTCCTCGAGATCGGGCTGGACCTGGGTCAGCGACTCGAGAACGACCCCGTGGCCGCGCAGGCGCTCGACCACGCCGTACACCTCGTCCGGTTCGTTCACCCGCACGCTGATCGTGGTGACGCCCTCCCGGGTGACGCCGTCGAACCCGGCCGGCGCGGTCCCTTCGACGCGGATCTCGTACCGGTCCCGTTCGCGGAAGCGCGCCAGCAGTTCGCGCGTGGGCAGGTCGGCCACGAGCCGTCCCCGCCGGATGACGGCCACCCGGTCGCAGAGCTCCTGGACCACGTCCAGTTGATGGGTGGTGAGCAGGACGGTGGTGCCCTTGTCGCGGGCGAGCCCGGTGATCCAGTCCTTGACCGTACGGGTCGCTTCCACGTCCAGGCCGAGCGTCGGCTCGTCCAGCAGCACGATCGCCGGGTCCGCGATCAGGGCGGCGGCGATCGCGACCTTCTGCTGCATGCCCCGCGAGAACCCGCCGACCTTGTCATCGCGCCGGTCCCACAGCCCCAATCCGGTCAGGAGCTCTTGAGCCCGATCGCGGACCTGCGCCTTGCGCAGCCCCTTGAGCCGCCCGAAGTACATGACGTTGTGCCAGGCGGACAGACTCCAGTAGACGTTGCGCGACCCTTCCAGCACTGCGCCGAACTGCGCCATCGCGTCCGAACGCTGCCGGACCACGTCGAAGCCGCCCAGGCTGACCCGGCCGGACGTAGGGGTGACCAGGCCGGCCATCATCTTGATCGTCGTCGTCTTACCGGCGCCGTTGGGCCCCAGGAACCCGAACACCGATCCGGCCGGAACACGCAGCGACACCTCGTCGACCGCCGGAGCCGGCGCCGAGCCGTACACCTTCGTCAACGCATCGATCTCGATCAACACATCTCCTCGAACGGGAGTGGCCCGGCCCCGGAAGCCCCGGGGCCGGGACAGGCGGTCAGAGCTCGTCCAGGACCTCGATGTCCTCCGCCGTGACCTCGCTGACCAGCGCGAACGCCTCGGCCGCCGCAGGCGTGACCGGCGCGGCCTCGCGGGCGGCCCGCAGACTCGCGGCGTCGTCCCAGCGCCAGACACCGACCCACGTCCGCTCGTCGAGCCGCCCGAGGCGCGCCTCGGTGAGGCCGGGCCGCGCGGCCCTGATCGCGGCGACCAGCGCGCCGTGCCGGGCCCGGACGAGCTCGGCGTCGGCGGGATCGGCCTGGAAACGGGTGACGCTGATGAGTGACATGGCTGTACCTGCTCTCTAGAGTTGACTTCTAGTGACTTCACTAGAGATAGACTCTAGCCATGAGTGATGTCAAGCGGCCGAGCAAGCGGGCGCAGAAGGCGCAGGAGACGCGGCGGCGCATCCTGGAGGCGGCGTCCCAGCTGTTCGTCCGGGACGGATACGGCGCCACCAACCTGCAGGAGATCGCCGACCGGGCCGGTGTCGCGGTGCAGACGATCTACTTCGTCTTCGGCAACAAGCGCACCCTGCTCAAGGAACTGGTCGACGTCACGATCGCCGGCGACGACGAGCCGGTGGCCACGATGGACCGCCGGTGGTACATCGACGCCCTGTCCACCGCTACGGCCCAGGACATGTTGCGCGCCTACGTCACCGGCACGACATCCGTCCTGGAACGGGCCGCGCCGATCGGCAAGATGCTGGAGGCCGCGTCCGCGAGCGACCCCGAGGTCGCCGCCCTATGGCCGCAGGAGATCGACCCCCGGTACGTCGTCAGTCAGAGGGCTGCCGAGGCACTCATCGGCAAGCCCGGTGCCCAAGCGGGGCTCTCGGCCGAGGACGCCGCCGACCTGCTCTACGGCCTGCTCAGCCCCGAGCTGTACCTGCTGTTCGTACGAGAGCGAGGCTGGTCGTCCGAACGCTGGGAACAGTGGGCCGCCAAGACCCTGCACGCCCAACTCTGCTCAGACTGACGCGAGGCGCTGGAGCCCACCGGGGCGTCACCGCCAGGTGACCTCTCCGGTCTCCGCCCTGGCCGCTCGCATCGCCGTACGGATGTTGTGCACCAGATCGTCGCCCACGTTCACACGCGGGAACGGTTCGTCGGGGACGTCGACGCCGAGGAACCGGCACAGCGGCTCCCAGCCCTCCTGGACGCGATAGGCCAGAAGCCGCTCAGCCGGCACGGTACGCCGGACCTTTTCGTAGTGTCGTTCGAAAACACGCAGGCAGTGCGACTTGTCGAACACCCGACCATCGAAGGTCCCCGCCGCGACCGTGCCGAGTGCCATCTGCATCCGAGCGAAGCCGGACTCCTCCGCCCACTGCCGCTCCTCGTCGGTGAGCTTCTCGCCGAACTCGGTGCCGAGCCGGAACATCTGGACATGGCTCTCCCACCAGCGTTCCGGATCGCGCTCGGTGAGCAGGATCTTCGCGTCCGGATATGCGGCGGCCAGCCGCTCCCAGAAGTGGATGGTCGGCCAGTCCATGGTGGCCCGATAGCCCTTGAAGATCACCGACCAGTCGACATCGCGGCCTTCGTACGCCGCCAGCCAGTGATCACCGTCCGTGGCTCGGCGCAGCGCCTCCATGCCGTGATAGCACGGGCCGAACCCCAGCCGTTCCAGCGCGGCCTTCACCGACATCGACCCGGTCCGATGCAACCCGACACCGATGACCTGCAACCCCTCGGCCATGCAAGACCCCTCCTCGCACCGGTCTCGACACTTCGAATTGTATGGCGACGCGCCCCCTCGTCCATTACGGCCCTGCAAGGTGAGGGTGACGACATGGTGGCCACAACGGTTGGGCATTTCGGACAGCCAGATGGCGGGCTCGGTCCTCGCCCGCGAATGGCCCATTCCGGTCCTCGCGGGCCGGACCACCCAAGCCGTCGTGGAGATCACCGCAGGCAACTCAACCGTGCTGCCTGACCGTACTCATTCCGCTCCACTACGAATACGGTCAGGCAAGGAACTCTGATGGATCACCTCATTGTCGGGGCTCCGCCGGAGTTGGACACTAGGTTCTTCGTGTGCCGGCAACGATCAGCCGATGGGGGATCCATGACACGTCGTTCCCATAAGCCCGGAAGATTCCGACGTCCACGCGGGTCCGCGGTCGTGGCCGCGCTCGCCCTGACCGTACCGATGGCGATCACGACCGGTACGGCACAGGCCCGGCCGCCCGCCAAGCCCAACGCCGTCATCACCTGGGACATGCACGCCGAGACCGCCATCTACGACGTCGCCGAGCAGTCGCCCACGTCGGCCGCCCGCAGCTTCGCGATCGTGCAGGGCGCCGTGTACGACGCCGTCAACGCGATCGCCGGCACCCCGTACGAGCCGTACCTGGCCGCCCCCCGCAGCCGGCCCGGCGACTCGTCCCCCGCGGCCGTCGCAACCGCGGCGCACGACGTGCTCCTCTGGATGTTCCCCGGACAGGCAGGCTCCCTGCGCGAGCGGTACGACCAGGCACTCGCCGCGATTCCCGACGGCCGTTCGAAGAGGGGCGGCATCTCCGTCGGCCGGACCGCGGCCGCAACCATGATCGATTTCCGCCGCGACGACGGCGCGTTCTCCGACGCGAAGTGGCCGGTCGGTACCGCCCCGGGCCAGTGGCGGCCGACACCGCCTGGCTTCCTCCAGGTCGGCGCCTGGTACGCCACCCTGAAGCCGTTCGTCATCCGCAGCTCCGGCGACTACAGCACCCCGGGCCCACCGGCTCTGCCCAGCGCCGCCTACGCCCGCGACCTGAACGAAGTGCAGGCACTCGGCTCGGCCACCAGCACGACGCGTACGCCCGACCAGACCGACGCGGCGAAATGGTGGGACGACCCGCGGCAGGTGGAGTGGACGATCCAGCGCCGGCTCGCCACGTCCCACCGGCTCAGCACGCTCCAGACGGCTCGCCTGTTCGCGATGGCTGACGTAGCGGCCGCCGACGCCCTGGTCGCCTGCTACAAGGAGAAGAAGCGGCTGGCCTTCTGGCGTCCGGTGACGGCGATCCCGCTGGCGGACACGGACGGCAACCCGGCCACCCACGCCGACCCGTCCTGGACTCCACTGCGTACCACGGCACCTTCGGCGGAGTACCCGTCCGGACACGCCTGCTACACCACGGCGGTCACGACGGGCTGGCGCACGTTCTTCGGCCGCGACGACGTCTCGTTCAGCGCCTACAGCGCCGACTCCGGCACGACCCGCCGCTACGACAGCTTCTCCGAGGCCGCCGCCGAACTGGCCGAGGCCAGGGTCTGGGCGGGGGTGCACTACCGCTTCGCCTCCGAGGACGGCGACCGGCTCGGCGCCACCGTCGCCCGCGACGTCCTTGACCAGAGATTCTGCCGCGAAAGGTGACCTGAACAGCCCACTCGAACCGACCCCGCCCGCACCCGCCCCGGCCGTGCGCTACCGCGCGCGCCCGGGGCCCGACGGCGCCTGCGGCCACCAAGCGCGGACGGAGAAAAGGAAGCCGGGTCTCAACGGTTCCTTAAGGACGGCATCAGTCATTGATCGTGCTGCGTTGCAGCTCACGGCCTGTGCCATGTCCGGGCGTTGGTCACGGGGAGCCATTTTGGGAGCCACGCCTACGCGGACTTGAAGATGTCGTTCATGCGCTCGGCACCCTCGCGGATCTCCGGCTTGAGGTGGTGACGGTAGACGGTCTCGGTGATGCGGCTGTCGCTGTGCCCGACGAGGTCACTGATCTTCTCGATCGGCACGCCGTGGTCACTCATGATCGAGACGAACGTGTGGCGCAATTCGCGCGGGCACCACTCCTTGCCGTCCAGCCCTGCCGCCTTGAGCACCTTGCGGAACCACCAGCGCACGGCGGCGGCGCTGTACGGCGTCCCGTCCTCGCGGCAGAAGACGAGATCGTGATCCTCGTACGCCTCGCCGGCCTTGAGCTTCTCGGCCGCCTGCCTTGCCTTGAGGGTGCGCAGTGCCTCTACGGCCATGTCCGCCAAGCCGAGCCCGCGACGGCTGAGCGGCGTCTTGGTCTCGTCCTTGTGCCGCGCGGCACGTAGGACGTACACCGTGGCGGTATCGAGGTTGAGCGCGCTCCAACGCAGCTTGCGCAGCTCCTCAGTGCGTAGCCCTGAGGTGATCGCGAGGATCACGTACGCCCCGATCCGGTGCTTTGCCTTGGTCGCCTCCTCCAGGACGGCCGTTGCGTCTTCGAGCGTGAGGGACTTGGACTTGCGCCCCGGCCGGCCGGACGGCGTTTCCACCAGTTCGGCGACGTTGCGCTCGACTCTGTCATGCCGCATCGCGCGGCGGATCGAGCGCTTGAGCAGGTTGTGAACGATGCCGAGGGATGACGAGGCGAGGTGCTTCGTACGTCCGGCGAGCCACGCTTCCACGTCGTCGGCCGACAGGTCAGTGAGCTTGATGTGCCCGATGAACGGGATGAGCTGCTGGTCGACGAGGATGCGGTACGTCGTGTAGCTCGACTCGGCCTTGTCCGCCTTTGCGAACGCGGCAAGGAAGTCGTTCACGGCGCCTTCCACGCGGTACGTGGGGTCGGGCTTCACTCCGTTGTCGAGGTCTTTGACCGCCTTCTTGAGCTTGTCCTTGACGGCGGTCTTGGTCGGTCCCTTCCTCTTGAGCCGCTTGCGCTTGCCGTTCGGCCCGTAGCCGAGTTCGAGGGCTCCCGTGTAGCCCGAGCCTTCGGGGTAGATCGTCCCTTCGTAACTGCCGATGTGGATCTCTGCCAAAAGGATCCCTCCTCGTATCGATCGAGGTCATCACCGACGATAACTCAAGACGTCCCTAGACGTCCCTAGTTTGAGGGTGGATTCTCCGGGCCGGTACGGAGAATCCACCCCTGTTGTGACGAGCGCTGCGGGAGGGCCAGAGGCGGGCCACCCGGTGATCTTGGCCATGTGATGATGCTTCGGCACGGATCAGGACGGGTTGATGTTGCGGTAGATCGTGGGGGAGAGGTCCGTGGGCGAGGTTGTTGAGCGAGCGCTGCTTGAGTCGCTGGCCTGGCTGTTGATGGCGATCAACAAGACCGATGATGACGAGGTCGATCCGGACATCGCTGTCCGATGGATGGAGGACGCGGCAGTGCCCCTGGGCGCCTTGTCGCGAGCGGACCGGACGGCGCTTGCCGAGCTGTGCCGAGAGCGTGCCGCTGAGGCTGAGGACCCCTCGATGCGCGAGGCGCTCCAGATGTTCCTTACTGGCTTCGGTCTCGACGATGACGAGGAATACGAGTGATCATCGCGACGACGTCTCTTCGAGGGAGGCGATGAAGTCGGCAAGGTGCTGGTCGGTGATGCGGCGAAGCTTGCCGATCTTGATGCTGTGGAGGTGTCCGGTCCGGATGAGTTCGTAGACCTTGTCGCGTCCGATGTGGAGGGTCTCGGCGACCTGCTCGACGGTGTACGCCTGCACGCTCACCTCCTTCTCCCGAGTGGTCTCGGGGCTTGTGTCGGGCGTGGCGATCATCTCCGTTCGTGACGGTGGGTGATTGTCTACGTCTTCGTCTATGGCTCGTCTATGCGTCATACGTGCAGACGCGCATGAGAGACGTAGACGTAGACAAGTCACTCTGAGTGTTCGGTGACGGCGTGCCATCGGCCTCGTGAGACCTGGGTGACGCGGTCAGCGTCGGCGAGTTCGCGAAGCCGTTGGTAGGTCCACGGGCGGCTCATGCCGGTCGCCGTGATGAGGAGGGATACGGGGGTTCCCTCGTCGGGCGCGCCGGCCAGCAGTCCCCACAGGATCGTTTCGGGGTCGTCGGCTGCGTTGGGGGCCGTGGTCACCTCTTCGAGGCTGCTCGTCGTGCGCATCCCGATACCGGCTTGGGCCTCCTCGATTGCCGTACGGGAGACCTCGTCGAGTATCGGGCGGATGTCGGCGTGCCGGTGCGCAGCGTCCGCCACCGCCTCATCGGTGAGCAGGTAGGCGCGTCCTCTGCGGGGTGTGTCGTGTTCGGGTGCCGAGAGCAGGAACTTGCCCGGTGCGTTGAGCGTGTGCGCGTGCCACCCGGCGGTGAGCATGCCTTGCCCAAGGATGAGATCGACGTCCTTGCGCTCGCGTACTCGGAAGCTGACGCGTACGTCCATCTGTGAACGGACCGCGCCCTTGCCCATGGCCTTCTGTGTCGGGCGCTGCGTGGCCGCGATGAGGGTGACGGCGACGGCTCGGCCTCGGCGTGCGATCGAGTCGGTATCGCTGACGCTCTCGGGCGCGTCCTCGGCGAGTTCGGCGTACTCGTCGATGACGATCACCAGCGCGGGCATATCCGGAGACGGCTCCCACACTCGCCGTCCCTGCGTGGCGAGTGATGCCGCGCGCGCCTCCAGGACAGCGACGGCGTCCCGCAGGAGGACGCGGGCTTGCTCGGGTGTGGTGGCGAGTCGATCGATGCAGGAGGCCCACGGCTGTAGCTCCATGCCGCGCTTGAGGTCGATCGCCCAGATCACTACGTCCGGGCATGCGGTGAGGTTGCCCATCAGGACGTTGATGCCGCCGCTCTTGCCCGAGCCGGCCACGCCCCCGATGAGCCCGTGACGGCGTAGCAGCAGGACCCGCGCGCCGGTGGCGTCCTCGAACGGTCCCAGGTCGATCGGCTCGGAGATGGACGCCACCGACGGTCCCGGCCACGGGATCGCGTCGGCGTGCGGGTCGGTGTCCAGGACGCGCAACTCGAAGCGGTTGGCCTTGTCGTCGCGCGTGGGGAAGACGCGCACCGCCCCGCGGAACGTGCCGAGCGCCGATTCGATCGCGGGAACCTTCGCGGTGACGTCCTGGATGGTCTGGCCACGGGCGAGCGCGAAGCGTGCGCGCCATCCCCACACGTCCACGCCTGCGGACTGCGCATGCGAGCCGGGTAGGCCGATCGAGTGCGCGATCTCCGGCCATGCCGCGATCTGCCGGTCCACCCGGACCTTGGCGCGCCGGCGCCGATGCGCCCACCACGGCACGGCGAGTACGGCCGTACCGACGAGAAGGCACTGAGGAAGCGGCACGTACCCGATCCCGAGCGCGGTCACGGCGGCGAGCCATGCACCGGCGCTGAGCGCCACCGTCGCGGCGTACAGGCGCTCCCTACGCGCGGCGAGCCCGATCCGATCGCCGAGAACGGCCAGCGCCCACGCGGCCACCGAGGCGGCACCGAGGAGGTACGGCCACCACTCCGGATAGGACACATGCAGCACCGCCCCACCAGCGGCGAGCGTGATGCCCGCGTAGACCGGTGCGAGTTCGGAGCGGTACCGCCACAGCATCCGGCCGAGGAGGACGGCGGCGAGGTCGGGAAGCTGGTCGTCGCTGTTGATGACGACCATCGGCTGCAGGCCATGGCGGCGCATCCTGCGGGCGTGCCGCCGCATCTGCCGTGTCCGCGTCATGAGCGCCTCCACCAGTTCGGGGGAAGCTGGCCTTGTGCGCGCAGTTCATCGCGCAGGTAGTACAGCGCGTCCGGTTCGGCGTCATGCTCGGCTTTGAGGGTGGCCCGCGCGGCTGCCACCAGGTTCGCGCGGTCACGGCGGACCGTGATCACTTCGGCGGCGAGGCGGTTGAGTTCTGCCAGCAGCGCGGGGGTGTCGGTCAGTGCGGCATGGACGCGTAGCCACAGGTCGCCGATGCTGGGCATCGCCTCGGACAGGGCGGAGACGATCTCGCGTGCTGCGCGGTTGCGGTTGCGGACCTCCTGCGGGTCGATTCTGGCGGTACGTGGAGTGTCAGGCACCAGGGCATCCCTCCCTTCGGGTCGGGGGACGTCAGTGCTGAGAGAGGCTCTGGACGAGGACGGTCACCAGTCGGCGGATCTGGGGTGCGGCGCTGGTTGCGGCGAGGAAGAAGCCGAACAGCAGGCACACGACCACGTGCCAGGCGCGTAGGCCCATGTAGCGCCACGCGAGCCAGACCACGGCGCCGAGGATGGCCACCAGCGGAACCGAGACGTTCACGATGTGCTCACCTCCTTCGCGGTCACAGCCACAGGTCGGGGAAGCGGGACCCCTGCCGGCGGCGCTGCCATCGAGCCCGAGACCGGCACTTGCGGCAGCGACGGTTGCCGGGCTCGACGCGAGCGCCGCACGGGCAGGAGAGGCCGGTGATGACGCGCGGCATCCTCATCCGCGTCACCGCCCTGCCGGGACGCGGGTGGGGACGTCGTCACACGTTGTCTGGGTGGTCAGCAGTCGGCGGGAGGCCGAGCCGGTACGGGTGGGGCCGGTGCCGTTGCGGAGGGTGCGGCGCTCTTCGGTGTGGATGCCGATGACCAGCATCGCGAAGATGCCGCAGACGGCACCGGCGAGGAAGACGGCGATGATCGAGGCCAGAACGAGGATCATGGAAGATCACCTCTCTCGTAAGGCCCGTGTCCGGCGGGGGCGGCTCGGGCGATCGGTTTGCCTTACCAGAAAGAGAGTCCTTCGCGACACGGGGACGAGATCACTACATGACTGGACCTGTTCAAGACGTCCTCGTAGGGTTGACCGCGTCCCAGACGTCCCTGCCCCCGGACCGGTGAATGCCGAACGAACGCCTACGCGCGGCTCTGCTCCAGCAAGGGCTGACCGTGGCCGCACTCGCCGAATTCCTCGACGTCGATCCCAAGACCGTCGAGCGATGGATCACCAAGGACCGCACGCCCTACCGGCGGCATCGCTACGCAGTGGCTTCACGCCTGAAACTCGACGAGACGTACCTGTGGCCCGAGGCGCTGAGCAAGGAACAGATCACCTCGGTCTCCGACAGCGAGATCGTCACCGTCTACCCGCACCGCTGGTCTGTCCCAAGGGACGCATGGGGACGACTCTTCACCGATGCTGAGAATGAGATCGGCATCCTGGTCTACAGCGGCCTCTTTCTCGCAGAGGACAACGGCGCTCAGCGCATCCTTGCCGACAGGGCGAGAGCCGGCGTGCGAGTGCGCGTCCTCCTCGGCGACCCGGACTCACCACAGGTCGCTGAGCGTGGAGCAGACGAGGGCATCGGCGAGTCCATGGCGGCAAAGATCAGGAACGTGCTGGTCCTCTACAAGCCGCTCAGCGCGGTCGAGAACGTCGAGATCCGGCTACACGGCACGGTGCTCTACAACTCGATCTACTTCGCTGACGATCAGGTCTTCGTCAACACCCACGTCTACGGCGCCCCAGCGTCCAACGCGCCCTCATGGCACCTGCGTAAGGTTCCGGGCGGCGAGCTGGTGAGCACGTACCTCGAAAGCTTCGAACGCGTCTGGGAAGGCGCCAAACCGCTACAGCAAGGGGGATAGCCGATGGGCCGCAGGATCGACTACTACGACGACCCCAACGCCCCCAAGGCCAACAGCCTCGTCCCGTCCGTCAACGTCGTCGTCACCAACGACAACGGCGAGATCCTCCTGATCCGCCGTACCGACAACGACAACTGGGCGGTCCCAGGCGGCGCGATCGACCTCGGCGAGTCCGTCAACCAAGCGGCTGTACGCGAGACGTGCGAAGAGACCGGGATCGAGTGCGAGATCACGGGCATCGTGGGGATCTACTCCGATCCCAAGCACCTCATTCACTACACCAGCAACGACGAGGTACGGCAGGAGTTCTCGATCGTGCTGACCGGCCGCCCGACCGGCGGTGAGCCGACGCCTAGCGACGAGTCACGCGAAGTGCACTGGAAGCCGCCAGCGGACGTCGAGTCGCTACAGATGGATCGTTCGATGCGCCTGCGCATCAGCCACTACCTAGAGCAGCGGGACAAGCCGGTCGTCACCTAGAGAGCCAGTCCGGCACGGCGTGACTTGCCCTGGACGTCTCGTACCGCTCCGACTAGATGTGGTTCGGCAAGCTGCGTGAACCGCGTGACGAGATGAACGGGCCCGTACCGCTGGCGGATCTCGGCGAGCCGATCGGACACGTTCACCGGCTCGCCGTCCGGAGTGGTCGTCATGTCGCAGTAGATGAGCGCGCGACTCAGGCACCCATCCGCCGGCGGGAACTCGGTGTGCAGTTCCTCGGCGAGGCCGCGCTGTTCGGCCTCGATGCTGGCACAGGAGTGACCGGCCACCAGCCGGCACAGCAGGGCATCGGCCCGTGCCACGTCCCGCAGGTAGCGCGCACCGTCCAGAGGATGGAAACCGGTCGCGGCGATCTCAGGGCTGTACCCGATGTCATGCAGCCACGCGGCAGCCTCAAGTAGGTCCGCCTGGTCCCCGAGGATGGGAGCGAGATCGCGTGCCTTGGCCGCCACGCCTTGGGTGTGCGCCCACCGGCGCGGCAACGGCACTTCGAGCAGGTCACGGGCGATCTCGCTCGCCCAGGCGGCTGTGGCGTTCATGCTTTCGACGCTACGGGCACTTCAGCGGACATCCACGGACGCCTGTGGATCATCTGGGGACGTCTTGCGCCGAACGAAGCGTCCTTGGCCGTGCACGCACTCGACGAGACCGGCCTTCTCCAGCTCGACGAGCGCGCGCTGAGCCGTGTGGCGAGACACGCCGTATCGCTTCCCAATCCGTACCTCGCCCGGAAGCAGGTCACCCGGTAGGAAATCGCCGTCCTCGATCCGGGCTCGCAGGTCAGCGGCAATGCGCTGGTAGCGAGTCCGCACCTGCTCGGCCGACGCCTCCTCATCGGGCCCGCATACGAACCGGCCGATCGCCGCCCGAGCCCTGATCAAGCGTTCCGTTTCCAGTGAGGACAGGGCACGGCGAACCGTGTTGCGAGTGACACTGAACTCCCGGCATAGAGCCGCCTCGGAAGGAAGCCGAGAGCCGGCGGGATACGTGCCGGTTCTGACCCGCTGGCGCAGCGTGTCTGTGATGTGGACGTACGCGCCCCAACGAGTGGCTCGCTTGGTCATGAGGCGGAACACACACGGTGCGCGATTCGGATGATCGGATCGAGTGCCTCGAAGATGCGCTCTACCGTGCGAGGCAGGTCGGTGCATGGGGCGAGTGGACTCCCGTCCGGGAGCCAGTACCACCACACCGCTTCACTCTGCGCCTCCTGTGCAGGGGCGGCGATGATGCTCTCTCCGACGACCGGGACCTTCGGATGGAAGACGCGTAGCAACGGAACCGCCTCGGCATACCGAGTGACAGCAACCAGCTCGGTATCGGCGATCGCCCACCCGAGCCCGTCCAGGTGTTCCGCCGCCAGAGCGCGATAGCCGGGCGTCGAGGCAGCGATGAGGTAGGCAATCACGACTGGCCATCCTTGCCGTTCGACCACGCCTCTACCTCGAACCACACGGCCTTGCCACGGTGGGTCTGGTACGTCCCGTGCTGGTGGGCCAGTGCGCCGATGAGGAACATTCCTCGGCCGGACTCATCGAGCATTTCGGCGTTCTGAAGGCGAGGAGTGTCCCGACTCTGGTCATGGACCTCACAGCGCAGGCAGTTGCCCACGCGAAGCATGACAAGGCGCAACGGAAGCCCCGTGTCGGAAGCCGTGTGCTGGTAGGCGTTGGTGGCCACCTCCGAGACACAGAGTTCGGCGGTCTCGGCCGCGTGTGCCACGCCCCACGCGGTGGCAACGCACCGCGTGAAGCGGCGCGCCATACCGACCGACTCGGGCGCGTACGGGAGCTTCAGTTCACCGAGAAGCGACCCAAGAAACTCCTCGAAGACGGGAGACCGGTACCACGACACGAGATCCGGCAGTTGTTCGGCCGACACAGGAGAGCCTCCTCGGCTTGTCGGGGGAAGTGACCACATGAGCGGACGCACTGAGGTTCGCCATGTCCCGAGAGCCTTCCGGTGCCTGTGGGACCTCTCCACCGGCATCTAGGGACGTCTAGGGACGTCTTCTGTTAACGTCGCTGGTGACACAGACGCCACGGGAGGTCTCGTGAACGATTTGCTGCGACGTGCACTTTCCGACGCTCAGCTAACCGAGGCCGACCTGGCCGAACGCATCGGCGTAGACCCCAAGACCGTCCATCGCTGGCTAGCCGGCCGCGTCCCCTACCCCCGCCACCGGGCAAGCCTCTGTGGCCTCCTGGGCCAACGCGACGAATATCTGTGGCCCCAACTCGCCGCCCCGCGAGCACTCAGCGAGCCTCCAGGCGCCCAAGTCCTCGCTACCTATCCGCACCGCTGGGCCGTTCCCCGTGCCGTCTGGCAGCACCACTTCGCCAACGCCCGCCACGAGATCGGCATCCTCGCTTACGCAGGCCTCTTCCTCGCCGAGGACCAAGGCGTCATGCGGACCATTGCAGGCAAGGCCCGCGAGGGTGTCACAGTTCGAGTTCTCCTCGGCGACCCGGACGGCCCACGCATATCCGAACGCGGTACTGACGAGGGCGTTGGCGCCTCACTGGCAGCCAAGATCCGCAACGCCCTTGTGTTGCTCTACCAGCCCCTCCGCGACCTCGACAACGTTGAGATCCGCCTACATGACACAGTCCTCTACAACTCCATCTACCGAGCCGACGACGATTTCTTGATCAATCCCCACGCCTACGGCATCCCGGCGTCACATGCCCCCGTCCTCCATGTCCGCCACGCTCAAGCCGACGACATGGCCACCACGTATCAACACAGCTTCGACCGCGTCTGGTCCAGCGCTGGGGAACCCAGCGCGCCCCAGGACAACACAGACGTCAAGAAGCACTCCGGGTGAGCAGTTTCCTTGCGGTATCAAGGGCGCCCGCTATGCGGCCGCCGCCGGTCGGTCCGGACCGGGCATGCGGCCTCTCCGGGCCGACCCGCCCCGGCCGCCCGGCCGGTTGTGGTCGTTTCGTGGAGATTTCGGCGATGACCCCGTGTCTTCTCAGTGGGCGGGTCGATGATGGACGCTATGGCGAATTCCAGGCGGGGCCGCTGGGCGGGAGCCCTGACCGGTGGTGTGCTGCTGCTCGGTGTCGGGATCGTATTCGTCGTAGTCGGTCTGGACAAAGCCGACAAGATCGCAAGTAGCGCAGGCTTTTTCGTTGGTGTGGCCGGGCTAGCAATAGCGGTCTATGGAGTGAGCTTGGCCCGCAGCACCACGCCCCCATCACCGCCCCAGCCTCCCGAGCCAGCGCCGCCTGAACCGTCTTCCCTAGAGAAAGCAACCGCATCCGGTGAACGATCCGTCGCGATCGGAGGCGACAACTCAGCGCCGATTGTGACAGGGGACAACAACGAGGTCCAATGACGACCACACCACCTGACCCCCAGCAGCCGCACGGACAACACCGCGCCGGGGACCGCGCTGTCTCAGTCCACGGCGACAACCGGGCGCTGGTTGTGACGGGAGACCATAACCAGATCACAACGGTCCAGGGAGCACCACCCCCAGCTTTTCCCATGCCGGGTGAGGTCGAGACGCCGGGCCAGGTAGTGGAGGTGCCCCGGGAACCGACCCGGGTGTTCGTTGGCCGTGCCGAGCAGCTTGATCGACTTAATGCACTGGTGACAGAGCCCGGGACAAGAGATGTGGTGATCTCGCAGGCGGTGCATGGGTTGGGCGGAGTGGGCAAGTCAGAACTAGCGCTGCAGTTTGCGCATCTGCACCGGGATCACTATCCGGTGGTGTGGTGGGTCATCGCTGATGATGCTGAATCAATCGAGGCGGGTCTGGCGGCTCTGGCTCGCACACTTGTGCCCGAAGCAGCGCGGGAGTCCCCGCCTTCGGACGCTGCCCGGTGGGCGGTGGATTGGCTGAACTGCCATCCCGGGTGGCTACTGGTCTTCGACAACGTGACCGTCCCCACGCACATCGAGCGGTGGCTGGCGATACTGACGGGCGGGCATGTGCTGATCACTAGCCGCCGCGATGTCCGCTGGCCCGGCACCACTACAACCCTGCGGCTAGACGTGCTGGACGAGGATTCGGCGGTGGAGTTGCTGACTCAGGTCAGTGGTCACACCGACCCCGCAGGGTACGACCTGCCTGCGCGAATCGCCGGCGAACTGGGATATCTGCCGCTGGCGCTGGACCAGGCGGCCGCCTTTATCCAGCAGACCCACACAACGCTTGAACGGTATCTGCGATTACTGCGCGATCAGCCCTTCCAGGTGTACGAGGCAGCCGCCGACGGGGATAAGACACAGGCGACCATCGCCCGGTTGTGGGACATCACCATGCAGGCGCTGGCCGAGACTGCGCCGGACAGTATCGCGTTGATCCGGGTGCTGGCCTGCTACCACCCGGAGGACATCCCGCGCATCCTGGCCTACCCTTCGGTAGGCACTGATGAGGTGGCGATCGATCGGGCATTGGGGCTGCTGGTGTCCCACAGCCTGATTACGTTGACCGACGATCTGATCAGCATGCATCGCCTCACTCAGGCCGTCATCCTTCACGCGACTCCGGGCATCGAGTCTCGTGATGTGGCACTGGCCGGTCTTCTGGCTGCGCTGCCTCCCGATCCGCAATTCAACATCGACGGCTGGCCGCGCTGGCGAGCTCTGCTCCCGCACGTTGAACCGGCCACTAGCAGGTACCTCGCCGGGGAGCAGCCCACCAACCTGGAAACTCTCCTCAATCAGACAGGGCAGTTTTATCTTGTCCAGGGCCAAGCCCGCCAAGCAGAACGCCTCCTCACCACGGCCGTTGAGATCGCTGTAGCCGCCCACGGTTCCGATCATCCCGAAGCCGCCACCAGCGTGGGCAACCTCGCCGCCGCCTACATCGCCCTGGGGCAGCCCGGGAAGGCGAAGCCGCTGGCAGAGCGCGCGTTAGCAATCGCAGAGGCCGCTTACGGTCCCGACCATCCCATCGTCGGCCATTGGCTGGGAAATCTCGCTGGCACCTACCAGGAGCTGGGGCAGCCGGGAGAGGCGAAGCCGCTGGCAGAGCGTGCATTGGCGATCGCAGAGGCCGCTTACGGTCCCGACCATCCCGGTGTCGCCATCTGGCTGGGGAACCTCGCCGGCACCTACAGCGACCTGGGGCAGCCCGCTGAGGCCAAGCCGCGGTTCGAGCGGGCGCTGGCGATCGCAGAGACCGTTTACGGTCCCGACCATCCCACCGTCGGCAAATGGCTGAAGGATCTCGCTGCCACCTACCAGGAGCTGGGGCAGCCGGGAGAGGCGAAGCCGCTGGCAGAGCGTGCATTGGCGATCGTAGAAGCCGTTTACGGTCCCGACCATCCCACTATCGGCCAATGGCTGGAGAGTCTCGCTGCCCTCTACCGTGAGTTGGGGCAGCCGGGAGAGGCGAAGTCGCTGGCAGAGCGTGCATTGGCGATCGCAGAGGCCGACCAGGGCCCGGATCATCCCGATGTCGCTAACGCGCTGGGGAATCTCGCTGGCACCTACCAGGAGCTGGGGCAGCCGGGAGAGGCGAAGTCGCTGGCAGAGCGTGCATTGGCGATAGTAGAAGCCGTTTACGGTCCCGACCATCCCACTATCGGCCAATGGCTGGAGAGTCTCGCTGCCCTCTACCATGAGTTGGGGCAGCCGGGAGAGGCGAAGCCGCTGGCAGAGCGTGCATTGGCGATCGCAGAGGCCGACCAGGGCCCGGATCATCCCGATGTCGCTATCACGCTGGGGAATCTCGCTGCCATCTGCAGCGACCTGGGACAGCTCAGCGAGGCGAAGGCGCGGTTGGAGCATGCGCTGGCCATCTCCTTGGCTGCCTACGGTCCCGACCACCCCCACGTCCTCACTTGGCTGGAAAATCTCGTGATCATCTGCCACGACTTGGGGGACGAAGATGCAGCTGATGCGGCGGTCACGCAATTCGCCGAACAGTACGCAAAAAGGACATTGGGAGTCGAGCATCCTACGACCCAATTGCTGCAACAGTTCGGTGAGTCCCTAAAACCATCTACGGAGTGCTAGACAACTACCGAAGGGAGCGGGGGAACACCGCAGGTCGATCAGACCGTAAAGCGAGTGTGAAGCGGGGGTCTCGCGACCCCCAGCCCCCTGCGGGCCGGAGGGCACGCCCGCGCGAAGCTGTCTGTCACACCGTCTCGCCGTTCGCGCGGGCGCACCCTCCGGGACGGTGGCCGTGCTAACGCGAGTGCCAACAACAGCGCTGGATGACCTTGGACGACGATGGACGATCCGGAGGGCAGGGACCAGGCCAGGGGATGCCTGTGGACGGTCCTGGACATCGCCGATCTTGCTACGGATCAGAAGGCACGCGACTTTTACCTTGACCTAGCCATTTAAGCCACGGTAGTACCGCTCCTCGTTAACCAGCGGTCCCAGATCCAGCGCCGTGAACCCGGAAATCTTCGTCGTACAACTGCACTCGGCTAATTACCCAGTCGTATAGCATCGGGTTCATCTTGTCCGATCCGCCAACGCGGATGCATGGATTTTCTGGGCCAACAAAATCTGAGTCGTCCAGAGACCAGGTGTATCCACCCCAATACACAACAGAACTACCGACGACAAAAGCATAATAGTGTGGATCCTCTCGATACCATGTCACTTCTATATTTAGGACCACCCTCCCAGGTGATCGAAATGAAATTGTCCGCAGCTCATCGGTTATATTTTTGATGATATGTGCATGCATTTCGTTCTTTTGTCTCTGGATGCTTGCATCAAGCGCGCCCGGCAGTGTCCTCTGGGCTATGTAGTCCGGGTGAGCGCAGTAGAGACGTATATTTAGATATCCCGAGCATCTACCCGCGCTTAGATCGTCTGCCACCTCTCTGACATACTCAGATATTGAGCGAAGTCGTCCGCCCACAATAACGAGTTGGAGTGGCGAATCTTGCTTGGTTCGCTTTAGGTTTCTCTGAATATCCTGCATTATGTCGGCACGCGCCGCTCGCATGTTGCTGTACGTGATTTCTGGTGTCACATTGCGGCCCAGTTGCTGTTTTATTTCGATCAGAGTCCATATAGCCGCGTTGGCTGCGATGAAATAGAAGGCCGAAACATACCGGTCGAGTGCAGGTACAAGTGAAAATACCGCCACGCCAATCAGTGATGAACCAGCTAGTATCGCATTCCAGTTCTTGGTGAGATGGCCATGTACTCTAGATAGAGATTGTCCCATTTCACGTCCGTTCGCTGATGGTCAGCAACTGTGGCCGATTATAGGTGGCGTGAACAGGCTTATATCCTTACCTGTGAGTACTGTTGCTGTATGACTCAGGGAAAGAGAGAGGCCTGCTCAGGTAGTGGTGGGGCAGATGGGGCGGCTGTGCCTGATCGGGTGGGTTGCGAACCAACGCGGTGGCACCTTCCCTGCCTTCCGTTGAGCTGGACTGTTCACAGTCTGGATGACGGGAGGAGGACTCGTGTCTGGAGCTGGCACAACTGATCACCGACATTGGACAGGGACGAAAGATCATGGCGCCAGCTCTTGCACAGACGTTGGTATTGCGCTATATCAGGCATATGGAAACTCAGTGGGGACAAATAATTGGTGCAATAATTCTAGGCGCTACAGGCCTATGGTTTGCCCACAACTATCGCAGGCAACTGAAGATAAAGCTCATGGAACGCCTCGTCACCTCCTACGCTGACCTCTGGGAGATAACAGGGCAAGTTCCGCCCGACGGAATGCCGCCAAATCTAACTCAACGCCAGAAGCTGGCCGAGGATATGGGGGACTGGTACTTCCGCAACGGAAATGGGCTGCTTATTAGTCCAGGTATTCGGACTCTCTTTTTTGCGATAAAGTGGAACTTGGAATCGACACCACCTGCAGTACGACCGACGGCACTCGCAGTCAAACTTAACTCTCAGCCGCCCGATAAGGTCGATCTCATTTTCGCGTGCGCATGCATGCGCTTCATTTCGGAACTCCGGTCGGAGCTTAAATCAGACCTTGCTATTTATACGGGTCGCATAGCAAGAAAGCGATATGGGCTGCGCGAAGATGAGCGGGAACTGCTTAATGACTGCGGGCTTCGTCTGCCTCGATTTCTCCGAAATAGCCCCCCGAAGGGTCCATGTGTTTGCGGCACCTGCGAGGGTGGATCTGATCGTCACGGAACAGACATCCCAAGGTGATCAATTTGTAGTAGCCAAGGCCCAAGAAGGGCTAGCTGAACAGTGATGGAGCCTCGACGTACCAGACCTGTCATCTATGCGACTCCAAGTAGTATGCGTCGATAGTCGACCCCGAGCGGGTAACCAGGCGGCTCCCAGCATTCAATCCCTGCCGAGGTGGGACAGGTCGCCGTGTGTCATCGGACGATTAGTGAGCGATTAGACACGCTGATCAATGGGCATTTACGGCTACTCGCGGCGCGCCGCAACGCCAGGGCAGCCGCCTTGAGGGCCAGGATCCGAATGATTCCCAAGCTGAAGGTACGGGTTCAATCATCGTCCTTGATCCTCGTACGGACGTACGTGATGAGGTGATCTGGACACGTGGCGATCGCCTCGCCGTTTGGGTAGATGATCGTGAACTCCGCATCACGCCCGCAGACCTCAGAACCTCCCTGGGCACACTTGCGTGCGCGGCTCTTCTGGGCCCTTGGTGTGTAGTGGTCGGCGCTCCACTCCTTGACTTCGATCTGTGCCATGGTGCGTCCTTCAGCAGGTTGGCCGCTTCGAGGCTCACGATAAACCGCGTTGGCCGGAGGGCGTAGAGCCTAGGGAAGGTTGCCATGCCGAATGCCGGTCGAAGTCCGGAGACTGGTCGGTGTAGGTGCAGGTCAGGAGCGTCTGGCAGTAGGACTATAAATCCGCTGCCCGTCCCGAGCGCGCATCTGTCGCCAAGTGGACACGAGGGCTGCTGACACCCGCGCCCGTGGCGTCGATGATGGACACGTGGTCCGACGAGAGCAGTATGAGCGGCTGGAGCGACATCTTGTCGCAGATGGCCGGGGACGCATCGAGATGACCTTTGCTGAGGTCTCCACCGTGATCGGGGCACCCTTGCCCCGGAGCGCTTTCGATCACTCCGCATGGTGGGGCACGGACCCCAAGCACACTCAGGCGGTCTGGCTCGATGCCGGCTACCAGGCCCGACCCAACCTGACCGCGCATCGCGTCGCCTTCCTGCGAACCGCCGGACGGTGACAGCAATAGTGACAGCAACGGCCACCACCAGAGCCCACCACCGGCAGCCCAGGACCACCGTCCAGCCTCGGCGGACTCACTCCGGGCAGGGTGGTCGTTCTAGCTGAAAAGCGGACGGTTGGCGAGCGGCCATCAGATGAGGGCGTGTGGTTCTGT
This sequence comes from Actinomadura sp. 9N407, assembly GCF_044326315.1. NCBI lineage: Bacteria > Bacillati > Actinomycetota > Actinomycetes > Streptosporangiales > Thermomonosporaceae > Actinomadura > Actinomadura sp. 9N407. Next base: position 49,127 of record NZ_JBIRAW010000004.1, on the reverse strand, counting down.
GGACTCTGCTGGCCGGCCTCCGCGCGCCAGGGGAGGCGAAGTGGGGGCGCGCGGCAGGCGACGAGTGCGGGCGAGAGGCCAGATCAGGGAGGCGACGACGGGCAATTAGCGGGCAATTAGCCAGGGTGATCCAGAGGTACTCACGGTCACTCGTGGGAGGGGTGGCGGGCAGGTCAGCGGCCCTAACAGGTGTGATCGGTTTGGTTCCCAAGCTGACAGCGCGGGTTCGATTCCCGTCACCCGCTCCACCACGAAGGCCCAGGTAGGGAGTACATCCCCACCCGGGCCTTGATCGTTTTTGGAGCCCTACGCGCGCCCTCGTGCCATTAACGTGCCATTAGGCCACCGGCACCAGGGCGCCGGCCGGACCGCCGTCATCCTCGTCTCCGCCCTGGTCACGCTCGGCCTGGACGAGCGCGTCAAACCCGTCCGCGATGGCGCGATCCCCCTTGGCCGACCGGTGCTGGTATCGCAGCGCGGCCCGCTCGTTGTCGTGCCCCATGCGTGTCATCAGATTCCGTAGCGAGACGCCCATGTCGGCCGCCAGCGTGTTGCCCGTGTGGCGAAGGTCGTGGAAGTGCAGGTTCCGAACGCCTAGCGCGCTAACCACGTGGCTCCAACGGGTGAGCTTGTTGAAGCCGCTCCGCCGCATCGGTCCGCCCTTGATCCCGGTGAAGACGAGGGCATCAGCGCCGGGCCGGACGTACTTGGTCATGTAGGCGACCAGGTGGGGAACGATCGCGGCCGGGAGGGAAACGGTACGCATGCCCGCCCGTGACTTGGTGGGGCCGAGAATCATCTCTCCATTGGCCCGCTCGACGTAGGCCGCCCGAACCCGGACGGTGCGGTTTACAGTGTCGATGTCGCACCGCCGGAGGGCGGTGATCTCGCCCCACCGGAGGCTCGCGAACGCAGCGAGCAGGATGAACGCCCCCGTAGGGGGCTGCTCGCTTCGGAGCACACATCCCGCGCGAACGGGCGAGAGGCTGCGACAGACCTTCCCGCGAGGGCGATGGTACTGACCGGCGGGGGCCTTGAAGCGGCTGCAGGCCGACCGTCCGCTTTCAGAAGTAGCAACCACCCTGCGGCCACCCCGTCGACCAAGGTCAGACGGGGGCCAACATGCGCCCATGGTGCTGGTTGGTTGCTGTCGTTGCCGTCACCCTCCGGCCGCCTGAGCCGCTGCCCGCACCATGCCTGGTGAAAACTGATTAGGCCCGTGGCGTCTGTGGCTGCCGTCAGGTAGCGCCCCTGATGGTTCAGTCCTCGGCGTCTGCGCGGGGAACCTGGACAGGCGACAGCCCCTCGGCTGCCGACCGGTACATCTGCACGTAGTCGCATGAGGCGAGGAGCGTCGGCTTGCCGAGGAGAACGTTGACCTGAATGGCCTGGTCAATGATCTCGGCGTCATTGTTTGGCTGCCGCCGGTGCCATCCGTTGTCGAGGAGCACCTCGATGGTTACGTCGGCACTCTGAGGCAGTGCAGCCGGCGAGGTCGGTTCGTTCCCGTGAAGCTGCCACAGTGCCTTGAGCACCTTGCGTGCTTGCTGCTTCTGTGACCTGTTGTTGCTGCGCTTGAGGGAGTCGAGTTCCTCGATGACCAGGATGGGGACGATCACGCGTACAGTCTGGCCCTTAAGTGGCAGGGCGAGGCTCTGCCAGTCGTACTCTGTGAAGAACTCACCCTCCATGAACGCAGAAGTGTCCGGGACCACGGGATGCCCTGGACGATCCACGAACACTTTGAGCCTTTCCAACTCCTCGTACGCTACCTGGAAACGGTGCTCCCAATCCTTGCGCTCTTGGTTAAGTACCCGGTTGAACACACCAGCGCTCACGTTGCTGAGCTCGGATACCCGGTGTTGGCTGGCCCGCAACTGGTCAATGAGGTCGGAGGAACTGAAGTGGTTACGAAGTTGGCCTTCGGCCATCTCGTACCAGTCGAGTACCGCTGCCTGTTGTCGATATTGCTGGTCGACTCGGTTGAACGGGTTACCACATTCTAGTTTTAGCCTTCTGAGGGTCTCGATAGCGTTATCGATTTGACCTGGACTCTTCAATCGCATGAGGGTAGTATCCTCCACTCGCGGTCGCCGCCACCACCTGATTTGTTGAGGTCTGGTAGGTGGGGGAAGGACTCCCCGCGTTGGGCGTCTCATCCTTGTTGTGGAGGGGGGCCAGAAGCCACGCGGCAGCTCGGCTCGGCCCTCGCCACGCAACCCACCTCAACCATGCAGTGCTGAGCGGAGAGTTGCTGCGTAGCGATTCATTACGAGTCCAACGAACAAGATCCACACCCGTCCACAGACGTCCCCTGACCTGCTTCAGAGTGCAACCTTGCGTGCTCCGATCCCACACGCGTCCAGGGTCGTCCAGGGCCGCTGTTAGCACCCGTGTTAGCAATCTCCCGAACGCATCCACCACGATCCGGATCACACAAGCACGAACGGTGCGCAAGCGTGACCGAGTGTCCCGCGCGACTGTGTGCTCCGGTCCGCTTGAGGCCAGGGCAGCAAAGCCCCGCTTTGGGCACGTTCGAGTGTCGTCACTCGCCGGCCGATGACCCGAGTGCTCACAGGCGTACAAGCAGCCCGATCAGGTGACTGAAGACCATCTCAGCGTGAAGTGTTACAGTGATAGATCCTCATCGTCGTAGAGCCTGTTTTCGCGATGCCGCCTGGCAAGATTGACTATCCAACGTTCCCGAGCAAGGGTTTGGGTGGGGCAGTCGTGAGAAGCGGCTTCGTCGGCGGCGTTTACCAACCTGAGCGCCATCGCACCCCGTTGATTGAATGCCCTCTGAATTGCTCTACCGACGTCGACGGAGTTCTTCGTGTGCTCCTCGAACCGCTCTCTTATCAGCTCCTCACTCTTACGGCATGCAGCGATGCGATCACGAAGCCATGTCTCGTGCTGCTCCGCCCGAGCTAGCCGACTTTCGATCTGCGCCCCTTGATGGCCTGCACAGATCTCACACAGGTCCTGTGTGACACCGAGACGTTCACGCACTAGCTGCGGCAAATCACAGCAGGCACAGTCGATGTTGATAGTGCTGGTAGGACGTGCCACAGTGGTCCCGTTCGACGTCTGGTCACCTGGAGAATCAACAGGGAATGGGATTGCTTGAAACCCGCGGACAGCCAGCACTTTACGAGTGAGGGCAGATCCGACCTTTTCTGCCTCCTCGCGACTTTCATACCGCTTGGCTTTGCCGAACTCACCAGCAAAAGAATTGTTGCCTGCATAGTACTTCGTGGCTCGCATTTGCCCACGCAGACTGACCTTGAGAATCCAGGGAAAACCGTGGTAACTCATCGATCGCGCATCGCTTCCAGGGTCGTATCGGAGGGAGAGCCCCCATCGATCTCGAAGTAGGCAAGCCAGGCACCCCATGGGACCCGATCACCGAGACATCAGAGCTAGGGCCACAGGAATCGAGATCCTCCCACTCTGGGCAACATCGTAACTACATCCCTGCTGTCTCGCCACTACGTTCGACTAGATGCCGGGTGTCTCGGTGACATCTTCCCCAAGATCTTGTGGTTGGACCGACCATCTCTCGGGCGAAGTCGGGGACGCCGGCCCTGCGCCGAGTCCTCCAGGAGTCAGACAGGCAGGACAACCCGACAGGTTTCTGCGACTTTATGATCTCCACGCCTTGCGTGCTGGGGCAGTCGTAGTCGGGTCTCCACGGCGGGATCGGAGGCACAGGCCGACCGTCCAGCGCGCCGTCCCTGGCGTGGTCGCCCAACGACCGCGTAGCGCCGCCCTCGTTCGGGCTCAGCAGGAACAAGGGCCAGGGCGACGATGACGAGGGTGAGGACGGCGAAGCGGGGGCGATGGTGCCGATGGCCTAATCGCTCGCTCATCGTTCGGCGGCGTCCTGGGCGCTGGAATGACTGGCCCAGGTCTGGGACTCACACCCACGGATCTGGGCCTTCTTCGTGGACGGGTAACGAGAATCGAACCCGCGCGGTCAGCTTGGGAATCATTCGGGATCATGGCCCTCACGGCGGCTGACCAGGCGTCGCACCGTACTGCGAGTGACCGTGAATACCTCTTGATCACCGTGGCTAATCGCTCACCGTCTGCCGCCTGGCCTGCTAGGTCTGCCATTGCATGTCCCGAGGTCGGGCGGTGCTGGACGTGCGCCTATGGTGACCGTCGTTGTCGTCAAGGCTGTCCTCACCAACCGGCCGGCGCTTCCTCCTGCGCCAGTACTCCGCAGGGCCAGAGGACTCGGAACGCAGGGCTTGTCACGGGCCGAGCACCGGCGGCCCCAGCAGCGACCGCCCCTGACCACAAGCTGTTCCCAACGCCGTGGCGATCTTAGGGCGATACTGCTTATCTAGAGCGTGGCTCCTGGTGTTCGACCCCGGTGGTCGCAAGGTAGGCCAATGATGCTGTTTGCGCGCGCTCGGTGGCACAGTCCGTCACACTGGAACTCGCCCTATCTCCAGACAGAAGGACAGAACCTCCTATGGACTTCGATGCACTGAAGACTTCGGGTTCCAAATTCTTACGGTCGGCGCTGACCCACTGGTGCAATGACTTCAGTGTCCTGACCGTTCTTCATGCCGGTATTGGTTGTGAGCACCTTCTAAAAGCGTACTTGACTAGCTTCAATGTGCTGTTGATCGCAGATTCAAGGGACCGCGCCCTGAAGTACGAGGCGATTGGGCGAGGCGATGCAGCACCGGCGCCATTGACTCAAGCTAAAACGATCGGTGCCGCAGAGGCCTTTGTGGTAGCAGAACGCCTAATGAGCGGTCGAATGCAGATCAATATGAGGGAGTTTGAAATCGTCTTATCGGCTCGCAACGGGGTGGCCCACTCTGCTTACCACGACGTAACGACTACGGCGAACACTCTCGCGCTTGCCGTGAAGCTCACAGAGTCTCTACGCACCGAGATGTCCATCTCATCACGAGAGTTCTGGCAGGAATATGAGGGTCTTCAAGGAGACCTGGAATTACTAAGAGAATCTTACATTAACCGACACACCAAAGGAGAGACGGCTCACCACAACTTGCGCGGAAACGAGCCGAGTGAAGGAAAGACAAGTAGCAGACAATCCGAGAGTGAAGTAAATGCCGAAGCAACAACGACGATGGAACTCGAATCAAAAGCATTCGCCGTGGCGAAGGTTGCTTCCGTTAAGATCGCTTACGCCAAACGCATCTACCAAGCTAGACATGGCAAGCGGTCGGCCGCGCGCGTGCAGGCCCTCGTAGAGCCCGATAATGGCGAGCTGGAAGGCTTTACCACGCGTCGAGCGTGCCCTTCCTGCGGCTACCAAGCATTTCTAACCGTTAAGTCGGAGCTAAGATTCTGTTCATGCCAGGGTAGATGCAATCATCGCGATCGACAACTTGAGAAGATAATTCCGACACGCTTCCAATGTCTTGCGTGCAGTTTGGAGTCGATCGAAGGGGAGGAGATTATCGCTTTCGGATTCACTGAACCATCCGACCATCTATATTATGCGGATTGCAGTATCTGTGAAGCGGACGCCTCGGTACTGGGAACGCACATAACGGAACAAACCCAGGAGGGGCCCATTACCTATGGATATCCGGAGCGGATATTTTGCTGGGAATGCGGCGAGCATGTCCAGGACCCCGTAAGGATGAACCAAGAATTTCGCGTCGACACAAAACAAAGGGTGAACATTTTTTACTAGTGGGATAGAATTCAAGTCGTTGTACCTGTCCACGCTCCTCGAATGTTCACCGTCGTTGTCAGCATCCGCGATAGCACGCCAACCATCCCGGAGGGTGCGACCGCGCGAACGGCGAGACGGTGTGACAGACAGCATCGCGCGGGCGTGCCCTCCGGCCCGCGGGGGGCTGGGGGGCACGAGACCCCCGCTTCACCCACGCTTGCCAGTCTTACCCCACAACTTCCGGGCCTGTACCTCCCGCTTCCTCCCACTCAAGGTCTTAACTAAGATATGTAAGATATGCTTGTCTAGTAGTGAATAACTTGGCTACCATTAATGCCATGGGGGCATTAATGAGACTTCTAACCACATCCGAGGAATAGTGAATAGCACACCTTTCTAGGTTATCCTACTCGCGGGAGCGTCCGTGGGAGCCCTATTCACCCTGATTGGAAACTTCTACCTGAAGAGACTTGAATGGAAGCGTGAAGATAGACAACGCTTTCTAGAGGAGCGTCGGGAAGCATATGTGAGCATGCTCACCGCGATAGACGAATTTTGGCTAAAATGTGCGGACCTGATTACTCTATATGAGGAAGCTTGGGAGTTTGAGCAGAAGCAACAGTCGGCCTTGCATATAGAGCAGAAGATTGATTCCGTCCTCCCTGAACTGGAGAAAGAGGTGTATCGGATAAATCGGGCAACGAGTATCGTCAGGCTTATCTCCCCGCGACCCGTGAGAGAGGCGGCAGGAAGGCTCGACTCCCGTGCAACGGTAATGACGATCGAACTTGGCAGTCGGCCAGCAGACGAGCCCGATAAGAAACCTCATTCCGTCGGATATCCTTCTGAAGAACGGAATGCTTTCCTTGATGTAGCGCGCAAGGACCTTCACCTTCCTGGTCTGGAAATCCAGAACGGTGAGTGGATTTCTTAGATTCGCGCTTAGGGCCCTAGTCCAGGACTTCCTCGATGGAAGGTTCGGATTTCCGAGGCGGACGATCGGTCCGGCGCGGCGGGACCGGACCGGAGAGGCCGCACGCCCGGCGCGCCGGGGCGGGCGGCCGCCGGCGGCGCGTAGCGGCGCCCTTGAAACCGTAATGAAAGTTCTAATCAGGGTCGTTGGGTGTCCAGACCGAGTCCGGCAGGTGGGCCTCGCCGCCGGTCCCCAGTTGGGCGATCCTTCAAGCGCGTGTGGGAAGAGCTTTGAGTCATTAGCGTAGGTATGCGAGAGCCCCAGCCATGCGCCGATGCGCATGACTGGGGCTCTGGTGGTTCAGGTGGTGTTGGGTTGGTCCACGGTGGCGATGATCCGCTTTACCTTGCAGCGGTCGATGCCGTGTCTCTCGGCTAGGTGGCGTTGGGAGAGGGGGCGTCCTGGGCCGTTGAGGCTTGCTTTGTACTCGGCCAACAGGGCTTCCTCGGGAGAGTGCTCCACATCGGTGCGGGTCGGTTCCGGGCTGGTGGCGCTGCGGGTGAGGGTCATAAGGAGTTCGAAGGAGCCGACTAGGGCTAGGGCCGGCCAGGCGCTGACCACCGCGCCTATGACACCGTGGTTCAGGCCGTGTGCCACGTTGGCACCGATGGTGGCGATGATGCCTACGGCTAGGCTCCACTTGGCCAATGGTGGTACGGGCTGCTTCCGACGGCTCGCGTCCAGGATCACCATGGAGGCCGCCCAGATGAGGCCGTCCACGGTGAACGGGACGAGGCGCGCCGTGATGCCGGACTCCCCGTGAGCGTGCACCAGCTCGTACGCGTGGCGGTACGAGATGACGGCGGCTACTGCTGCCACGGCCAGGACGGCTAGGGCTGTGGTGATCCGTGTGAGTCGGTCAGCCATCGGCCAGCTCCTCGCGCCAGGTGAGGGCGAACGGGTCGTTGGGGCCGTGGGTGGCTTCGCGTTCGGCGAGGGTCATGGCTGTGATGGCTTGGTTGTAGGTGAGTGGCGCCGGCCATGAGGTGGCGTGCCAGGTCTGGCCCTTGCGGGTGGCCGTGGCTATGGGGTTGCCGTTGACCGTGGCGGTCATCTGGGTGTCGGTGATTTCTAGGGCCATGGGGTGGCCTCCTCCCTGCTGAGGGGAGGGAGCCACGGGAGCCGGAGACGTGAGCCAACGCATGTCGATCTTGAGCGACGTGCGCTGACGGTGCCGGACTCGCCGGTGGCTCTCCTCCCTGGGTTTGCGCAGGTGGTTGGCTCCCAGAACGACTCCATCGGACGGTGCCGGACGTACCGGCACAGACCGTGGCTCAACGGTTCCTTAAGGACGGCATAAGCGGGTGCCGCTGGGCGGGTAGGGGTGCGAGGTTCGTGGCGTGGCACTGCGATCCGGCAAGAACGGCGATTCGTACGCCCCCGGGACTCCGGGAGGGCGTGTGCGTCCGGTGAGTGTCGCCCGGGCCTTCCGGGCACTGCCGACGGCGCATCGAGAGATCCTCAACGAGACGGTCTTCCGCGAGCGGTCGGTGAACGAGGCCGCCGCTTCGCTGGGAGTTCCGGTGGACGAGGTCAAGGCCCGCGTCTACCACGCGCTGCGTGCCTTGCGGGTGGCGCTCGATACCCCCGAACCGGGGCGCTAGGTGAGGTCGGGACCTCGTCGGAAAAGGCTTTGCCATGCCCGCGCGGGTACGGCAGGGTAAGGGCCAGACGAAGGAGAGGGGAGCGGAAATGCGAAGCCGAATGCGTAGTCGTCGCCGTTCCGTGCGCCCCTGGGCATGAATCGCATGTCCTGACCGCCCGCGGATCGCGGGCGGTCTTTTGTTTTCCCGGAGGGTTGGCCGAGCGGTAAGGCAGCGGCTTGCTAAGCCGTCGTCAGGGTGAACCCTGCGCGAGTTCGAATCTCGCACCCTCCGCGGCGGGTAGGAACGCTGGTGCGTTCGGTGGCCTCATAAACCACTTCAGGTGGGTTCGATTCCCACACCCGCTACGTCTCCGTGGCGCAGTGGAGAGCGCGTCTGGTTGCGGACCAGAAGGCCGCAGGTTCGAGTCCTGCCGGAGACATGCGGGTCAGGGGCGGAGGGCCTCTGCCATGGCCGCTTCGGCGCGGTCGATCTCCTGGAGCTGGAGGAGGATCTCCTTCGGTGTTGCCTCTCCGACCGCTTTCTGCAGCAGCGGGGTGTGGTCGAGGATCGCGTCGCGGAGCGGGCGCAGTACGGCGGGCGAGTGGTGGAACACCTGGCCCAGGGCGTAGGCGGTCTGGGACTGGCGCGCGGTGTGCGGCTTGCGGGGGGTCTCGAAGTCCTGAAGGGCCCTTTCGACCTGGACGTGGTCGCGCAGGTCCACACCGGCCAGGCGGCGGCCGAGGAAGTAGCCGTCCTCGGTGGCCATGCCGGCGCCGTACGCGGCGTACGGGGAGGTGGGGTGGGCCGCGTCTCCGATCAGGGTGGCCCGGCCCTTGGACCAGGTCTTGAGCGGCTTGCGATCGCGGATCACCCAGCGCTGGACGTGGGCGGGGTCGGTGGCGGCGATCAGTTCGGGCAGCGGGGACGGGAAGTGCCCGGCCAGGCCGGCGGCGGTGGAGTGCAGTTCGGCGGTGAAGTCCTCGCGGGCGTCGTGCGCGGTCAGGACCCACCATTGGAAGCCGTCGCGGCCCTTGTCGCGGATGGCCGTCCAGCTGCCCTGAACGGTGCGGTCGTGGGTGAGGACGCACATGCCGCGGGGGGCTGCGACGGACTCGTCGAACGTGTAGCCGCCGAAGACGTGCAGGTTGTGCTCGCGCTTGGGGGAGTCGCCCCACAGGGTGCGGCGTACGAGGGAGTCGATGCCGTCCGCGCCGATGACGACGTCGGCCTCGTGCTCCCGGCCGTTCAGGAACAGGCGGACGCCGTCGCGGTCCTGTTCGATGCGTTCGACGTGGTGGTCGACGTGCAGGACGCCGGCGGGCAGCGCGGCCAGGAGCCGCTCGTACAACTCGGGACGCAGCAGGCCGATGAAGCCGCCGCCGTAGTCGCGGACGATGTCGTCGGGGAGGTTCACCCGGACGCGGCGGCGGCCGCGGGCGTTGCGGAACTCCGACGCGCACGGCGCGCCGAGGTCGCCGGTGTCCACGCCCAGCAGGCCGAGCGCCTTGATGGGGGGTGGCCACAGGTTGAGGATGTTCCCGGCGGGCCGGGCTTCGGGATAGCGCTCGAACAGGACCACATCGTGTCCAGCCTGGTGGACGGACAGCGCTGCGGCCATGCCGCCGGGTCCGGCGCCGATGATCGCGACGCGGCCGCGCGGGGGTGAAGTGCTCATGGCCTGCCCTTTCCAGTAAACCGTAGTGCTCGCTACGGTTTAATGAGGATCGGGCCGCGCGGTCCGGATGTCAATGGGGCGACAATGGGGACGTGACTCAGCCCGGCGACCTGGCCATCAACCCGCCCCGGCAGGAGCGCTCCCGGCAGGCCTGGGCGCGGATCCTGGACGCGGGTGTCGCGCTGGTGGAGGAGGGCGGGTACGAGGCGTTCACGATCGCCGCCGTGTGCGAGCGCGCGCAGGTGGCCCCTCGTGCGCTGTACGACCGTACGAGCAGCAAGGAAGCCCTGTTCCTGGCCGTGTACGAGCATGGAATCGCCCGCATGCTGGCCGACCAGGAGGTCTTCACGCGCCAGGAGCGGTGGGCCGCCCTGGCGGGGCGGGAGGCGATCGACCGGGCGGTACGGGAACTGGCGGCGATCTTCGATCGGCATGCGCGGTTCCTGAAGCAGGTCGTCCTGCTGTCCGGGGCGCATTCGGAGGTGCGGTGGCGGGGCCGGGAGCATGTGCGCCGGCTGGCCGACCACTTCGGCGGCGCGGTGACGGCGGCCCAGTGGCCCGGCACGCGGACCGATCTGGCGGAGGCGGTCCAGTGGTGCTTCAGTACGGTCTTCTCAGGCCTGGTGCTGCGGCTGGTCTACGGGTCCGACTTCGCCGCGCCCGACGTCGATGACGCTGGCTATGTCGACCGCCTTGTGCTGACCGCCCAGCGCTACCTCCTGGTCTGAGGCCCGCGGGCCGCCGGTCGGGCCTGATGAGCGCGGGCCGATCATCCATGCCGTCGATGCTCGCGATCAGTAATCGCGATCAGCCGGGGGCTATGCGGCGGGGGTGACCTCACTCATAGTTATGGCAATCCGAAACGCCCGTTCACCCGGGCGGTCCCACCCCCCGGTGTGATGAGGCTCCGTCGCGTGGCGTGCCACGGCAACGATGCGACCTCGCATTCCGTCCTGCCGCCACGTGGAGTGCCCGCATGCCCAAATCCGTGTCCTCGCCACCGCCGATGGGTGTTACGGACACCCCGTCGGGGGCGGCACACCGCATGCGTGTGGTGCTGCTCATGGCCGGCAGTTGCCTGCCCATTCTGGGTGCGGTGCTGATCGCGCCCGTGCTGCCCAAGATGCAGGACCACTTCGGGGACGCGGCCGGCGCGAAGGCGCTCGTTCCCATCGTGCTGACGATCCCGGCCCTCGCGCTGGCCCTGCTGGCCCCCTTCGCGGGGGTGATCGTGGACCGGCTCGGCCGCAAGCGACTCCTGGTCGGCTCGACCGTCCTGTACGCGGTGTTCGGTACGGCCCCGCTCTGGCTCGACTCGCTGCCGGCCATCGTCGCCAGCCGTGCCCTGGTCGGGGTCACCGAGGCCGCGATCATGACCTGCTGCACCACGCTGATCGGCGACTACTACAGCGGGCGTGTCCGCGACCGCTACCTCGCCCTGCAGACGATGTGCGCGTCCGCGTCCGCGACGGCCTTCTTCGTCATCGGGGGAGCGGCGGGATCGGCCGGCTGGCGCGCCCCGTTCTGGATCTATGCCGTCGGACTGCTGATCGCCCCCGCGATGGCCGCCTTCCTGTCGTCCCCCCGGCCCGGCAAGGTCACCGACGCCGTCGAGGGAACGCCGCGTCCCTTCCCCCTGCGGCAGCTGGCCGGGATCTGCGGGCTGACGGCGTTCGGCGCCGTGGTCTTCTACACCGTCCCGGTCGAGATGTCCTACCTGCTGGACGATCTGGGCGTGGAGTCCACCGGCGTCATCGGCGGGGCCACCGCCGCCGCCAGCGCCGCGACCGTGGTCGGTTCGATCATCTTCACCAGGCTCTCGGGCGCTCCCTCGGTCAGGCTGCCGGCCGTCTTCGCCCTGTGTGCCACCGGGTTCGTGGTGATGGGCCTGGCGGACACCGCCCTCGTGCTGGTCCTCGGCGCGATGCTCAACGGGCTCGGCGCCGGCATCCTGCTGCCCTCCCTGCTCACCATGGCGATGTCGCGGCTGGACTACGCGGACCGCGGCCGCGGCACGGGCCTGTGGCTGGCGGCCTTCTTCGCCGGTGAGTTCGTGTGCCCGCTGCTTCTGCTCGCCGGCGAAGCCGCCCTCGGCAGCCTGGCCAGGGCCGTCGGTGTCCTCGGCCTCGTCACCGCCGTCGTGGCCGCCGTACTGCTGCTCTCCCGGCGCCGCGCGGCTGCGCTGTCGTAACGGATTCCCACCTTTCATCTCCGCTGATCAAGGAGCGTTTTCACCATGTGCGACGTCGTTGCGCGCGTCATCGGCCAGGCAGATTCGATGCCCGAGAACAGCCGCCGCCGGTTCCTGCAGGTGCTGGGCGCCACCGCCGTCTCGAGCGGCCTGCTGGCGGCGGGCGCGCAGCCCGCAGCGGCCCGGCCCGTCGGCCAGCGCCCGAAAAGCCGGACGCGGCTCGTCCTGCTGGGAACGGCGGGCGGCCCCGCGTGGATCAACGGAGCCCGGTGCGGTGTCTCCAGTGCCCTCGTTCACCGGGGACGCGTGCATCTCGTCGACCTGGGTGCCGGCGCCCAGCAGCGACTCGTACAGAGCGGGCTCGGCGGGCCGGCAGGACTCGGCACTTCCCTGGCCGCCGTACGCGCCATCTTCCTGACCCACATGCACAGCGACCACGTCACCGACTGGCCCGCTCTGTACGCGACGGGTCCGATGAACACCGTGGGGCGCAAGCTCCCCCCGATCGACGTGTTCGGCCCCGGAGACCGCGGCACCCTGCCGCGGGTGTTCCCCGCGAACCGGCCGGCGCCGCCGTTGTACAACCCCGCCGACCCCACTCCGGGGATCGCCGCCATGACCGGCTACCTGCGGCAGGCGTTCGCGGCCGACTTCAACGACCGCAGCCGTGACAGCAACTTCACCGACCCCAACGCCCTGTTCTCCGTACGGGACATCGACCTGAACGGGGTCTGGGACATCGACCCGCAGGGCAAGCCGCCCAGGCTCACCAGGCCGCTGCCGGTGTGGGAGGACGGCGACGTCCGGGTCACCGCCACGCTCGTCGACCACCACCCGACGGCCCCCGCCTTCGCGTACCGGTTCGACACACCGGACGGCTCGGTCGTCTTCTCCGGGGACACCGGCGTCAGCCAGAACCTCATCGACCTGGCCAAGGACGCCGACTACCTCGTCCACGAGGTCATCGACCCCGCCTTCGTCGATGAGCTCGTCGCGGTGCTGCCCCCGGAGATCGGCGAACCGCTGCGCGAGCATCTCCTCGTCTCCCACACCACCATCGAGCAGGTGGGACGCGATGTGGCGGAGAAGGCCGGAGCCAAGAACCTGGTCCTCACCCACCTGACTCCGGGCAGCGACGACACCAAGCGCTGGAGGCCAGCGCAGCGCGGCTACTCCGGCCGCCTCATCATCGGCCAGGACCTGCTGGAACTCAACGTCGGCAGGCGCTCCTAGCTCGGAACGAGGGCGGCGATCAGGGGCGAGAGCCCCCGGTCATGCTGTTGATGATCTCGTCCACCTGGGCGATGTCATAGCCGCGTACCACCACCCGCAGGCCGCCCTCAGGCGGCGCGGCCCCGGTTTCCAGCGCGGTGAGATAAGCCTCGACGTCGTCCGGGTGGTATCCGCGGAGCGTCTTGCCGAGCCCCCATTTGTTGGAGCCGTTCGAACTCGGGGACCGGGAACTCTTGCGGACCATGCGAACGTCCTCTCAGGGCGCGTGAACCTGGGGCTCCCACTCTCCCAGAAAGTGACGTTCCCTGATCGCTCCCTGACTACTTCAGGCCGGGCCGGGTCGTGCCCGTCAATCCAGAAGCTCTTCGGCGGTGTCGACCGTGGCGGCGCGCCGTACCCAGCGTTCGAGCTGGTCGGAGTCGGTGCAGCCGGTGACGCGCTCCCGGACATCGCTGGGTACATCGAGGCCACGGGCGTCGAGGACCAACAGCACCGACCTCGCCTCGCCCTCGGCCAGCCCCTGCGCCAGCCCCTGCGCCTTGCCTTCGGCTCTGTGGGTGATGGCGAAGTCCGAGGTCCACTCGTAGTCTTCGATCTTCACGGTCTCCTCCAGGAGCTTCCGGGCGGCGTCGGACAGTCGTGACACCACGTAGTCATGGTACAGCTTGCCGGTGTCGCCGGTCAGGGTGGCGAAGGCGGCTGAGAGGCTGCTGACGACGGCTTCGGCGTTCGGTCCGTCGGCGTGGGCGGGGGCGCTGAGGACGGCGAGTTCCGGCAGGCGCCGGGCCATGGACTCGTCGGTGACGGGGGGCAGGATCTCGGGATAGACGGTCAGGGGCTTGAGGACCCATTCGGGATGGCCCATGTCGATCGGGGCGGCGCAGCCCTGCGCGGTGGCCTGGTCGGGGCAGAACACCAGCAGCGTCACCGGGCATCTGCGGCGCAGGCGCAGCAGGGCCAGGTACGCGGGCCAGCTGAAGGTCTTCTCCTCTCGGGGACGTAACTGCGACTCGACCACCACGCCGAGACTGGGCCTGTCGGGGTCGTTCAGCAGGACGGTGGCGTCGCAGCGAAGCTCGGCCGGGTTGAGGTCGGCGTAAGACTCCGACGCCAGGGTGACCTGGACGTCGCTGGGCACGTCGAGCCGGAAGACGCTGCGCAGGAGTGCCGGGACGAGATCCGGCCGGTTGCGGACCATCTCCAGCGGGAGTTCATGGTTGAACGTAGGCACGACTTCAAGCTAACGGTAATCGATTGATTACATGGGGTTAATATCGGGCCAAGTTGAAATTGGTCCGAGTGGGCCATGTGTCCGGCTAGTACTCGTGTTCGGTACGTATGGCTTGGGTCGTGGTTGTAGTTGCTTTGTTCACTTGCCGTGGCCGCGCCGGTTTTGGGCGGCGCGGCCACGGGTGGTGGGCAATTGCAGGAGGGACGGGTCTGCTCTTAGTTCTTGGCGGACCATCGCCTCCCAGAAGCCGAGGAAGTTCTCGCCGTTGCTCTGACGCATCTTGTCGGCCCACCACTGGGGGAGTGGCGAGTCGAGGGTGCCTCCGGCGGCGCGGATGTGCCAGGCGCGCTGGCAGCGTTGCTCCAGGGCGATGGCTCGCTGGTGGACGGCCCGGGCCGAGCCGCCCAGGACGAAGACGCCGTGGCCCGCGAGGAGTGCGAGGTCGGCGCCGCCCATCTTGGCGACGGCGGCGCGGGCCGATTCCATGCTGTTGACGGCGCCCTCGTACTCGTCCACCACGACGAGTTCGCCGCCGCCGATGGCGGAGCTCTGGTCCATGGGGGGCGGGGCCTCGCGCATGTCGGCCCAGACCGTCCCGTAGAGGGGGTGGTTGTGCACGGCCCAGCCCACGTCGGGGCGTTGCTCGTGCAGGGCCAGGTGGAGGGGGATGCCCAAGGGGACGGGCCAGTCGCCCTCGACCAGGTTGCCTTCGAGGTCGATGCGGATGACCTGGTGGGGCTGGAGCTCATCCCACGTGATCAGCCAGGGGTTGCAGAGCAGGGTGCCGTCGCCGAGGGCGCAGGTGATGTGGCCGGCGAGATGGTCGTTGTAGCCCTCGCGCCACAGGCAGCGGGCCAGCAGGACGAGTTCCTCGCGCAGCGACAGGTCGGGGATGAGCTTGTCGGGGGTGGGTTCGAACGGCATGGTTCCCCTTCAGCCGAGCGGGAGGACGGTGGCGGGCAGGGGGTGGCGGTAGAGGGCGGCGGCGTTCTCGGAGCACATCGCGCGGAGCTCGGCCGGCGGGATGTGGCCCCAGGCCTCCTCGATGACGGGCTGGGTGTCGGGCCAGGTGCTGTCGCCGTGCGGGTAGTCGGTCTCGAGCATGATGTTCTCGACGCCGATCCGGTACCGGGTGTCGATCGTGGACGGGTCGTCGATGGTGCAGAACCAGAAGTTGCGGCGCAGCACGTCCGAGGGGCGCACGTCCCAGCCGTCGCCGTAGCCGGAACGGTCCACGATGTTGTCGAGCCGGTCGAGCAGCATCGCGACCCAGCCGATGCCGCCCTCGCTCATCGCGATCTTGAGGTTCGGGTGCCGGAGCGGGTGGCCGGACCAGAGCCATTCGGCGCACGAGCGCAGCGACTGCTGGCCGAACAGGGTGGCGCCCAGCTGGAGGCGGGGCGCGCCCGGCGGGTGCTGGGACAGGCCTGAGCTGCCCACGTGCAGGGAGACGACGGTGTCGGTCTCGACGCAGGCCTCCAGGATCGGGTCCCAGTGGTCGCGGTCCCAGAGCGAGGGCAGCCCGATGGCGTGCGGCCGTTCGGGGAAGGTCACCGAGGTGAAGCCGCGGGCGGCGTTGCGGTGGATCTCCTCGACGGCCAGCCGCGGGTCGGTGAGGTGGGTGATGCCCAGCGGGACGATCCGCTCGGGGTACTTGGTGTACCACTCGTCGTACAGCCAGTCGTTCCAGGCGCGGACGCAGGCGTTGCCGAGCTCCTGGTCGTGGGTGGCGAAGAAGACGCGCCCGCAGAACCCGGTGATCTGGGACGGGAAGTTCACCGACGCCCAGACGCCGTTGATGTCCATGTCCTTGATGCGCGCGTCGATGTCGTAGCAGCCGGGACGCATCTGGTCGAAGCGGAACGGCTCGAACTGGACGGTCTCGGGCCGCCGGCCGGCGACCGCGTTCATGCCGACCTGGGTGTAGCGGTCGCCCTCGAACTCCCAGACCTGGTGGCCCTCGGGCGTGTCCACGATGCGCGGCGCGCGCTCCTGGAGGTGGGCGGGCAGCCGCCCCTCGAACGTGTCGGGCGGCTCCACCACGTGGTCGTCCACCGAGATGATCGTGTATTTGGCCTCGCGCGGCGCCGGCTCCGGCAGGAACAGGTCGGGCTGGGCGATCGTCATGACCCTCCTTGTGGTGATCCGTCTCGGGCTGATCGGTCTTGTTCGCTGATCAGCGCGTGTGTTACTGTGCGATATATTTGTTGTATTAATCCTAGGTTGGTGGCATGAGCACGGTCAAGCAGGTGCGATCGGTCCACAACGCGTGCACGGTGGTCGAGGCCATCGCGGCCGGCCAGCCGGTGGGCGTGAGCGAGCTCGCGCGGCGGACCGGCCTGGACAAGAGCGCCGCGCACCGGATCGCGGTGACGCTCCATGCGGCGGGGTGGATCCGGCCCGCCGAAGGCCCGTCCACCCGGTGGGAGCTGGCGCCGGCGTTCCTCGGCCTGGCCCGCAGGGGCGGCACGGCGAGCCTGGCCGCGGCGGTCCTTCCGGCCATGGAACGGCTGCGCGACGACAGTGGTGAGACCGTCCTGCTGGCGGTCATGGAGGACGATCGGATGGTCGTCGCCGAGGTGGCCGAGAGCCGCCGGCCCGTACGGCTGAGCATGGCCACCGGGGCGGAGATGCCCGTTCCCGGCAGCGCGGCGGCGCGGGCGATCGCCGCGTACCTGCCCCGGGAGGAGGTGGAACGGCTGCGGGCCGCCCATCCCGGCTTCGATGACGACCGTTCCCTCGCGCGCGTCCGGCGGCAGGGCTGGTCGGCGAACGACGAGGAGGTCCAGGAGGGCGCGCGCGCCGTCGCCGCCGCGCTGACGGCACCCGACGGCTACCCGCTCGGCGCGCTCGTGGTGTGCGGCCCGGCCGACCGGATGCCCTCGATCCGGATGCGCGAGTGCGGGCGGCTGGCGGCCGAGGCCGCGTCCGACTTCCGCTAGGGCGCCCTCGGGCGCCGTGTTTACCCTGGTCACGATCGGAAACACAGGTAGTAGCCAGACAACTCCGGACATCGGAGTACGGGTACGGGGGAGGCCCCGCTCAGTGGGGGTAGCGCCGCGGTACGCCGCGGGTCCGGCCCGGGGAGCCCCGACCCGTCGCGCACGGCGCTGGACCCGGTCCATGCCGAAGCACGTCCGCCCGCGCGCGGACGGGGTCCGCCCGCCCACAGGAACGTTCAGTGGAACAGGGGTGTTTCGCGTGCAGACGCAGACGAATGTCAAGGAACTGATGGACCTTGATGTGACCGACAGCTCCGGCCACAAGTGCGGCACGGTCAAGCAGGTCTATCTCAACGACGTCTCCGGGGAGCCGGAGTGGGTCCGGGTCCACACCGGGTGGTTCGGTACGCGGGAGAGCTTCGTACCGCTGTCCGACGCCCGGCGTACCCAGGACGGGCTCCAGGTGCCCTTCGACAAGGACAAGGTCAAGCACGCGCCGAACGTCGACGCCGACCAGCATCTGTCGCGGGAGCAGGTCACCGACCTGTATCGCTACTACGGTCTGCGGCCGCCGTCGGGGCGCCAGACCAACGCCGTACCAGGCCAGCCGTCGCGCAAGCAGACGCTGCGCGGCCAGGCCGCGGGCGAGCAGCAGGCGCGCGACCAGGCGGGCGCCGACCAGCAGGGCCGCGGCTCGATGTCCAAGACCGAGAAGATGCAGGCCACCCACGGCAGGGTGGCGGGCGAGCAGCCCGCCGCCGATGACGGGATGGTCGAGATGACCCTCTCCGAGGAGCGGGTCCGGGTCGGAACCGAGCGGCACGAGGCCGAGCGGGTCCGGCTGCGCAAGCGGATCGAGGTCGAGCACATCGAGCGGACCGTCCCGGTCTACCGCGAGGAGCTGCGGATCGAGCGCGAGCCGATCGCCGAGGGCGAGCTGGGAGCCGACGCCGCCGGCCGGCTCCGGATCGGCGAGGACGAGCGGGAGTTCATCCTGCACGAGGAGCGCCCGATGATCTCCAAGGAGGTCGTCCCGGTCGAGCGGATCCGGGTGCGCGCCGAGCGGATCGCCAGCGAGCAGACCGTTCGGGACGAGATCCGCAAGGAGCGGATCGACTTCGCCCACGAGGGCCAGGGCACCACCGGGCGGACGCAGGGCACCGCCGGGCGGACCGGCGACACCGGCGGGAAGATGTCCGGGCGGCACGAACGCAAGTGATCGGGCGTACGTGACCCCGGCCGGGAGTGGCCGGGGTCTCGTCGTGCTCAGGGGTGTTTACGCGGCGCTCCGAACGCTTTACGTTGCTTTTGTTGGGGGGGAACACAAATTGGCCCGATGAGCCCCAAGCGGAGGCGACGATGCACCGCAGCCCACCCCGGTCCCTGGTCCTCGGCCTGATGGCGGCACTCGTGCTGTCCGGTACGGGCGGGAGCGCGACCGCGGAACCGACCATCTCCTACCTGGACGACAGGCGCCCGGTTCATGACCGGGTGGAGCGGCTGCTGGCCCGGATGAGCCTGGACGAGAAGATCGGCCAGATGACGCAGCCGGAGCGGCAGAACGTCACGAGCGAGGACATCACCCGCTACCGGCTGGGCTCGCTGCTGTCGGGCGGCGGATCGGTGCCCACGCCGAACACGCCCGAGTCGTGGGCGGACATGTACGACGGCTTCCAGCGGGCGGCGCTCGCGGCGCCGCTGCGGATCCCGCTGATCTACGGCGTGGACGCGGTGCACGGCCACAACAACGTGGTCGGCGCGACGATCTTCCCGCACAACATCGGGCTCGGCGCCACCCGCGACCCCGAACTGGTCCGCAGGATCGGCGCCGCCACCGCCGAGGAGGTCTCCGGTACGGGCGTCGACTGGAACTTCGCGCCCTGCCTGTGCGTGGCCCGCAACGACCGCTGGGGCCGTACGTACGAGTCGTTCGGCGAGATCCCCGAGTTGCCCTCGCAGATGAGCACGGTCGTCACCGGGCTCCAGGGCCGGCGGCTGGGCGGGCCCGCGTCCGTCCTGGCCACGGCCAAGCACTACGTCGGAGACGGCGGGACCACCGGTGGCAAGGACCAGGGCGACACGCAGCTCTCCGAGGCCGAGCTCCGGAAGATCCACCTGCCGCCGTTCCAGGCCGCGATCAGGCGCGGCGCGGGCTCGGTGATGATCACCTACAGCTCGTGGAACGGTGTCAAGGTGCACGGCCACGACCACCTGATCAACGGCGTGCTGAAGCGGGAGCTGGGCTTCTCCGGCTTCGTGATCTCCGACTACAACGGGATCGACCAGATCGACGGGCAGCCGGGCTTCACCCCGGCCGAGGTCCGTACGGCGATCAACGCGGGCATCGACATGGTGATGGTGCCGAGCGAGTGGCGCCGGTTCATCGAGACGCTGAAGGCCGAGGTCGAGGCCGGCCGGGTGCCGATGGCGCGGATCGACGACGCCAACCGCCGGATCCTGACCAAGAAGGTCGAGCTGGGGCTGTTCGAGCGGCCGCTGACCGACCGCCGCTACCTGCGTACGGTCGGCAGCGCCCAGCACCGGGCCCTGGCGCGCGAGGCCGTGGCCGAGTCGCAGGTCCTGCTGAAGAACCAGCGGAACGTGCTGCCGCTGGACCGCGGGAACGGCAAGATCTTCGTGGCCGGCAAGAACGCCGACGACATCGGCAACCAGTCCGGCGGCTGGACGATCACTTGGCAGGGCTCGTCCGGCCCGATCACGCCCGGGACGACCATCCTCGAAGGGATCGAGCAGACCGCGGGCAAGTCCGGCACGGTGACGTACAGCAGAGACGGCAGTGGCATCGACGGCTCGTACGAGGCGGCCGTGGCGGTCGTGGGCGAGACGCCGTACGCGGAGTTCTTCGGTGACCGGCCCGGCGCGATGGGCCTGGACGCGGAGGATCTGGCGACGATCGAGCGGCTGCGCGCCTCCGGCGTGCCGGTGATCGTGGTGCTGGTCTCGGGCCGCCCGCTGGACATCTCCGCCGAACTGCCCAAGTGGAACGCGCTGCTCGCGTCCTGGCTGCCCGGCACCGAGGGACGCGGCGTGGCCGACGTGCTGTTCGGGATCCGCAAGCCGACCGGGAAACTGCCGGTGACCTGGATGAACAGTGTCTCCCAGCAGCCCATCAACCGGGGCGACGGCCAGGACCCGCTGTTCCCCTTCGGCTACGGCCTGACCTACCGCCGATAGCCAGACCGACCATGTTGACTCGTGGCGTGTTCGCCTGTTCACGGCACAGGGAGGGCGAACACGCCACGAGTCAACGGGGAAGGGCGGTCACGGGGAAGGGCGGTCAGCGGGCGAAGATGCCCAGGGCGTCGTAGACGTGCCAGGAGCCGATCTGCTTGTCGATGGTCAGGACGTTCTCGCCCGCCTTCAAGGCGGCGGTGGGAAGGGCCAGCTCCACGTACGACGGCTTGAGCGGCGTGCTCGGCAGGGTCGCGTCCCCCTCCAGGGAACCCCGCGTACCGCCGTTCTCCAGCTTCACCTCGCGTACGGGTGTGCCGTTGAGGGCGAGCTGGATCGTCCCGGGAATGGAGGCGTGGGTGTCCACCAGCCAGATGGCCAGCCACGTCTCCCCGGACGGTACGGCCTCCAGCGGGAAGCGGAACGTCGCGCGGCTCGGCTTGTTGCCCGCCCAGGAGTCGGACGGCCCCGGCTGGATGTACGCCCAGTCGTTCGCCGGTGTGCTCTTGCCGTACGTGTAGTCCGAGCCGTTGGGGAACCGGGTGCGGTACTGGGCGTACCCATTGGGCGCCAACGCCAGTTCCAGCGTCTTGTGGTCGAAGTCGCCCACGGTGGCGAGCGCCTTGCCGGCGACGGTCACGGACTCGATGCTGTGAGCGGCCAGTTCGGCGGACGGGCGGCTGCGGTTGCCGGCGGCGTCCACGACGACGACGCGGTAGTACCAGTCCTGGCGCTCGCCACCCATGCGGTCGTGCATGAAGAAGCCGTAGACGGTCTTGCCGATGAGCGTCTCTGGGCCGATGCCGAAGCCGCGCGAGTGCGAGCCATAGATGGCGTAGTGGTCGACGAGGGGCTCGTACGCCTCGCCCTTCCAGGACAGGCGGATCCGGCCGATCCCGGCCTCGGCGCGCAGGGCGTGCACGGGACGGGGCCGGCGGCCGGCGAGGGCGAGGGCCGAGCGGCGGGTCACGGTCGTCATCGGTCAGACCTCTCGGTTCAGGCCGGGACGCCCGGCCTCGGTGACGAAGCGCGCCGTCGTACGGACCGGGGCGCCGGGACGGGTGACGTACTCGACGGTCTTGTACTCGGAGGTGAGCTTGGCCGGCGTGAGATCGCAGCTCACATACCCGCGCCGGGCGTTGTAGAGCTTGACGTGCGGGTTGGCCAGCCAGAGCCTGCCCGTGGAGTCGGTCTCGGCACCGTCGCCGTCGGAGCCGATCGAGCCGGTGACCAGCTCGGTCCCGATCGTCTTGGACGCGGGGTCCTTGAAGTCGGCCTTGAGTTCGGCCGCGACATGGCGGTGGATGTCGCCGGACAGCACCACCGGATTGGCGATGCCGTGCCGGTCCAGCGCCGACCACAGCCGCTTGCGGTTGGCCGGGAAGCCGTCCCACATGTCGTTGCTGTAGAGCTCGCCGGGTCCCGTGTCGCGGTCGATCTCCGCGACGACGACGCCGGAGCCGAGGAGGTTCCAGGTGGCGTCGGACTCGCCGAGACCGTCGTACAGCCACTTCTCCTGGCGGGCCCCGAGGAGCGAGCGCTTCGGGTCGTGCCGCTCGGGGGAGTTGTCGGTGACCACTCCGGCCGGGTAGGTGTCGCGGTACTGCCGGTTGTCGAGCATGTCGATCTGCGCGAGCCGGCCCCACTTGTAGCGCCGGTAGAGGGCCAGGTCGGGGCCTTCCGGACGCATCACGCTGCGCAGCGGGAGGTTCTCGTAGTACGCGCGGTACGCGACGGCGCGGCGGCGCAGGAAGTCGGCGGGCGGTACGCCGGTCTCCGACCACTCGTCGGCGTGGTTGTTCTGCACCTCGTGGTCGTCCTGGGTGAACAGCCAGGGGGCGATGGCGTGCGCGGCCTGGAGGTTGGGGTCGGTCTTGAACAGCGAGTACCGCAGGCGGTGCTGCTCGAGCGTGTTGATCTCGACCGCGTGCTCCGGGCCGGGCAGCGGGACGCCCTGCCGCCACATGTTGGTCTGGGTGATGCCGTACTCGTAGATGTAGTCGCCCAGGAAGAGGACGAGGTCCAGGTCCTCCTTGGCCATGTGCTCGTACGCCGTGAAGTGGCCGTGGTACCAGGCGGCACAGGACGCCGTGGCGAACCGCAGCGAGTCGGGCGTCGTACGGGGATCCGGGGCGGTGCGCGTACGGCCGGTCGGGCTCAGCTCGGAACCGGCACGGAAACGGTAGAAGTACTCCCGGCCCGGACGCAGCCCGTGCACCTCGGCGTGTACGGAGTGGGCCAGCTCAGGGGTCGCGAGGGCCTGGCCGCGCTTGACGACGCGCTTGAACGCGGCGTCCTCGGCGACCTCGTACCGGACGGTGAAGGGGCGCGGCGGCATGCCGCCGTGCCCGTCGGCGGCCAGCGGTGTGGGCGCGAGGCGCGTCCACAGCACGAAGCCGTCCGGGAGCGGGTCGCCGGACGCGACGCCCAGCGTGAACGGGTCGGACGGCACCTTGCCGCCCGCGGTCTCGCCGGCGGCGGCGTGACCGGTGCCGGCGGCGAACGCGGCGGCGCTCACCCCGGTCATCGCCAGGAACGTCCGGCGTCTCGGAGCGGGCAGGGGTGATCTCATGCGCGTACTCCAGGGGGAAGGGCCCGGTCGGGCGGCGGACTGGAGGAATCTTGGGCACGGGACGTGGACGGCGGGCGTCCTGCGGTCAACGCGGGATGATCGGCGAGCGGGTCATTCGAGGCCGCCGCCGGGTCATTTCAGGCCACCGGAGGTGAGGCCGGCGACGATGCGGCGCTGGAAGGCCAGCACCACGAGCACGAGCGGCACGGTCACGATGACCCCGGCCGCCATCTGGGTCCCGAACGGCTGGTCGTAGCCGTGCTGGCCGGTGAACTGGGCCACGATCACGTTGGCGGTCTTCATCGCCTGGTCGTTGACCATGCTCACCGCGATCAGGTACTCGTTCCACGCCACCACGAACGTGATGATCGCGGTGGTGAACACCCCGGGCGCGGCCAGCGGCAGGATGATCTTCCGGAACGCCTGGCCGGCGGTGCAGCCGTCCACCATCGCCGCCTGCTCCAGCTCGAACGGCAGCCGGCGGAAGAACGCGGTGAGGTTCCAGACCGCCAGCGGCAGCGCGAACGACAGGTTCGGTACCACCATCGCCTGGTAGCTGTTGATCCAGCCGATGTCGGTGAACAGCCGCAGCAGCGGGACGATCAGCAGGCTGCCGGGGAACATCGAGGTCGACACGATGAGCGCCAGCGCCGCCCGCTTGAACCGGAACCGCAGCCGGGCCAGCGCGTACGCCGCGGTGATCCCGATGATCAGCGTCAGCAGGGTGGTGATCCCGGCCACCACCACGCTGTTGCCCAGCGCCCGCACGAAGCCGTTGCCCGGCTGGAACACCGCCCGGTAGTTCTCCAGCGACACCGGGCTCGGCAGCACCGACATGTCCAGGATGTCGTTGGTGCGGCGCAGGCTGGAGACGACCATCCAGTAGAAGGGCAGCAGGCAGAAGACCACCACGATGGCCGGCGACAGCCGGTCGGTCCAGCGCCGCATCACCGCTCGTCCTCCTTACCGATCATGTCGTTCCCCTTCTGGGAGGACGACCCCCCAGACCCCCCGCGAGCGGCTCCGCCGCCATGCCTCTCTTCGTTCAGCATGTCGGCGCCAAGCAGCCGTACGAAGACGTACGCGGCCAGCGCGATGTAGAGGAACAGCACCGTCGCGGTCGCGGCGGCGGGGCCGTAGTTGAGGTTCATGGCGTCGTCCCAGGCCAGCTGCGACAGCGTCTCCACCGAGGGCTTGCGGGTGCCGATCAGGACCTGCGGCAGGTCGAACATCCGCAGCGAGTCCATCATCCGGAACATCACCGCGACCAGCAGCGACGGCATGACCAGCGGCAGCGTCACGTTCCTGAACCGCTGCCACGCCCCGGCCCCGTCGACCCGGGCCGCCTCGTACACCTCGTCGGGGATCACCTGCAGCCCGGCCAGCACCAGCAGCGCCACGAACGGCGCGGTCTTCCAGGTGTCGGCGAGGATCACCGCGAACTTGGCGGCGACGCCGTCGGCGGTCCACAGGATCTCGCGGCCGAGCACCTTGTTGGCCACGCCGTCCGCCGAGAAGATCCACCGCCACAGCAGCGCGGAGATCGCGGTCGGGATCGCCCACGGCACCAGCACGCTGGCCCGGAAGATCGCCCGCCCCCGGAACGCGCGGTGCATCAGCAGCGCCATCCCCAGCCCGAGCAGCGTCTCGAGCACGACCGTGGTGACGGTGAAGAACGTGGTGTTCCACAGCGCGGTGAGGAACCGGTCGTTCCCGATCAGGCTCGTGTAGTTGGCCAGGCCGCTGAACCGCTCGGCCTCCACCACCAGCCCGTCGGCGTCCAGTTCCTCGCTGGTGCGGTGCAGCGAGTCCCAGACCGCGGCCACCAGCGGGAACGCGATCACCACGGCCAGCACCGCGAGCGTGGGGGACAGCAGCGCGGCGGCGAGCCGCCCCTCGCCCGCCGTCGCCCGCCCGCCCGAACCGGTTCCGGTACGGGCCCGGCGGAGCCTGCGGGCGGGCCGTCCCCGGCCGGGATCCCCCGTGTGGGCCTGGTCGCCTGGGGGAGCGGCCCCGGCCGGGGACGTGACCGACGGGCCGGCCGGATCGCGGCCGGTGTCGGTGGTCAGCTTCTCCATGAGTGGATCAGTCAGCCAGGCCGGCGAGGGCGGTCTGCAGTTCCGTGGCGGCCTGGTCGGTCGTCTTCTTGCCGGTGATCGCGGCGGTGACGTGGTCCTGGATCGCGGCGGTGACCTCGTTGTACTTGACCACGACCGGGCGCGGCTTGGCGGTCTCCAGGCTCTTCTTCATGACCGGCAGGTACGGGTACTGCTTGATCAGCGCGGGGTCGTCGTACAGCGCGGCGCGCGACAGCGGGAACGACTGCTCCTTGTTGTACTCGCGCTGCACGTCCAGGCTCACGATGTACTGGATGAAGTCCCGCGAGGTGGCCTGGTGCTTGGAGAACGCCGAGACCGACAGGTTGTTGCCGCCGAGCGTGCCCGAGCCCACGCCGTCCTTGCCCGGGAGCGGTGCGATGTCGAACTTGCCGTTCACCTTGGACGTGCCGTCCTTGGCGGCGGCCAGCGCGTACACGTAGGCCCAGTTGCGGTGGAAGACCAGCTGCCCGTCCTGGAACGCGCGCCTGCTCTCCTCCTCCTTGAGCGTGATGCCCTTGGACGGGATCGTGCCGTTCTTGAACCCGTCCACCAGGAACTGCAGGCCCGCCTTGGCCTGCGGCGTGGTCACCTGGGGCTTGCCGCTTGCGTCGAACACCGTGCCCCCGGCGGACTGCACGGCCTCGGAGTAGTTGACGGTCAGGCCCTCGTACTTGTCGTACTGGCCTGCGAAGCAGTCGGCGTCCTTGCCCTCGTCGGTCTCCTTGACCTTCTCGCAGGCGGCCTGCATCTCGGCCCACGTCTTCGGCGGGTCCTTCACACCGGCGGCTTCCAGCAGGTCGGTGCGGTAGTACAGGATCCCGGTGCCGGTGAGCCAGGGCGCCGCGTACAGCTTGCCCCGGTACTTACCGGTCTCCAGGGCGGCCGGTACGAACGTGCTCGGGTCCAGCTTGCTCTCGTCCAGCGGCAGCACCCAGCGGCGCGCGGCGAACTCGGCCGTCCAGACCGCGTCCAGCCGGATCACGTCGTACGCGTCGGACTTGATCTGCGCGTTCTGGACGAGCTGCTGCCGGGTCTGGTCGCCGTCCTCGGGCAGCTCGACGATCCGCACCTGCTCCTTGGGGTGCGCGTCGTTCCACTTCTTGACCAGCTTCTGGATGGTGCCGGTCAGGTCCTTGCCGGTGGCGAACGTGATGGCGCCGCGCGCGTCGTTGGTCGCCGTGCCCGCGGCGTCCTTGCCGTCGGAGCCGCCGCACGCGCTCAGCACGAGGGCGAGGGCCAGGGATCCGGCGGCGCCGGTCCACACTTTTCTGGTCATGGGGTCGCAGTACCTTTCGCGGGGGGTTGCGGAGAGGGTGCGCTCTCGGAGGGGGCGGTGCCGGCGGAGCCGATGCCGGCGGAGGCGATGCCGACGACCGTTCCCGCGTGGCGCGCGCGTTCGGCCGCCCATACGACGCGGTGCGAGGCAAGGCTCTCGCGGCCGCCGGAGGCGAGCGGGGCCGGGTCGCCGGCCGCCAGTGCCGCGACGAACGCGTCGGCCAGCGCTTCGTCGGCGGCGTCGTGCCGGCCGTCGGGCGCTTCGTGCTCGGGGCGGGTCGAGGCGGGAACAGGACCGGATCCGGTGTCGAAGGTCTCCAGCTCGCCGGTGACGAAGTCGCGCAGCGAGAGCCGCACGCCGTCGCCCTCGATGCAGCCGGCCGAGCCGAAGATCCGGGTCTGCCGCTGGGCGTACGGGGAGAACGCGGTCACGGTGAAGGTGCCGGTGGCACCGGACGGGAATTCCATGTTCACGACCTGGTGGTCCACCACGTCGTTGTCGCAGTCGTACACGCACCGGCCGTACGGGCCCTCGCGCAGCGCCGCGACGACGCCCTCCTTGGTGAAGTCGTCGGTGATCGCGCCCAGCGGCCAGGCCTCGCGCTCGGGATCGCCGAGGCAGGACAGGTAGAGCCGCTTGGCGGAGTACGCGCACTCGGGTTCGACCGAGCAGTCCAGGCAGCGGGCGGCGGCCCCGGCCGGGCGGTTCTCCGGCCGGAAGTGCGACAGCCGCCCGAACGAGCCGACCCGGGACGGGGTCTCGCCCATCACGTGGATCATCCAGTCGATGTCGTGGACCGACTTGGTCATCAGCATCGGGCCCGACTCGTCCTCCCTCCGCCAGTTGCCCCGTACGTAGGAGTGGGCGTGGTGCCACCAGCCCACCGGTTCCAGATGCTGGACGCTGATCGGGGTACCGATCCGCCCCGCGTCCAGGAGATGCCGGATCAACCGGGTGTAGGGCGTATAACGGAGCACGTGACAGACCGCCAGCATCGTCCCGGCCCGCTCGGCCGCCGCGACCACCCGTTCCGCGTCGGCCTCGGTGGTGGCCATCGGCTTCTCCAGCAGGATGTGGTAGCCCTGCCCGGCCAGCCGGACGGCGGGTTCGGCGTGCTCGGTGTCCTGGGTCGCGATGATCGCGCCGTCGGCCAGCCGGTGCTCGCGGCCGGCGTCGACCAGTTCGGTCCAGCTCGCGAACACCCGGTCCGGCGGGATCCGGTGCTCGGCGGCGAACCGCTCGCGGCGCTGCGGGTCCGGCTCGGCCACCGCGACGATCCTGCCGCGCGCGGTGGCCAGGATCCGGCGGGCGTAGGTCGAGCCGCGCAGCCCGGCGCCCACCACCGCGATCGTCGGCCGCGCGCCGTCCGCTGCCACCACTGCGTCACCTGCCCTCTGAGCTGCACGTCGCTTTACGAAAGGGTCTTTCGTAAGTAGGTTGGCAATAATGTCCACGGTCGGCCGATCCCTGTCAAGGCCCTGAACCGAGCTCGTGAACCGAGCCAGTGAATCGACGAGAGGTGCCGTGTCCGAAATTTCCCTGCACGGGGGCGATCCTTCGGTGCTCCGCAGGCTCAACGCCGCCGCGACGCTGCGCGCGCTGCGCGGCGGGGGCGAGCCCACCCTCAGTGAGCTGGCCCGGCTGGTCGGGCTGTCCCGCCCCACCACCGAGGGCGTGATCGGCGAGCTGACCGGGCGCGGCCTGGTGGCCGAGGTCGCGCCCCGTTCCGGCTCCGGCCTCGGCCGTCCCGCCCGCCGCTACCGGTTCCGCGCCGAGGCCGGCTACGCGCTGGGCCTGGACATCGACGCGCACAGCGTCCAGATCTTCCTGGCCGACCTCAACGGCCAGGTCATCGGCTCGCACCGGGCCGGACTCGACGTCGGCTGGGAACCTCCCGAACGGCTCGCCGCCGTCCGCGCCGCCATCAAGACCTGCCTGTCGGCCACCGGCATCGACCGTTCCGCCCTCTGGGCCGTGGCCGCGGGCACCCCCGGCGTCGTCACCGCCGAGGGCACGGTCGCGTTCTGTACGGTCGTCCCGGGCTGGCAGGGCCTCAATCTGGGCCGCGAGCTGGGCCGCTCGTTCGCCTGCCCGGTGTACGTGGAGAACGACGCCAACCTCGCCACCATGGCCGAACGCTGGCGCGGCGTGGCCGAGGACACCGACGACGTCATCTGCGTCCTGGCCGGCCTGCACACCGGCGTCGGCGCCGTCATCGGCGGCCGGCTGCACCGCGGCCGCTGGGGCGCGGCGGGCGAGATCGGCATGCTTCCCGAGCTGGGCCTGCGCGATACCACGGCCGCGCTGACCGGCGTCCCCACCGGTTCGGTCCGCGGCGCCGAGGACGCTGCCGCGGAGGCCGTCCTGACCGCCGCCCAGCACGACGACCCCGAGGCCGTCGCCCTGGTCGAACGGCTCGCCGCCCGGATGTCGCGCGGCATCGCCGCGATGGCCCTGGCCATCGACCCCGAGATGATCGTCGTCGGCGGCGCGCTCACCCGCGCCGGCGACCGGCTGATCGACGAGCTCCGCCGCCAGGTCCGCCCGCTCTGCCTCAGCCCTCTGCGGATCGAGGCCTCCACCCTCGGCGACGAGGCCGTCGGCGTCGGTGCCGTACGGCTCGCCCTCGACCGCATCGACGAGAATCTCTTCCGCGTCGACTGACCCATGACGGCTTCCGCGCGGCCGGTTCACGGACGTTCACGCGGTCATTCAGCGGCAACGTGATGTCAGTGGCAGCTTGATTTCAGTGGCAGCGTGATTCAGTGGCAGTACGTGCGTTCGGCGTGCACCTGGCGGCGGTCGGCGACCGCAGCGTCAGGTGCACGCCGAACACGTGGTGCGGTAGGTCAGGCGACGATGAGCAGGGGCTGCTCCAGCAGCTCGGCGAGGCGGGCCAGGAACGCGGCGCCCGTGGCGCCGTCGCAGGCGCGGTGGTCCACCGACAGCGTCACCGCCATGCGCTTGCCCGGCACGACCTGGCCGTCGCGGACGACCGGCTCGTCCCGTACCGCGCCGACCGCGAGGATGGCGGCCTCCGGCGGGTTGATCACGGCCGAGAAGTGCGCGATCCCGTACATGCCGAGATTGCTCACGCTGAACGTGCCGCCGCTCATGTCCTGCGCCGGCAGCTTGCCCTCGCGGGCCTTGCCCGCCAGCTCGCGGGTCTCGGTGCCGATCTGCGAGACGCTCTTGCGGTCGGCGTCCCGGATGACCGGCACGAGCAGGCCGTCCTCGACCGCCACCGCGATGCCGATGTTCACCCGCTTGTGGAACAGCAGGTCCTCCGGCGTGTACGAGACGTTCACGGCGGGGTGCTCGAGCAGCGCGGTCGCGCACGCCTTCACGATCAGGTCGTTCACGCTGACCTTGGCGGGAGCGAGCGCCGTGTTGAGCGTGGCCCGGAACGCCAGCAGTTCCGAGGCGTCCACCTCGCGCGTCAGGTAGAAGTGCGGCGCGTTCTGCTTGCTCTCGGTGAGCCTGCGGGCCGCGACCTTGCGGAACCGGTTGAGCGGCACGCGCTCGACGTCGGCGTCGTCCGCGCGCACGGGCGCGGCGGCCGGCGCCGGCTTGGCGGGGGCCTCGGCGGGCGCCTCGACGGTACGGATCGCGGCCTCGATGTCCGCGCGGATGACCCGGCCGCCCGGGCCCGACCCGTTCAGCGTGCCCAGGTCGAGACCGTGGTCGCGGGCGAGCCGGCGCGCGAGCGGCGACGACGGCGGCCGCGACCCGCGTGCCGGCTCAGCCGCCACAGGCGCAGGTGCAGGTGCAGGGGCGGGCGCGGGGGCTGCGGCGGGGGCCGGTGCCGGTGCCGGGGGAGCGGCAGCGGGCTCGGGCGCCGCCTCGGGCTCCGGCTTCTTCGCGGGAGCCGCGGCCGCAGCCGCGGCGATGTCCGTTCCCGGCGGGACGACGATGGCGATGGGGGAGCCGATCGGGGCCGCCTCGCCCTCGGCGACGAGGATCTCGGCGAGGACGCCGTCCTCGTACGCCTCGTACTCCATGACGGCCTTGTCGGTCTCGATGTCGCAGATGACGTCGCCGACGGCGATCGCGTCTCCCGGCTTCTTCTGCCAGGAGCTGATCACGCCCTCCTCCATCGTGTCGGAGAGCCGGGGCATCAGGATCTCGGTCGTGGCGGTGTCGGTCATCGGGAGGTCTCCAGGGCGATGCGGCCGGTCGCGCGGAGGGTCTCGCGGACGGCGGTGATGAGGGAGTCGGCGGAGGGCAGCGCGGCCAGCTCCAGCGGCTTGGCGTACGGCAGCGGGACCTCGGCCATCGCCACCCGGCGGACGGGGGCATCGAGCCAGTCGAAGGCGCCCTCCTGGATGGTGGCGGCGATCTCGGCGCCGATGCCGTAGGTGAGCCAGTCGTCCTCGGCGATCACGGCGCAGCCGGTGCGGCGCACCGAGTCGACGAAGGTCTGCCGGTCCAGCGGGCGCAGGCTGCGCAGGTCGACGACCTCGGCCGAGATGCCCTCCTCCGCGAGCCGTTCGGCGACCTCGGTGGCGACCGTGGCCATCCGGGAGTAGCCGATGATCGTGATGTCGGTGCCGGGCCGGGTGACGGCGGCGCGGCCGATCTCGGCGGGCTCGATGTCGGCGACGTCGGCGGGCAACTCTCCCTTGCTGTTGTAGAGGGAGAGGTTCTCCAGGAACAGCACCGGGTCGTCGTCCCGGATCGCGGCCTTGAGCATCGCCGACGCCTCGGCCGGCGTGCTGGGCGCGACGACCTTCAGGCCCGGGATGAACGAGTAGAACAGCTCCACGTTCTGCGAATGGGTGGCGCCGAGCTGCTGCCCGCCGCCGCCGGGCGTGCGGATCACCAGCGGGACGCTGCACTGGCCGCCGAACATCCCGTAGATCTTGGCGGCGTGGTTGACGATCTGGTCCAGCGCCAGCAGCGAGAAGTTGATCGTCATGATCTCGACCACCGGGCGCAGGCCGAGCATCGCGGCGCCGATCGCGGCGCCGACGAAGCCCTCCTCGGCGATCGGGGTGTCGCGGACCCGGCGCGGGCCGAACTCCTTGAGCAGCCCTTCGGTGATCTTGTACGAGCCCTCGAAGAGCCCGATCTCCTCGCCGATCAGGAAGACGTCGTCGTCGCGCAGCATCTCGGCGCGCAGCGTGTCCCTCAGGGCCTGGCGGTAGGTGACAAGTGCCATGGAACGGCTCCTCAGGAACGGAACAGCGGGTCGGCGGGCAGGCGGCGCAGCTCGCCCGCGACCGGCGTGGCGTAGGTGTAGTCGAACAGCGTGGACGGGTCGGGCGCCGGGCTCTGATCGGCGAACTCGGCGGCGGCCGTGACCTCGGCGGCGACCTCGGCCGCGATGGCGGCGCGGTCGTCGGCCGACAGCACGCCGTCGCGCTCCAGGCGGTCGCCGAGCGCGGCCACGGGGTCCTGGTCGAGCAGCGCCTGGCGCTCCTCCTTGGACCGGTAGCGGGCCGGGTCGACGACCGAGTGGCCGCGCAGCCGGGGACTGACGGCCTCCAGCAGGTACGGCCTGCTCTCGGTGCGGGCGTGCTCGACGGCGATGCGGGCCGCGTCGCGTACGGCGACCACGTCCGCGCCGTCCACCCGGGCGCTCTCCATCCGGTACGCGGCGCCGCGCCGGTACAGCTCCGGCTCGGCCGAGGACGCCTCGACCGTGGTGCCCATCCCGAGCCCGTTGTTGATCACGACGAAGACGGCCGGCAGGTTCCAGAGCGCGGCGATGTTCAGCGACTCGTGGAACGCTCCGATCGCGGCGGTGCCGTCGCCCATCTGGCACATCACGACGTCGTCGCCGCCCTTGTAGGAGACGGCGAGCGCGGCGCCGGTCGCCAGCGGGACCTGCCCGCCGACGATGCCGTACCCGCCCAGCAGCCGGGCCTCGGCGTCGAACAGGTGCATGGACCCGCCCCAGCCCTTGGAGACGCCGTCCGACCGCCCGTACAGCTCGGCCATCACCCGGCCGGGCGCGATGCCCTTGGCCAGCGCGTAGCCGTGCTCGCGGTAGTTGGTGAACAGGTAGTCGGTGGGCCGCAGCGCGGTCATCAGCCCGACCACCGTGGCCTCCTCGCCGAGGTTCAGATGGCAGTAACCGCCGATCTTGGCCTCGGTGTACGCCCGGGACGCCCGCTCCTCGAACCGGCGGATCAGCAGCATCTGCCGGTAGTAGCCGACCAGCTCCGCGCCGTCGGCGGCGGCCGGTTTCGGGCCCTTCGCGGCGGTCCCCGCCCTGGTCCGGCCGGTACCGCCGGTGGTCTTGCGGGGACGGGTCCCCGCGGCCCGCGCCTGGGTGATCTCGGCCATCGGCGTTCTCCTCACGACTCCTGGAGCGCACCGCGGGGTCGCCGCGGGCCTCCATCGCTCAGCATTGATCGGATCTTCATTGATCGGATCGTCGACGATCGGGCGCGCAACGATCAATGATCGATCATATGTCCTGCTATCAGTATGCACTGACCAGCCGGTTCCCGGGAAGTGCCGCTCATGCGGCGCCCTCTACCATTGGCGCGTGAACGTTTCCGCTCCGCTGCTGCGTACCGGCCTGGCCGCCCAGATCCGGGAGTTCATCGTCGACGGCATCAGCGCCGGGCGATGGGAGCCGGGGGAGCGGATCGTCGAGCGCCGGATCGCCACCGAGCTGGGCGTCAGCCAGGGGCCGGTGCGCGAGGCGCTGCGCCAGCTGGAGGCGCTGCGGCTGGTGGAGAGCCTGCCCAACCGCGGCGCGCGGGTCCGCCCGTTCACCGAGCAGGACCTGGGGGAGATATTCCCCGTCCGGGCCGGGCTGGAGCGGAGCGCCGCCGAGCTGGCGCTGCCCCGGCTCGCCGGGCGTGTGGACGCCCTGGAGCGGCACAACCGGCGGCTGGCCGAGGCCGCCGAGACCGGCGATCTGCAGCAGCAGATGCGGCTCAGCATCGAGTTCCACCGCGAGGTGGTGGAGGCGGCCGGCAACCGGCTGCTGGTGTCGGTGTGGGAGTCGCTGGGCATCGAGCTGTGGACGACCCTCTCCCTCCGCCTGCACCAGACCGAGATCTACTCCAAGTCGGCCGAGCACGCCGTGCTGATCGAGGCGTTCCGCCGGCAGGATCCGGAGGCCCCGCGGATGCTGCACGAGCACGTGATGAACTACGCTCCCTGATCACCGTTGTGTCGGCGGTCACACCGGTTTAGAGTGCGGGAGTCGAATCGCTTCGACAGAGCTGACAGGGCGGCGGCAGAGCGGCCCGGTGGCTCGGCGGAGGCTCGGCCAAGGAGGATCAGTGCTCGTCGCCGGGATCGATTCCTCGACCCAGTCCGTCAAGGTCGTCCTGTGCCGTGCCGAGGACGGCGCGGTGGTCGATTCGGCCACCGCACCGCATCCGGACGGCACCGAATGCCATCCCCGGCACTGGTGGGAGGCCCTGAACAAGGCCTACGACCTGCTCGAACGGGCCGACGCGATAGCCGTGGCGGCTCAGCAGCACGGCATGGTGGCCCTCGATGAGGACGGCGAGGTGGTCCGTCCCGCGCTCCTGTGGAACGACACCCGTTCGGCGCCGCAGGCACGCGCGCTCGTCGGCGAGCTGGGCGGCGCCGGGACCTGGGCCGAACGTACCGGCAGCGTCCCGGTCGCTTCGTTCACCGTGACCAAGCTGCGCTGGATGGCCGAGAACGAGCCCGAAAACGCGCGCCGCACCGCCTCGGTCATGCTCCCGCACGACTGGCTGACGCTGCGGCTCGGCGCCGACGGCCCGGTCACCGATCGCGGCGACGCCTCCGGGACCGGCTACTGGTCCCCGGCCGAGGGCCGCTACCTGCCCGAGCTCGTCACCGCCGCGCTCGGCCACGAGCCCGCGCTGCCCCGGGTCGCCGGCCCCGCCGAGACGGTCGGCACGACGCCCTGGGGCGCGCGGCTGGCCCCCGGCACCGGCGACAACATGGGAGCCGCGCTCGGCCTCGGCCTGCGCGAAGGCGACGTGGCCGTCTCGATCGGTACGTCCGGGACCGCGTTCGCCGTGGCCCCCGCCCCGGCCGCCGACCCGTCCGGCCTCGTGGCCGGCTTCGCCGACGCGACCGGCCGCTACCTCCCGCTGGTCGCCACCCTGAACGCCGCGCGCATCCTGACCTCGGCCGCCGCCCTGACCGGTACCGACCTGGACGGCCTGTCGGCGCTCGCCCTGGCCGCCGAACCAGGCGCGGGCGGTCTCACGCTCCTGCCCTACCTGGACGGCGAGCGCACCCCTGACCGGCCGGATGCCACCGGCGTCCTGTCGGGCCTGACCACGTCCAACGCCACCCGCGAGAACCTCGCCCGCGCCGCCGTCGAGGCCCTGCTGTGCTCGCTGGCCGACGCCGTCGATCACCTCGCCGCCCAGGGCGTGCGGCCGCGCCGTACCCTGCTCATCGGCGGCGGCGCCCGCTCGGCGGCGGTCCGCGCCATCGCTCCCGCGATCTTCGGTACGCCGGTGACCGTCCCCGAGCCCGCCGAGTACGTCGCGCTCGGCGCCGCCCGGCAGGCCGCCTGGGCCCTGGCCGGTACCCTCGAGCCGCCCGCCTGGCCGCCCGCCCCCGCCACCGAGCACACCGCCGCCCCGGCCCCGGACATCCGGGCCCGCTACGCCGCCCTGCGCGACACCCCGACCCGTTGACTCGTGGCGTGTTCGCCTCGTTCGGTGCCGGGGAAGGGCGAACACGCCACGAGTCAACGAAGAAGAGCCGTGGAGACGACAAGTTGGATGGATGGAGGACAGCGTGAGTGAAGATCGTTTCGCCCCTCAGGCGTCGGACCGGTTCTCGTTCGGTATCTGGACGGTGGGCTGGCAGGGCGTGGACGTGTTCGGGCCCGGTACGCGGCCGCCGATGGCCGCCGACCGGGCGGTGCGGAAGCTGGCCGAGCTCGGCGCGTACGGGGTCAACTTCCACGACAACGACGTGTTCGAGTTCGAGGCCACGGCCGCCGAGCGGGACGAGCGGCTCGGCGCGTTCCGCAAGGCCCTGGACGAGACGGGCCTGGTGGTGACGACCGCGACCACCAACCTGTTCTCGCACCCGATCTTCAAGGACGGCGCGTTCACCGCCAACGACCGGGACGTGCGGCGGTTCGCGCTGCGCAAGGTCATGGACAACATCGACCGGGCGGCCGAGCTCGGGGCGAAGACGTACGTGTGCTGGGGAGGCAGGGAGGGCTCCGAGTCGGGGGCGGCGAAGGACGTACGGGCCGCATTGGACCGTTACAAGGAGGGCTTCGACGTCCTCGCCTCCTACGTCGTGGAGCAGGGGTACGACCTGCGGTTCGCGATCGAGCCCAAGCCGAACGAGCCGCGCGGCGACATCCTGCTGCCGACCGTGGGGCACGCCCTGGCGTTCATCAATGAGCTGGAGCGTCCCGACCTGGTGGGCGTCAACCCCGAGGTCGGGCACGAGGAGATGGCGGGGCTCAACTACGCGCACGGCCTGGCACAGGCGCTGTGGCACGGCAAGCTGTTCCACATCGACCTGAACGGGCAGCACGGGCCCCGGTACGACCAGGACCTGCGGTTCGGGGCCGGCAACACGCGCGGGGCGTTCTGGGTCGTCGACCTCATCGAGCAGAGCGACTACGAGGGGCCGATCCACTTCGACTTCAAGCCGCCCCGTACCGAGGACGACGAGGGCGTGTGGGAGTCGGCGCGCGGCTGCATGCGCAACTGGCTGATCCTGCGCGAGCGGGTCCGGGCGTTCCGGGCCGACCCCGAGGTCCAGGAGGCGCTGCGCACGGCGCGAGTGGACGAGCTGGCCGTGCCGACGCTGGCCGAGGGCGAGGGCTGGCGCGCGGTACGGGACTTCACCCCGGACGTGGCGGAGCTGGCCGAGCGCGGGATGGCGTTCGAGCGGCTCGACCAGCTCGCCCTG
Source organism: Actinomadura sp. 9N407 (assembly GCF_044326315.1). Taxonomy (NCBI): domain Bacteria; kingdom Bacillati; phylum Actinomycetota; class Actinomycetes; order Streptosporangiales; family Thermomonosporaceae; genus Actinomadura; species Actinomadura sp. 9N407. The sequence continues at coordinate 12,637 of NZ_JBIRAW010000004.1, read as the reverse complement.
GAGCACCTGTACGGCGCTCGCTGAGTGCAGTGGGCGGATGGATGGGAGCGCTCCCATCCATCCGCCCAGGTCAGCGGGGCCCACCGGATTCCATCGCCGCCGGCCTATTGTGTCGCGGCTCACCCGGGCTTACGATCCCGGAGAATCGAAGCGCTTCGATTCCCCACCCCCCGGAGGAGAAAGCCCATGATCAAGGCGCGCAGGGGCGCGGCGTTGCTGGCCGTGCTCGCCGCGGGTTCCCTGGTGCTGTCCGCGTGCGGCGGCGGCGACGGTGAGTCCGATCCCAACGAGCTCGTGCTGTGGCACTACGAGGCGCCCGAGAGCGCCATGGCCAAGGCCTGGAACCAGGCGATCAAGGAATTCGAGCAGACCCATCCCGGCGTCAAGGTGAAGTTCGAGGAGAAGGGCTTCGAGTAGATCCAGAAGACGGCGCCGATGGTGCTCAACTCCAAGGACGCCCCCGACGTCATGGAGTACAACAAGGGCAACGCCACCGCCGGTCTCCTCTCCCGGCAGGGGCTTCTGGACGACATGACATCCGAAGTGACCAAGCGCGGCTGGGACAAGATGCTCAGCCCCAACATCCAGGTCACCTCGAAGTACGACGACCGGGGCGTCATGGGCGGCGACAAGTGGTTCGGCGTCCCGAACTACGCCGAATACCTGCAGGTCTACTTCAACAAGGACCTGTTCGAGAAGCACGACGTGAAGGTGCCGGAGACGTTCGCCGACTTCACGGCCGCGATGGACGCGTTCGTGCGGAAGGGCGTCACCCCGCTGACCAACTCGGGCGCCGAGTACATGGCGCACCAGTTCGTCTACCAGCTGGCCCTCGACAAGGCCGACCGCCCGTGGGTGGAGGGCTTCCAGCGCTACACGACCAAGGCGAACCTGACCGACCCGGCCTGGACGCACGGCGCCACGACCTTCGCCGACTGGGTGAAGAAGGGCTACGTCGCCAAGAATTCGGTGGGCCTCAAGGCCGAGGACGCCGGGGTCGCGTTCATGAGCGGCAAGTTCCCGATGATGTTCTCGGGCAGCTGGTGGTTCGGGCGGGTGAACGAGACCGCGAAATTCGACTGGGACACCTTCGTCTGGCCCGAGGCCAAGATGACACCGGGATCCGGCGGCAACCTGTGGGTCGTTCCCAAGGGCTCCAAGAACAAGAAGCTCGCGTACGACTTCATCGACATCACGATGAAGAAGCACATCCAGAACACGCTGGGCAACGCGGGCGGCATTCCGGTGGCGGCCGACCCGGCCGCGATCACCGACCCCAAGGCCAAGAAGCTCATCCAGAACTTCAACACCCTGGCCCAGAACAACGCCCTGGCCTTCTATCCGGACTGGCCCGTGCCCGCCTTCTACGACAAGTGGGTATCGGAGACCCAGCGGCTCATGAACGGCAAGGGCACGCCCGCCGAGATCCTGGGCGAAGTGCAGAAGGCGTACGACGCCGGCCTGCCCAAGTGACCCGGCCCGCCACGTGACCACGAAGACTCGGAAAGCGGCGGACCGGGAACGGCTCGGGTACCTTCCCTACCTGATTCCCGGCCTGCTGCTGTTCACCGCCGTCATCGGCGTGCCCTTCCTGATGAACGTCGCCACCAGCTTCACCGAATGGGACGGCGTGGGCACGCCGGAGTGGACGGGACTGGCCAACTACACGCAACTGGCCGGAGACGCGGAGTTCTGGGCCTCGTTCCGGCACAACGCGCTGGTCATCGTGGCGATGGCGATCGCGCCGACGGTGCTCGGGCTGATCCTGGCCGCGCTGCTCACCGACCTGATCGACCGGCACTTCGGCTCCCGCGTGGCCAGCGTGCTGCGCGCCTGCGTCTACCTGCCGCAGGTGCTGCCGGTGGTCATCGCGGGCGTGGTGTGGAGCTGGCTGCTCAACCCCGAGAACGGCGCCGTCAACGCGGTGCTGGCCGCCGCCGGGCTCGACTCGCTCGCGTACGACTGGCTGGGCGACCCGGCGACCGCGCTGGCGAGCGTCCTCGTCGTGATGCTGTGGATCCAGATCGGGTTCCCGCTGGTGATCTTCATGTCCGGGCTGCAGCGGGTGGACCCGTCGCTGTACGAGGCGGCGGAGATCGACGGGGCGAGCTGGGCCCGCCGGTTCTGGCACGTGACCGTTCCGCAGATCCGCCCGGAGATCTTCGTGGTGCTGCTGTGGACGACGATCGCGGCGCTGAAGGTGTTCGCCCCGATCTACGTGCTGACCAAGGGCGGTCCCGGCGGGGCGACCAACGTGCCGGCGTACTACTCGTTCCAGAACTTCTTCGACAAGACCGATGTCGGCTACGGCTCGGCGATCACCACGGTGATGACGCTGATCATCGTCGCGCTGACCGTCGTCTTCCTGCGGATGCAGGGACGGCAGGCGGAGGGGGAGCGATGACCACGACCCTCACCGGAACCAAGGGCAAGGCCAAGGCCGGGCCCGGCCGCGCGGCCCGTCCCGGCGACCCGGGCGGGCGGCGACGGCGGCGGCGCGGGCCGGCGGCGTACGCGGTGCTGGTGGCGCTGTTCGCGCTCGCCGCGCTGATGCTGATCCCGTTCGCCGTCGTGGTGCTCAACGCGGTCAAGACACCGGCGGAGTACTCGGCCAACGGCCCGCTGGCGCTGCCCGAGGGCATCAGCTTCGAGGGCATCACCGCGTTCTGGGACCGGACGGGCTTCGGCCAGGTGCTGCTGAACAGCGCGTACATCAGCGGCTCGGTGGCGGTCCTGGCGGTGCTGCTGTCGGTGTTCAACGCCTACGCGCTCGGCATCGGCCGGATCAAGGGCCGGATGTGGGTGCTGGTCGTCCTGCTGCTGGCCAACACGCTGCCGCAGGAGGCGCTGGTCTACCCGCTGTACTACCTGTCCAAGCAGGTGGGCCTGTACGACACCCGGCTGAGCGTGATCATCGTGTTCACGGTGATCCAGAGCGCGTTCGGCACGTACCTGCTGTCGTCGGTGCTCGCGGCGTTCCCCCGGCCGCTGCTGGAGGCGGCCCGGATCGACGGCGCGAGCCGGTGGCAGGTGCTCCGGTACGTCGTGGTGCCGGTGATCCGGCCGACGATGGCGGTCCTGCTGGTGTTCTTCTTCGTCTGGACCTGGAACGAGTTCCTGATCCCGCTGGTGTTCCTGATCTCCAACGACAACCAGACGGTCTCGGTCGCGCTCGGCGTCCTGCAGGGGCAGCGGCTGATGGACGCGACCATGTCCAGCGCCGCGTCGCTGCTCGGGCTGCTGCCCACCGTGCTGTTCTTCCTGATCTTCCAGCGCACGCTGTCCCGCGGGCTCACCGCGGGCGCCATCAAGTAGTAGGGGTGAGATGAAGTTCAGTGACGGCTACTGGATGATGCGCGAGGGCGTGCACGCGGTGCATCCCGTCGAGGTCCTCGACTGCACGGGGTCCGGGCCGGGCCCGCTCGTCGTGCACGCGCCCGTCCAGCGGATCCGGCACCGGGGGGACCTGCTGAAGGGGCCACTGGTCACGGTGGAGTGCACGGCCCCGGTGGCGGACGTGATCGGCGTGACGATCACGCACTTCGCGGGGGAGGAGCCGCGCCGGCCGGAGTTCGAGCTGTCCCTGGACCCGCCGGCGGACGCGGCGGTACGGATCGACGGGGAGTCCGCGAGCCTGACCTCGGGCGCGCTGACCGTACGGTTCGGGCGCGGCGGCGAATGGGGCGTGGACTTCCTGGCCGGGGGACGCAGGCTGACCGGGACCAGGCCCAAGGCGACGGCGGTCATCGACACCGACGACGGCCGGCACTACGTCCGCGAGCAGCTCGACCTCGGCGTGGACCACTTCGTGTACGGGCTGGGGGAGCGGTTCGGGCCCCTGGTCAAGAACGGCCAGTCAGTCGACTCCTGGAACGCCGACGGCGGCACCGCCAGCGAGCAGGCGTACAAGAACGTCCCGTTCTACCTGACCAACGCCGGCTACGGGATCTTCGTCGACCATCCGGGTCGGGTCTCGTTCGAGGTGGCGTCGGAGGCGGTGGCCCGCGCGCAGTTCAGCGTCGAGGGCCAGTCGATGCGCTACTTCGTCATCTACGGGCCGACGCCCAAGGAGATCCTGCGCAAGTACACGGCGCTGACGGGACGGCCCGCGCGCGTACCGGACTGGTCGTACGGGCTGTGGCTGTCCACCTCGTTCACCACGTCCTATGACGAGGAGACCGTCAGCGGTTTCATCGACGGGATGGCGGAGCGGAACCTGCCGCTGAGCGTCTTCCATTTCGACTGCTTCTGGATGCGCGAGTTCCAGTGGTGCGACTTCGAATGGGACCCGCGCGTCTTCCCCGACCCGCCCGGCATGCTGCGCCGCCTCAAGGAACGCGGCCTGCGCATCTCCGTTTGGATCAACCCGTACATCGCGCAGCGCTCGCCGCTGTTCGCGGAGGCGAAAGCGCGCGGCTACCTGCTGAAACGCCCGAACGGCGACGTGTGGCAGTGGGACCTGTGGCAACCGGGCCTCGGCGTCGTCGACTTCACCAATCCCGAGGCGCGCGAATGGTACTCGGCGAAACTCGACGCGCTCCTGGAAATGGGCGTGGACTGCTTCAAGACCGACTTCGGCGAGCGCATCCCGACCGATGTCGCCTACTACGACGGCTCCGACCCCGAGCGCGCGCACAACTACTACACCTACCTCTATAACCAGACGGTGTTCGAGCTGCTGCGCAAGCGGCGCGGTGAGACCGAGGCGGTCGTGTTCGCCCGATCGGCCACGGTAGGAGGGCAGCAGTTCCCGGTGCACTGGGGCGGCGACTGCGAATCGACGTTCGAGGCCATGGGAGAGAGCCTGCGCGGTGGGCTCTCCCTGGGGATGTCGGGGTTCGGCTACTGGAGCCACGACATCGGCGGCTTCGAGGGGACGCCCGACGCGAGCCTGTTCAAGCGGTGGATCGCGTTCGGCCTGCTGTCCTCGCACAGCCGCCTGCACGGCAGCGACTCGTACCGGGTGCCCTGGCTCTTCGACGAGGAGTCGGTGGAGGTCCTGCGGCTGTTCACCCGCCTGAAGATGCGGCTGATGCCGTACATCGCGGGGGCCGCACGGCAGGCGTACGAGGAGGGCTTGCCGGTGATGCGCGCGATGGTCCTCAACTATCCGGACGACCCCGCGTGCACCCACCTGGAACGGCAGTACATGCTCGGCGACGACCTGCTCGTCGCTCCCGTCTTCTCCAGTGAGGGCGAGGTGTCGTACTACGTTCCCGAGGGCGTCTGGACGCGCTACCTCACGGGAGAGCGCGTGCACGGTGGGCGCTGGATACGCGAACGGCACGGATTCGACAGCGTCCCCCTACTCGTACGGCCCGGTGCCGTCATCGCGGAAGGCGCCGTAGAGGATCGGCCCGATTACGACCATGCGGACGGCGTGACCCTGCGCATGTACGAGTTGGACGATGGCGCCCACGTCACGACCGACGTCGCCACGGCCTCGTTCACCACCTCCCGTACCGGTGCCGTCATCCGTACGGTCGCCCAAGGCGCAGGCGCCTGGAAACTCCTTCTGGTGAACGCCGACCCTTCCACGGTCACCGCCGAGGGCGGCACGCTGAACGAGCATGACCAGGGCGTGCTGATCCACGCCACCGGCCCGGAAATCGTCGTCACCCTAGAGAGGGACCACTGATGCCCGAGGGCTTCCTATGGGGAGCGGCCACCGCCGCGTACCAGATCGAAGGGGCCGCCCAGGAGGACGGACGCGCGCCGTCCATCTGGGACACCTTCAGCCACACGCCCGGACGCACGCTGAACGGCGACACCGGAGATGTGGCGACCGACCACTACAACCGCTGGCGCGAGGACATCGCCGCGATGGTGGACATGGGGATCGACGCCTACCGCTTCTCCATCTCCTGGCCGCGCGTATGGTCGGCCGGCGCGTACAACAGCAAGGGCGTCGACTTCTACGCACGCCTGGTCGACACCCTTCTGGAGAACGGGATCGCCCCCGTCGCGACCCTCTACCACTGGGACCTGCCCCAGGAGCTGGAGGACGCGGGCGGCTGGCCTGCCCGCGACACCGTCTCCCTCTTCGCGGAGTACGCGGCCCACATGGGACGCGCCCTGGGTGACCGCGTGCACACCTGGACGACGCTGAACGAACCGTGGTGCTCGGCCTTCCTCGGATACGCCGCTGGTGTGCACGCACCCGGCCGTACCGACCCGGTCGACGCGCTCAAGGCCGCCCACCACCTCAACCTCGCCCACGGCATGGCCTCACGCGAGCTGCGCGTGGTGGCGGCGCCGTCCGCACAGCACTCGATCACACTCAACCTGCACCACCTGCGCGGCGAGGACGAGGCCGTACGGCGGGTGGACGCGATCTCCAACCGCGTCTTCCTCGATCCGCTGCTCGGCCGCGGCTACCCGGCCGACCTGCTGGAGGACACCGCGTCGCTCACCGACTGGTCGTTCGTCCGGGACGGCGACGAGGAGACCATCGCCGCGCCGCTGGACGTCCTGGGCGTCAACTACTACTCGCCGACCCTCGTCCGGACCTGGGACGGCGTCTCGCCCCGTACCCACGCCGACGGGCACAAGGAGGGCGCCGCCACGCCGTTCGTGGGCTGCGAGAACGTGGAGTTCGTCGCGCAGCCCGGCCCGTACACCGCGATGGGCTGGCCGGTGGACGCGACCGGCCTGGAGGAGATGCTGCTCGGCCTGCACGCCGAGCACCCGGACGTACCGCTGATGATCACCGAGAACGGCGCCGCGTACGACGACGCGGTGGAACCCGGCGGCCGGGTCCGCGACGAGCGGCGCGTCACCTACCTGCGCGACCACCTGGCGGCGATGCGGCGGGCGATCGAGGCCGGCGTGGACGTGCGCGGCTACTTCGCCTGGTCGCTGCTGGACAACTTCGAGTGGGCGTACGGCTACGAGCGGCGGTTCGGGCTGATCCACGTCGACTACGCCACCGGCGAGCGCCGCTGGAAGGACAGCGCCCACTGGTACAAGGAGATGGTCAGGGCCTCCAAGGAAGGCGTCCCGGCATGAGGCGAGCGGGCAGCAGACCATGAGTGAGCCGGAGGGGCGCGGCGGCGCCTGGACTGACGAGCGAGGGACGAGTGAGGAGGGAAGGCGTCGGCTTGAGGCGCCCCGGAGGCGAACGGGCAGCAGACCATGAGTGAGCCGGAGGGGCGCGGCGGCGCCTGGACTGACGAGCGAGGGACGAGTGAGGAGGGAAGGCGTCGACTTGAGGCGCCCCGGAGGCGAACGGGCAGCACAGCATGAGCTGGCGGGTCTCTCGGCGTGGGGGCGCGGTGGCGGCACTGGCCGTCGCGGCGTTCTGCTTCGGTACGACCGAGAGCCTGCCGATCGGCCTGCTGCCGTTCATCTCCGCGGATCTGGACAGTTCCGCCTCGGCCGTCGGGCTGCTGGTCACCGGCTACGGCGTCGTGGTGGCGCTCGTGTCCGTACCGATCACCAAGCTGACCGTACGGGTCCCGCGCCGGCCGCTGCTGACCGGCGTGATGGCCGTCTTCGTGCTGATGACGCTGGCCGCCGTCCTGGCGCCCGGCTACGGGACGCTGATGGCGGCGCGCGTGGTCACCGCGCTCGCGCAGGCGCTGTTCTGGCCGGTCGCGGTGGTCGCGGCGGCCGGGCTGATGCCGCCCGAGAAGCGCGGGCGGGCCGCGTCGTACGTGTTCGCGGGCGGCTCGCTGGCCATCGTGCTGGGTGTGCCCGCCGGGACGTGGCTGGGGGAGGCGGCGGGCTGGCGCGCCTCGTTCGCCGTGCTGGGCGTGGTCACCGCGCTGGCGCTGGTCGCCATCGCGGTGCTGCTGCCCGGAGGCCCGCCCGGCCAGGGGCATGCCGCGAAGGCGACCGCCCCGGACGCCCGCCGGTTCCGGACGCTCCTGGTCGTGATCGTGCTGGCGATCGGCGGCTCGTTCACCGCCTACACCTACATCGCCGAGTTCCTGACCGATGTCGGCGGGTTCCCGGAGACCGCGATCAGCCCGCTGCTGCTGGCCAACGGCGCCGCCGACATCGTCGGCCTGGCCATCGCGGCGGCGGTCGTCGACCGAGGCGCGCGCGGGCTGCTCGGCGGCGCCGCGGCGCTGCTGGCGGTCGCGCTGCTGGTCCTGTACGGGTTCGGCGCGACGGCCGCCGGAGCGGTCGCCGGGCTGGTCCTGATGGGCCTGGCGATGCCCGCGATCGCGACGTCGATGCAGGCCAGGGTCCTGGAGACCGCGCCGGGCAACACCGACATCGCCTCGGCGTGGGCGTCCGCCGCGTTCAACGTCGGGATCGCCGGCGGCGCGCTGACCGGCGGGCTGCTGCTGCCGCTGTACGGGGTCCGCTCCACCGCGCTCGCGGGGGCCCTGGCCGCCGGCGCGGCGGCGGCACTGGTCGCCGCCGAGCACGTCCGGGCGGACCGGCGGGGCGCGCCGGTACGGAAGCCGGAACGCGCTTATCATCGCGGAATTCGACATGCGGCACAAAAGGAAATGGGAACCTCTGGTGGTCAAGATCACTGATGTGGCGCGGCATGCCGGGGTCTCGCCGAGCACGGTCTCGTACGTGCTCAGCGGCAAGCGCTCGATCTCGTTCGAGACCCGGGAGCGGGTGCTGGCCAGCATCGCCGTGCTCGGCTACCGGCCGCACGCGGGCGCCCGCGCGCTGGCCAGCAGCCGCTCGAACGTGCTCGCGCTGATGCTCCCGCTGCGCACCGGCATCCATGTGCCCGTCGTGATGCAGATCGCCGTCGCCGCGGTGACCGCCGCCCGCCGGTACGACCACGACGTGCTGCTCCTCACCCAGGAGGAGGGCGTGGACGGGCTGCGCCGGGTCGCCGACAGCGCGCTGGTCGACGCGCTGATCGTGATGGACGTCCAGATGCGCGACCCCCGGCTGCCGCTGCTGCGCGAGCTGGGCCGGCCCAGCGTGCTGATCGGCTTCCCGGCCGACGCGGACGACCTCACCTGCATCGACCTGGACTTCACGGCCGCCGGCGCCGCGTGCGCCGACCACCTGGCCGGGCTCGGGCACCGCTCGGTGGCGCTGATCGGCTCCCCGCCCGAGGTGTACGAGCGGCAGACCGGCTACGCCCAGCGGGTCGCCGACGGCTTCCGTACGGCGGTACGGCGGCACGGCATGACCGGCGAGGTCTACCCGTGCGAGTCCAGTGCCGACGCCGCCCGCGCCCTGGTCGCGCGGCTGCTGGCCGAGCGGCCCGAGCTCACCGGCGTGCTGGTGCACAACGAGCCGATCATGGAGCCGGTGATCCGCGCCTTCCGTACCGCCGGGCGGAGCGTGCCCGGCGACCTGTCGGTCGTCGCGATCTGCCCGGACGAGATGGCCGAGCACACCGACCCGCCGCTGTCGTCGGTCGCGATCCCGGCCGAGGAGGTGGGCCGCCGCTCGGTCGAGCTGCTGATGTCCAAGCTCGGCGGGGAGGACGTGCCCGCCGCCACCCTGCTGCCGCCCCGGCTGACGCCGCGCGGCAGCGACCGCTGACCGGTACGGCCAGAGCACGCGGCAGGACGCGGCGTGAAAGGAGGGAGAACGGCGCGGCGGGTAATCGAAGCGCTTCGATAGCTCGGGGGATGGGTTCGCAAAGGAGAGTCACGGTGCCGAAGCAACAACGACGTCCGTACGGCCGGTCCACCCGGCCGCTGATCCCCCTGCTCGCGGCGGCGATGATCGCCACCTCGCTCGGCACGGCCGCCCCGGCCCTCGCCCGCGAGACCTACCCGTTCCAGAACCCCGGCCTGTCCGAGCGGGACCGCGTCGAGGACCTGCTCGAGCGGCTCACGCTGGACGAGAAGATCTCGCTGCTGCACCAGTACCAGCCCGCGATCCCGAGGCTGGGCATCAAGCGCTTCAAGACCGGGACCGAGGCCCTGCACGGGCTCGCCTGGTCCACCGACGTCAACTCCACCCCGAACCCGGGCGCCGTCCGTACCGCCACCGCGACCGTGTTCCCGCAGTCGGTGGGGCTGGGCGCCACCTGGAACCCCGACCTGCTGAAGAAGGTCGGCTCGGCCGTCGGGGACGAGGCGCGCGGCTACAACAAGGAGGACTCCGACGTCTGGAGCCTCCAGCTCTGGGCACCCGTGGTGAACCTGCTGCGCGACCCGCGCTGGGGCCGCAACGAGGAGGGCTACTCCGAGGACGCCCTGCTCAGCGGCCTGCTCGGCACCGCGTACGGCCACGGCATGCAGGGCGACGATCCCCGCCACCTCAAGGCCGCGCCCGTTCTGAAACACTACCTGGCCAACAACAACGAGGTCCGGCGTACCGAGACCAACTCCAGCCTGCGGCCCCGGGTGAAGAAGGAGTACGACGAGGTCCCGTTCAAGATGCCGATCTCCGCCGACGCGGCCACCGGCATCATGACCGCGTACAACCTCATCAACGGCCGTCCCGCCACCGCGCACGCGGACGCCGACGACGTGGTGCGGGCCTGGACGGACAAGACCCTGTTCAACGTCACCGACGCCGGCGGGCCCAACAACCTGATCGGCTCGCAGAAGTACTACGCCGGACTGCCCGAGGCCAACGCCGCCACCCTCAAGGCGGGTGTGGACAGTTTCACGGTCGACGACACCAAGTCCGAGATCACCGTCAACGCGGTCAAGGAGGCCCTGGGCAAGGGGCTGCTGGCCGAGTCCGACGTGGACACCGCCGTACGGCACATCCTGAGCGTGCGGGTCCGGCTGGGCGAGTTCGACCCGGGCGGCGGCCCGTACGGGAAGATCACCAAGGACGTGGTGGACAGCCCCGCGCACCGGCGGCTGGCCCGGCAGGCCGCGACCGAGCAGATGGTGCTGCTCAAGAACCAGGCCAGGACGCTGCCGCTCGACGCCTCGAAGGACAGCAAGGTCGCGGTCGTCGGCCCGCTGTCGGACACCCTCTACACCGACTGGTACTCCGGCGCGCTGCCGTACCGCGTCACCCCGCTGGACGGCATCAAGAAGCGGCTCGGCACCGGCGGTACGGTCGCCGGCACCGAGGGCGTCGACCGGATCGCCCTGAAGGACCCCAAGACCGGCAAGTACATCACCGGCGGCGCCGACGCCGACGGCGACATCCTCAAGCTCTCCTCGTCCACGGCTGCGGCGACCGCGCAGTTCGACGTGTTCGACTGGGGCCAGGGCGTCATGACGCTGCGGAACGCGGCCAACGGCAAGACCGTCGGCCGCTACACCAAGCCCGACGGCGGCTGGACGGACACGTTCGCCAACGACCAGGCGCAGCCGGCCGGGTGGTTCGTCCAGCAGATGTTCACGCTGGAGAAGAGCGGCGACGGTCACCTTCTCCGGTACGCCGGATACGAGAAGGACTCCGACTGGGCCGAGCCCGCCAAGTCCTACGTGAAGACCGGCGAGGACGGCACGCTGGTGCTCGGTACCAAGGAGGAGGCCACCACCTTCTCCCGCGAGATCGTGCGCAGCGGCGTGGACGAGGCGGTCAAGGCGGCGACGGGCGCGGACGCGGCGGTCGTGGTGGTCGGCAGCATGCCGTTCATCAACGGCCGCGAGGACCACGACCGCACCACGATGGCCCTGGCCGAGGGCCAGTCCGAGCTGATCAGGGCGGTGCGCAAGGCCAACCCCAACACGGTCGTCGTGGTCGAGAACAGCTACCCGACCACGCTGAACTGGGAGAAGGAGAACGTCCCGGCGATCCTGTGGTCCAGCCACGCCGGAGCGGAGACCGGTAACGCGCTCGCCTCGGTGCTGTTCGGCGACGCGAGCCCGTCCGGGCGCCTGCCGCAGACCTGGTACGGCTCGGATCAGGACCTGCCCGACATCCTCGACTACGACATCATCAAGTCGGACCGGACGTACCTCTACTACAAGGGCACCCCGCTCTACCCGTTCGGTCACGGCCTCTCGTACGGGACGTTCCGCTACGGCAAGCCCAGCGTGCAGACGCGCGCGGGCAAGGTGACCGTGACCGTACCCGTCACCAACACCGGCAGGATGGCGGCGGACGAGGTCGTCCAGCTCTACACGCACCAGAAGTCGTCGCGGGTGAAGCAGCCCGTCAAGCAGCTGCGCGCGTTCGACAAGGTACGCGTCGCGCCCGGCCGCACGACCACGGTCAAGCTCGACTTCCGCGTCTCCGACCTCGCCCACTGGGACGTCACCCGCGGCAAGTGGACCGTCGAGAAGTCCAAGCACGACATCATGGTCGGCGCTTCGTCGGGTGACATCCGGCAGCGCTCCTCGCTCAAGGTCCGGGGCGAGACCGTACCGGCGCGCGACCTCACCAGGCCCACCCGGGCGGCCGACTTCGACGACCACCAGGGCGCCGAGATCGTCGACGAGTCCAAGGCCCGGGGCGACGCCGTCGGTGCCGGGGCGGGCGACTGGATCGCGTTCGCCGGAGCCGACCTCGGCTCGGGCGTCCGCGGTATCAAGCTGCGGGCGAGCAAGGAGAGCGCGGGCGACACCACCGTCCAGGTCCGGCTCGGCGGCCCGGACGGACGGCTCGTCGGCACCGTGAACGTCCCGTCCACCGGCGACCGCTACGCCTACCGGGACCTGACCGCCGCGATCGGCAGGACGGCCGGCCGCCAGGACGTCTACCTGGTGGCACGCGGCGACGTACGCCTGAGCACCTTCTCCCTCACCCGCTAGCCCCGGGGTCGACTCGTGGCGTGTTCGCCTTTCTC
>NZ_JBIRAW010000039.1:0-90738 GCF_044326315.1 Actinomadura sp. 9N407 | reverse complement strand
CGAGCTCGCGGAAGAAGATCTCCGACATCCGCTCGTCGTAGTGCTGCCCCGTATGAACGACCGCCTGCGCGGCCCCCCGGGCCCGCAGCGCATCGATCACCGGCGCCGCCTTCACGAAGTTCGGCCGCGCGCCGAGCACGTGCAGGATCGAGTGGATCATCATGGTCCTTTGCTGCCGTGCCATCAGTTGCCGCCGTACCTTCAGTTGCGCCGTGCCTTCAGTTGCGCCGTGCCATCGGTTGCCGCCGCGCCGTCGGTTGGTGTCGTGCCATCGGTTGCTGCAGTGCCATCGGTTGCTGCAGTGCCATCGGTTGGTGCCGTGCCATCAGTACGCGCCCTGGCCGCGCACCACGGCGGCGAGCGTCTTCCAGAGGATCTGGGTGTCGAGGGCGAGCGACCAGTTCTCGATGTAGCGCAGGTCGAGCCGTACGGACTCGTCCCAGGACAGGTCGGAGCGGCCACTGACCTGCCACAGGCCGGTCATTCCCGGCTTGACCGCCAGCCGCCGGTACACGTCCTCGCCGTACCGGTCGACCTCGTCCGGCAGCGGCGGCCGGGGACCGACCAGCGACATCTCGCCGCGCAGGACGTTGACCAGCTGCGGCAGCTCGTCCAGCGAGAAGCGGCGCAGCCGGCCGCCGAGCCGGGTGACGCGCGGGTCGTCGCGGAGCTTGAACAGGACCCCGTTGCGGGCGCCGGGCGCGGCCGCCATATCGTCGCGGCGCCGGTCCGCGCCGACGACCATCGTGCGGAACTTCAGCATCCGGAACCGGTGCCCGCCGCGGCCGACGCGGTCCTGGGCGTAGAGCGCGGGGCCCGGGTCGTCCACCCGGATGAGCAGCGCCATCACGCCCCACAGCGGTCCGAGCAGGAACAGCGCGGCGGCCGCCACCGCCCGGTCGAACATCCCCTTGAAGACGCGCCGCGTCCCGGCCAGCTCCGGATGGTCGACGTGCAGCAGCGGCAGCCCGGCGACCGGGCGGATCGTGGTGCGCGGGCCCGCGATGTCCAGCAGCGCGGAGGCGACCAGCAGCTCGGTCTCGGCCTTCTCCAGCTGCCAGGCCAGCCGCCGCAGCTCGACCCCGGCCAGCTCCGGGCAGGCCAGCACGGCGACCGTCTCCGCCCCGGTGTGCCGGACGACCTCCGCGATCTCGTCGAGCCGGCCCCGGACCGGCACGCCGTGCAGGAGCTCTTCCGTCCCCTCGTCGGCCGGCAGGCAGGCGGCCACGATCCGCATGCCGTGGTACGGGGCGCGCGCGAACTCGCGGATCAGCTCCTCGACCGCCTCCCGGTGCCCGGCGGCGACGACCCGCCGCAGGCAGTGGCCGCCGACCCGGCGCCGGTGCAGATGCTTGCGCAGCCGGTAGCGGGCGGCCAAGGTCAGCACTGTGAGCAGTGGCAGCGTGATGACCACGTAGCCGCGGGCGACCTCGGCCTTGGTGGCGTACGAGGCGATGGCCACGGCGGCGGTCATGCTGATCCCCGCGTTCAGGATCCGCCGGTACTCGTCGGACCCGATCCCGAAGAACCGGGCGTCGTAGGCCCCGGCAGCCGCCGCCCAGCCGACCCACAGCAGCGGCAGTCCCACCGCCAGTACCGCATCCGGGCGGAACGCCAGGCTCTCCTCGCCGAAACGGAACACGAAACCCGCCAGCGCCGCCGTGACCGCGCAACAGAAATCCACGGTAATGGCCAATCGAACATACCGTGAAACCCAGCCGTCGGGCCCCGCCGCCCGCCTTCCCCGGTCGGGACGGAGACCCGTCCCGGCATGGTCGATCACACTCACCCGGTCATCCCCCGTTCACCCTCTCCGTTGCCAGAAAGAACCTGACCGCATCGTTAAGCTGCCAGTCGGCCAAGGTAAAAGGAAGGCAATAGGCCGAGTCCGGACATGACCCGCTACGGGTGCCGGCACCGAAGCCGGCACCGAAGCCGGTACTGAAGCCGGTACTGAAGCCAGTACGGAAGCCGGCACGAAAATAGGGCTTGGCGAGTGCCGAAAGTGGCCGGATTCGGACGATTAAAGGGCCGGACCTGGCACCGCACTTAGCCTTGCGCCATGTCCGTCACACCACCGGAACGCCCCGGTAAGAAGACCCTCATCTCGGCGGGCATGGCGGCGGGCACGGCGGCGGTGGCGGTGCTGGGCATGGTGGTCGCGGGCGTCCTCTTCCTGCCGGGTGACTTCCTGCCGGGCGATGACCGTGACGGCGGTGCCGCAGGGGCGGCGGCCGGCGCGGGCTCACTGGACCTCGGCCGCCCGGGCACGCTGCTCTTCCGCAACGCCGAGCCCGGTCCGCGGGGCGGCCGGCTCGCGGCCGTTCCGCTCACGTCGCCCGGCGGCGCCCGCACGCTCTCCGGCCTGTCCTGCGTGCGCGTCCACGCCAGGAACGGGACGGGCGTCTGCCTCACGGTCGAGCGCTCGGCCCACACGCAGGCGTACGCACTGGCCCTCGACCAGCGCGGCGGCACCACGAAGAAGATCCCGCTGCCCGGGTCGCCGAGCCGCGCGCAGGTGTCGCCCAGCGGCCGGATGATCTCCTGGACGGTCTTCGTCAGCGGCGACTCGTACGCGGGCGACGACCTGTCCACCCGGACCGGCATCCTGGACACCCGGACCGGCCAGGTGATTCCGGACCTGGAGAAGTTCACGCTGCTGCAGGACGGCAAGCCCAACACCTCGGTGGACCTCAACTACTGGGGCGTGACGTTCACCGGCGACGACGACCGCTTCTACGCCACCGCCAAGACCAAGGGCACGACCTACCTGGTGCAGGGCCGGGTCAGCACGCAGGCGATGTGGACGATGCGGACGAACGTCGAGTGCCCGTCCCTGTCGCCCGACGGCACCCGGCTGGCGTTCAAGAAGGCCACCGGTGACCCATCCCGGCCATGGCGGCTGCACACGCTGGAGCTGCGCGGAATGAAGGAGACCGCGCTCGCCGAGACCGCCTCCGTGGACGACCAGGTGGTCTGGCTGGACGGCCAGAGGATCGCGTACGGGCGGCTGCGCGGGCCTGCCACCGACGTCTGGACCGTCCCGGCCGACGGCTCCGGCGGTCCGAGGATGTTGCTGGCCAACGCCTTCTCACCGGCCGCCATTCGCTGACACCGACGCTCCTGTGGCCGACGCTGCCGCTCCTGTAGCCGACGCCAGCGCTCCTGTAGCCGGCACTGCCGCCCTTGAATCGACCGGCTGAACCGAGCTCTGTAGTCGGCCGAATTCGTTGTGCAAGCATTCTGGAACGTCGATTACCGGCCGGTTCAATTTCGGAGGCGCGACTCGCCGGCGTTACGTTCACAGCGACCACTGGCCTAAGTAGGCCAGTTTACCCGGTGGCTTTTACCGGCACCAT
Source organism: Actinomadura sp. 9N407 (assembly GCF_044326315.1). Lineage (NCBI taxonomy): Bacteria > Bacillati > Actinomycetota > Actinomycetes > Streptosporangiales > Thermomonosporaceae > Actinomadura > Actinomadura sp. 9N407. The sequence continues at coordinate 87,379 of NZ_JBIRAW010000039.1, read as the reverse complement.
GGCCGCAATATTGGGCCGGACACGGGGAGCTGGTTCGGGGAGATGCGTTGAGTCGACTGCACGCATTGCGTAATCGTTTCGTGGACGCACCGGGCTCCATGGGCGCTCGTTACCGCGCCCGCCGCTGGGATTGGCTCTGTTCGGCCTTTCCCGAGCTGGACCGGATGTCGGTCATCGATCTGGGGGGAACCGCCGAATCCTGGTATCGAGCGCCGGTACGGCCGGCCAGGGTGCACATCGTCAATCTGGAGAAGCCGCCGGAGGATCCGCCGGGCTGGCTGCGCGCCGACCACGCGGACGCCTGCGAGATGCCCGCGGAGATCCTGGACGGCGGTTATGACCTGGTGATCTCCAACTCGGTGCTGGAGCATGTGGGCGGGCACGCGCGCCGCCGGATGTTCGCCGACGCGGTGCACCGGCTCGCCGACCGGCACTGGATCCAGACGCCGTACCGCTACTTCCCGGTCGAGCCGCACTGGGTCTGCCCCGGCATGCAGTTCCTGCCGCCGCCCGCGCGGGCCACCGTGGCGCGGCACTGGCCGCTGGTCCACACGCCGCCCGCCGACCGGGCCGAGGCGCTGCGCGCCGTCCTGGAGGTCGAGCTGCTGAGCCGGACCGAGATGCGCGCGTACTTCCCGCACTCGCGGATCGTCGGCGAGAAGGTCGCCGGCCTCACCAAGTCGCTGATCGCGGTGAAGCGCACGTGAGCGCGGACACTCCCCGGCTGCGCCGCCTCGGCGCCGCCGACGCGGCCGCTCGCGGCGTGATCGAGGAGCTGATCGGGCAGGCCTTACGCGGGCTGCCGCGGATGCGTTCCGCGCGGGACGGCGACGATCCGTTCGTGTTCACGATGCGCGGCGAGCACGGCGGCCGGAGCGCGGTACCGGCCGGGCAGAGCCTGCGCTACGCCGCCATCGTGGCGCTCGGCGCTCGGCTGCTGCCCGAGGACGAGCAGCGCGCGGCCCTGGCGGGGCAGACGGCGGCCGAGCTGACCGGCCTGCTGCTGTCGCGGCTGAAGGACACCGGCGCCTCGGCCGTCACCTCGCTCGGCGATGTCGCGCTGGTGTGCTGGGCCGCGGCGGAGACCGGCCACGACGGGCTGCCGCAGGCACTGGAACGGCTCGCCGGAGCCGACCGTCCCGGCCGGGGTCCGGTGTACACCGTGGACGCGGCCTGGGTGGTCTCCGCCCTCGCCGCCGCACGCGCCGCCGGAGCCCTCGACTCCCCGGCGGGCGGGTCATCCGGCGGATCAGCAGGCAGACAAGCAGGCGGACCGGCGGACACGGCCGGGCATCTCGGCCGGGCCAGGCGCCGGCTGCTGGACGGGTTGAACGGCCGGCCCCTGTACACCCACGCGGTGGGCGGGCGCGGGCTCGTCCCCCGCTATCGCGCGCATGTCGGCTGTTTCGCCGATCAGGTCTACCCGATCCAGGCCCTCGCCCGCCTCGGCGACGACGAGTCGCTCGCATCGGCCGGGACGGTGGCCGGCGCGATCTGCGCGGCGCAGGGCCCCGCGGGCCAGTGGTGGTGGCACTACGACGCGCGCACCGGCGGCGTCGTCGAGGGCTACCCGGTGTACAGCGTGCACCAGCACGCGATGGCGCCCATGGCCCTGCTCGACCTCGCCGAGGCCGGCGGCGCCGACCATCTCGGCGCGATCGCGCGCGGGGTCGGCTGGCTGGCCGGTCCCCCGGAGACCGACGTACCGCTGATGCCCGGCGACCCGGTGATGACCTGGCGCAAGGTGGCACGCAACGACCCCCGCAAGGCCGTGCGCGGTGCGCGCGCGGCAACGACGGTGCTGCGCCCCGTACGGAACCCGAAGCGAACCGCTGCCTTGGAGCGGGTCTTCCCGCCGGGCGCGGTCGACCGGGAGTGCCGCCCCTACGAACTCGGCTGGCTCCTGTACTCGTGGCTGGAGACCTCATCTTGACTTCCTCCCCATTCCTGAAGGAGGGGGATTCCTACGGCTCGCGCCGCAGGGTTTTCTGCTTCGTCGCCGACCGCCCGTCCGGGAGGGAGTCCCGTTGAGGTCTGACACCGGCTCCACAGACCGACACCGCCAGCCCGGCGGCCAAAAGATTCCTGGCCGCGTTCACGTCCCGGTCATGGGTCGTGCCGCAGCCGCACATCCAGGTACGGATGTTCAGCGGCATCCGCTCTTGCCGGCTGCCGCAGGCCGAACACAGCTTGGACGAGGGGAACCACCGGTCGACTACGACCAGGTTTCGCCCGTACCAGGCCGCCTTGTACTCCAGCATGCTCCGGAACTCCGACCAGCTCGCGTCCGAGATGGCGCGCGCCAGATTCGGGTTCTTGACCATGTTGCGCACGGCCAGGTCCTCGATCACGAGCGTTTGGTTTTCGCGCACGAGTCGAGTCGACACCTTGTGCAGCAGATCCCGCCGCCGGTCGGCGATCCGGGCATGGACACGGGCGACCCGCACCCGCGCTTTGGCGCGGTTCGCCGACTCCTTGGCCTTGCGGGCCAGTTCACGCTGAGCCCTGGCCGGCCGGTCCCGGTCACGGCGCTCGTGCCTCGGGTTGGTGATCTTCTCCCCGGTGGACAGGGTCAGCAAGTGTTCGAGGCCGACGTCGATCCCCACCGTCGCATCCGCGACCGGCAGCGGCTTCACATTGACGTCCTGGCACAGCAGGGACACGAACCAGCGCCCGGCCACATCCCGCGACACCGTCACCGTCGTCGGCACACTGCCCTCAGGCAGCGGACGCGACCAGACGATATCCAGCGACTCCCGCATCTTCGCCAGCGTCAGCATTCCGTCGCGATACCGGAACGCCGACCTGGTGTACTCCGCACATGCACGGGAACTGTGCTTGGACTTGAAGCGCGGATACCTGGCCCGCTTGGCGAAGAAGTTTGCGAACGCCGTCTGCAGGTGTCGCAGCGCCTGCTGGAGCGGAACCGAAGACACCTCGTTCAGGTAGCCCAGATCCTCGGTCTTCTTCCACGCCGTCAGCATCGCGGACGTCTGGTCGTAGTCGACCCGCTCCTGCCGGAGCGTCCATGCCTGGGTACGGGCCGCGAGCGCCATGTTGTAGACCTTGCGCACGCACCCGAAGGTCCGCGACAACTCCGCCGCCTGCGCGTCGGTCGGGTAGAAGCGGTACTTGAACGCCCGCTTCACGTCCATGGCCACAGCCGACAAAATACCGCGACAGTCTGCGACAGGCGGCCAACATTCTGTGATGGATGTCAGTTCCGCCTGGAGGCGGGTCTGCATCGTCTGCCCTGCTCCACAGAAGTCCGCTTCCTCTCCCGCCTGAAGACAGGGCCATCCACGGAGGGATCTCAATGACGCGCGACGTTCCGCAGGCCGGCCCGTACGAGAACGCCGCGGAGAGGCGGCGGCACTTCCTCGGGGTGTGGCTGGACCCGCTGACCATCGACCAGACGGTGGCCGCGTGCGTGAAGGCGGTCGAGGAGCGCTCGCCGCTCACGATCGGGGTCCTGAACGCGGCCAAGATCGTACGGCTGCGCAAGAGCGAGGAGCTGCGCCGGGCCGTGCTGGACTGCGACCTGGTGCTGGCCGACGGGCAGTCGGTGGTGTGGGCGGCCCGGCTGCTGCGCCGACCGCTGCCCGAACGGGTCGCCGGCATCGACCTGATGCTCGCGCTGCTGCCCGAGGCCGAGCGGCGCGGCGACCGGGTGTTCTTCTTCGGTGCGCGGCCCGAGGTGCTGGAGCGGACGCTGGAAGAGGTCCTGAGCCGCTTCCCCGGGCTGATCGTTGCCGGTTCCCGGCACGGCTACTTCTCCACCGCCGAGGCACCCGAGATCGCCGACGAGATCCGCGACGCCCGGACGGACCTGCTGTTCATCGGCGTCTCGTCACCGATGAAGGAGCTGTTCATCCGGGACTGGGCGCCCCGTACGGGAGCGTGCGTCTCGCACGGCGTCGGCGGGACGTTCGACGTCCTGGCCGGCGAGGTCCGCCGCGCGCCCCTGTGGTGGCAGCGGCACGGGCTGGAATGGCTGTACCGCGTGATCCAGGAGCCGCTGCGCCTGGGCCCGCGCTACTTCACCACCAACTTCACGTTCGTCGCGCTGGTGGCGCTGGCCGCCGTACGCGAGACCCTGCGCGGGCTCACCCGCGCGCGCCGCCCGGGGGCCAAGAGTGCGGGACGCCCGGGGAGCAAGAGTGCGCGACGCCCGGGGGCCAAGAGCCCGTGACCCCGGCCCGGTCCTCCGTTCCGGTTCCGGCGCCGGTCGGCCGCGACCGCCGCGTACAGCGCGGCGATGCCGCCGAGCAGCATGATCGCCATCAGCTGCCGGGACGGGCGGCCGGTCATCGGCATGGCCCGCCCGCTGCCCGCCGTCACCTGCCAGGAGATCAGCGAGCCGGGCAGCGCGCCCTCGCGGCGCTGCCGGTCCAGCATCTGCCGCTGCAGCACCGCCAGCACCGCCGCGTGCGTCCGCTGTGCCTCGGCCGCGCTGGACGCCGTCGCCGACAGGCTGAGGTGCGGCTGGTCGTGGATGGGCTGCTCCTGGTTGCCGCGATTGGCCAGCAGCACCTTGTAGTCGGCGGTGCCCCCGGCGGCGCGCACCAGGCGGCGGCCCTCCTCGGAACTCAGTACCCGGGCCGAGATCTCCGCGTTCGTCACCATCGCCGGCGTGAAGCTGGCGTAGGAGTTGCGAGGGAACGGCGTGCGCGGCGTCAGCAGCGTGACCGCCGAGCGCGCCTCGTAGTCGGGCGCCGCCGTCTTCACCTGGACCAGCAGCCCCAGCGTCAGCCCCACCACCACGAGGGTCACCAGGGGGCTGCGCCGGAGCGCGATCAGAAAGTGCCGAATGGTCACGAGCCACCCCTGCCAGTCTCGCCCCGCCCGTACCCGCCATCGTGGCACGCGGGCGCGTCCGATGGCCGATCCTCGCCAGGTGTGGCCATCGGGATGACGTCCGCTCGCCCGCTTTGCACGATGGTGATGATCGACGCGCTCGCCCGGTCCGGCGGGCGCACCGAGGGGGACTGGTGGATCTACTCGACTGGATAGGCATCCTGCTGAGGAGGTGGCTGCTGACGGTGCCGCTGCTGCTGCTGACGCTGGGCGGCGTCGGCGCGGCGGCCGTGGCGACGCCGTGGACGTACGAGGCGCAGGCGTCGGTGGTGTTCCTCGCCTCCCCGTACCAGGCCAAGCAGGCGGGCGGTAACCCGTGGCTGGTCTTCGACAGCTCGCTCACGGTCACCGCCGAGGTGGTCGGCCGGGAGATGATGGACGACCGTACCGCCGCCGCGCTGCGCGCCAAGGGCCTCACCGCGGAGTACGAGATCGGTGTCGCGCAGGACTCCACCGGCCCGGTGCTGGCCGTCGACGTCAGCGGCCCCGACGCGGCGGTCACCAAGGGCACGCTGGACGCGCTGGTCACCGCGATCCCGCAGCGGCTGACGCAGCTCCAGGTGGACGAGGGCGTGGACGAGCGGGCGCAGATCAAGGCGAACGTGGTCACCGCCAGCGCCGAGGCCGGGCTGTCCATCACCGGCAAGCTGCGGCTGCTGGTGATGGTGCTGTTCGTCGGGATCGCGCTGACCGTGGCGGTCCCGCTGTTCGCCGAGGTGCTCTCCGAACGCCGCAAGCGCGGCCGGGGGGCGCCCCCTTCCGGCAGCGGTAATGGCAGCGGTAGTAGCAGTAGCAGTGGCAGTGGCAGCGGTAGTGGCAGCGGTAGTGGCAGTGACACCGCCGCCGCCGGCCGGACCGTGACCGGGTACGACGACGGCCCGGCCGGCGAGCACGTACCCGAGGAGCTCTCGCCCAACGGGGTCACGATGCCGGACGTCCCGATCGCCAGGAAGGCGAATGGAACGAAGCAGCCCGACGGAGGCATGAGTCCCGGCCGAGGAATGAGTCCCGGCGGCGCCAGGAAGGCCGAGGGGGGCAGGAACCCCGCAGGCAGGAGGACCCTCGGCAACAGGAATGGCCCCAGCCAGACGAGACAGCCCAACCAGATGGAACAGCCCGGCCCGACCCAGCAGCCCGGCCCGACCCAGCAGCCCGACCTGACGAAGCAGCCCGATCTGACCGAGGGGTCCGCCCAGGCCGAAGGCAGGGAGGACGCCCGCTCGGGCTCCGGACGTTACCGCAGGCCACAGGGCTCGTGACCGGGACCGGCACCCTGATCACGGACCCGGCCCCACCCGGGACGCGGCCGCCGATCGGGCGGGTGGACGCGGTCACCGTGCTCAGCGTGTTCGTGTTCGTGCTGACGATGGTGCCCGCGCGCTTCGTGGTCGGCCCGCTCGGCGCCGCCGGAACCCCGGCGGGGGTCATGGCGGTGCTCTGCCTGGGCTGGTACCTCAGCTCGATGATCACGGCAAGGACCACCCCGCTGCGGGGACCGCAGCCGACCCGCTCGGTGGTGGTGCTGTTCGGCTGCTCGATCCTGGCCGCGTACGCCGCCGCGATGGGACGCTCGATCCCCGGGCTGGAGGCCAACGGCGCCGACCGGGGCCTGATCCTCATGCTGGGCTGGATCGGTGTCGCGCTGCTGGCCGCCGACGGGATCCCGACCCTGGAACGGCTGGAGGCGGTGCGCCGCCGGCTGGTGACCGGCGGCGGCGTCATCGCCGTGGTGGGCGGCCTGCAGTTCTTCACCGGTCTCGACCTGGCCGCGCACCTGGCGTTCCCGGGCCTCACCACCTCGACCTCCTACACCTCGCTGCTGCAGCGCGACGAGTTCAACCGGCCGATGGCGACGGCCACGCACCCGATCGAGTTCGGGGTGGTGCTGGCGATGCTGCTGCCGCTGGCGCTGCACGGCGCGATCCACTCCGAGCCGGGCCGGCGGTTCCGGGGCTGGCTGCCGGTGGGACTGATCATGATCGTGCTGCCGATGACGGTGTCCCGGTCGGCGGTGCTCGGCATGGTCGTCGCGGGCGTCGTCATCCTGCCGGTCTGGCCGGCGATGTGGCGGGTCTGGGCACTGCTGGCGGTCGGGCTGCTGTCGGTCGCGCTGCGCGCCGTCGTCCCGGGGCTGATCGGCACACTGACCAGCCTGGTCTCCTCGATCGGCAGCGACTCCAGCACGGTCACCAGGACCGACGACTACGCCGTCATCGGGGAGGCCCTCGGGACCCGGCCCTGGTTCGGGCAGGGCTTCGGCACGTACCTGCCGCAGACCTACCGCATCCTCGACAACCAGTACCTGCTCTCGCTGGTGGAGACCGGGCTCGTCGGCATGGTGCTGCTGCTGGTCGTGCTGATGTCGGGGTGGGTGATGGCCCGCAAGGCGCGCAAGGCGAGCACCGACCCGGCCACCCGGCACATGGCGCAGTGCTTCGCGGCGTCGATGGCGGTCGCGATGGCCTCGTACGCGACGTTCGACGCGTTCAGCTTCCCGATGGCCGCGAGCCTGACGTTCCTGTGCCTGGGCTGCAGCGGCGCGCTGTGGCGGCTGACCCACACCGCCACCCTCCGTTGACTCGTGGCGAGTTCGCCTCTACGGGCGATGCCAGGGGCGAACACGCCACGAGTCAACGAGAACGCCCGGACGAGGAGAGCGGCCGGGGTCAGGGCAGGACGGGCTTGCCGGTCTCGGCCCAGACGTTGTCCTTCCAGACGTTGCCGCTCCCGGACGGGTCGAACGCGGTGACCGGGCCGAAGCTGCCGCCCTTCTTGAAGTGCTCGCGGCTGAACACGTTCCGCATGATCTTGATGTTGGTCGGCGTCCCGAACTTCCCCTTGCCGCCGTACAGCGCGTAGCCGCCACCGCCGAGCAGGTTGCCGGTCACGGTGACGTCGTGCGCCCGGCCGAAGTCCTGGTAGATCGAGAGCGCCGAGGTCTGCGAGACCGGGTTGAGCAGCACGTTGTTGCGGACGACCAGCTTCAGCCCGGAGGCCGGGCCGCTGTTGGACTGCACGGCGGTCACATGGTCGGACGGGAACTCCTTGAGGTTCCTGATCACCGAGTCCTCGATCAGCCCGTGGTCGGTGTTGATCCCGTTGCTGACGGTGTGCACGTGCAGCCGGCGGGCGGTGAGCATCCCGCCGTGGTTGACGATGCCGTACTGCACCTTGGTCCGGCCGTCCCCGCTGATCTCGGAGTTCTCCACCCGCAGCCCGGACCGTCCCTCGCGCTGGATGATGCCCCACTGCCCGGCCCCGACCAGCCTGGTGTTGCGGATCGTGACGTTGTCGGCGTCCACGTTGATCTCGGTGCTCACCCGCAGCCCGTCGATGACCGCGCCGTCCTTGCGTACCGTGATCGGGCCGCTGGAACGCAGCCGCTTGCCGCGCGGGACGCCGACCGTCGCGAGCGTCGGCCAGGTGAGGCGGGAGCCCTCGCCGCCGACCGGGCCCTTGCTCTTGAGCTGCAGCGGCGGTACGGAGGTGGCCGAGTTCGGGGGGCTGGGCGTCGACGTCGGAGGGACCGGCGCGGCACGCGTGGTGGACGCGGCCCTGCCCGTCCCGCCGTCGTCGGAGCAGCCGCCCAGGCCCGCGATCGAGCACGGGACGGCGAGCGTGAGCGCGAGCGTTCTCTGCAGGCGGGCCATCGTGGCTTCCCTTCAGCGATCAGTGGCTTCCCTTCAGCGATCAGCCGAGGATCTTGCGGAGGGCTCCGGCGACCCGGTCCTGCTGCTCCGCCGTGATCTGCGGGAACATCGGCAGCGACAGGATCTCCCCGGCCGCCGCCTCGGCCACCGGGAAGTCGCCCGGGCCGTGGCCCAGGAACCGGAACGCCGGCTGCAGGTGGACCGGGACCGGGTAGTGGACGCCGCAGCGCACCCCCAGCTCGCCGAGCCGTTCGGCGACCTCGTCCCGGCGGGGCACGCGGACCACGTACAGGTGCCACACATGCTCCTCCCCGGCAGGTGCCGGGAGGGTCACATCGGCGATGTCGGCGAGCAGTTCGCCATAGCGGGCGGCGGCGGCCCGGCGCTGCTCGTTCCAGCGGGCGAGGCGCCGCAGCTTGGCCCGCAGCACGACGGCCTGCAGCGTGTCGAGCCGCGAGTTGAACCCGACGATCTCGTGCTCGTACTTGCGTTCGCTGCCATGGTCGCGCAGCAGGCGTACGGTCCTGGCGAGGTCGGCGGAGTCGGTCACCACGCCCCCCGCGTCACCGTACGCGCCGAGGTTCTTGCCGGGATAGAAGCTGGTCGCGGCGATGGCGCCGAGCAGGCCCTTGCCTCCGAGCACGGCGCCCTGGGACTGGGCCGCGTCCTCCAGTACGGGCGGCCCGAACTCCAGGAACGGCGCGGCCGAGGCGAGCCGTCCGTACAGGTGAACGGGCACGATCGCGGCGGTCTCGGACCGTACCACCGCCGCCGTCGCCGCCGGATCCATCAGCAGGTGCTCGGGTTCGGCATCCACCAGGACGGGCCGCGCACCCGTACGGACCACGGCCTCGGCGGTCGCGACGAACGTGTTCGCGGGCAGCACGACCTCCGTGCCGGGCCCGGTGCCGAGGGCGCGCATGGCCAGTTCGAGGGCGTCGGTGCCGTTGGCGACGCCGACGCAGTGCCTCGCGCCGGTGAACGCGGCGTACTCGCGCTCGAACGCCGCCACGTCGGGTCCCTGGACGAACGCCGTCGCCGCCAGGACCCGCTGGAAGCCCGCGAGGACCTCCTCCTCGACCTCGGCATGCGCCGCGGCGAGATCGACGAACGGGACATCGGTCATGCGGACCCCTCCTGAGATGCCGGCGGCCGGAGCCTGCGGGCGGGCGAGCCGGCCCAGACCTCGCCCGGCGGTACGTCGCGCAGCACGACGGACCCCATCCCGACCAGAGCGCCCGCCCCGATCGAGACGCCCTCCCGGACGAGAGCCCCGGCGCCCAGATAGGCCCCGAACCCGACCCGTACACCACCGCCCAGCCGGACCCCGGAGGCGATCGTGACGAAGTCCTCGATCTGGTCGTCATGGGTCAGCGTGACGTGCGGCATCACCGCGACATGCGAGCCGACCCGTACGGACGCGGTCAGCACGCTGTGGGCGAGGACGACCGAGCCGGGGCCGACCCATGACGACGGCGCGACCCAGGCCGACGGGTGGACGATGGTGGCGTACCGGCGCGCGGGCAGGCCCAGCCTCCGGACGATTCGCGCCCGGCTGCCGTAGTCGCGCGGGCTGCCCGTACAGACGACGAGCCGTGCGGCGGTGCTCTTGCCGATCTCCTCCACCCCGCCGAGGACGGGCAGCCCGTCGACCTGGCGGCCCTGCCGCGCCAGACCGTCGGCGGCCAGACCGTCGGCGGCCAGACCGTCGGCGAGACCGTCGTCGGCGAAGCCGACCACCTGCCAGCCTGGTGTGGCGGTCACCGCCTGCGCGGTCTCCCGGCCGAAGCCGCCCGCGCCGACGATCACCAGCTCGCGAGCCGGATCGGGTGCCTGGCCGGGTGCCGGGCCGGGACCCGGATCGGGTGCCGGAGATCGGGGGTCATGCTGTTCCGGCATCGGCGGCCTCCAGGGTTCGCAGCTCGCGCAGGGCCTCGCGCATCGGACGCAGCAGCAGCACGATCGCCGCCAGTGCGACCGAGCCCGCGACCGCAAGCGCGATCAGGTCGGTCGGGATGAGCAGGTCGGTCGGGATGAGGGTGTGCGCGCCCCATGCGGCGAGCCCGACCACCCCCGCGAGCAGTGCGGCGGGCCCGGTACGGGCCAGCACGCGCAGGGTGGGAATGCCGGAACGGCGCAGTTCCCAGAGGTAGATCGGGAGCACGAGGAGCGCGGCCACCAGGACGTGGGCGATCGCCGCACCGGCCAGCCCGCCCAGGTGCGCCCCGGCGATCAGGGACGGGACGAGCGCGGCCAGCCAGAGCAGCTGCACGGTGAACACCGCGCGGGTCCTGGCCAGCACGACGAAGTAGTCGTAGATCAGCTCGAACATGATCCGCAGTGCGCCGAGCACGGCCAGCCAGAGCAGCACGTCCGCCGCGGGCGCCCAGCCCGTCCCGTACACCAGCCGGACCAGCGGCTCCGCCGCACCCGCCAGCAGCAGGCAGATCGGCAGCGTGAGTCCGGCCAGCAGGCCCGCCGTCGTCAGGAACGTGCGCCGCAGCGCGGGCGGATCGTGCTGGAGCCGCGCGAACGCGGCCGGGGCCACGCTGCGCACCGGCTGCGAGAACATCGAGACCGGCCAGTTCGAGAGGTTGAACGCGAGCACGTAGAAGCCGAGCGCGGTCGGGCCGAGCACGTTCCCGACGATCAGCTGGTCCACGCTGCCGACCGCGAAGACGATCACGCTCGATCCGGCCAGCGGCAGCCCGAACCGCAGCAGCGCCCGCGCCGCCGCCGGATCGAACCCGAACCGCAGCCGCCCGGGTGCCGCCCAGACGAGCAGCACCGCCGACGCTCCGGCGCCCGCGAGCCGCCCGATGGCCAGGCTCATCGCGCCCATCCCGGACGCCGCCAGCGCGATCGACACGATCGCGCCGCCCCAGTTGTTCACCTGGTCGGCCAGCATCTTGCGGTCCTGGTGGAAGCCGCGCTGCAGCAGCGCCGCCGGCACCGCGACCAGCCCGTTGATCACCACGTTCAGGCAGAGCAGCCGGATCACCCCGGTGGCGGCGGGCGCGCCCATCGCCCCCGCGAACGCCGGCGCGCCCAGGTAGCAGGCCGCGTAGATCACGCAGCTGGAGACCAGCGAGATCGTGGCGACCGTCGGCACGATCGCGCGCGGATCGCCCGGCCAGCGCACGATCGCCAGGCTCACCCCCAGCTCGTTGAAGCTGAGCACCGCCAGCAGCGCCACCATCGCCACCGCGAACACGCCGAACTCGGTGGGGCCGAGTATCCGCGCCAGCGCGATCCCGATCGCCAGCGTCCCGAACCGCCCCGCCGCCGTGTTGAAGAAGCTCCAGCCGAGCGCCCGAGAAGCCTTCCCGAAAAGGGACCCTTCATCCCCCACGGTCAGCCGTTTCACTGGTGACTCGTCCCGGCACTGTTCTTCGTTACGGCACTGTTCTTCGTTGCGGTGCTGTCCTTCGCTGCGGTGCTGTCCTTCGTTGCGGTGCTGTCCTTCGTGGCGGTGCTGTCCTTGGCCACGGCGTTGAAGTCGTCCAGGGCGACCGGGCCGCGCAGTTTGCGGGCGCGGCGTTCGACCTTGTACGCCAGGACGCGGCCGATGGTGCTCGCGGCGTCGCGGCGTACGGCCAGGCCTGCGCCGTTCCGGGCGGCCTCCAGGGCCTGCTCGTAGATCCGTTCCTGGACGAGGGCCGCGCTCTCCAGGCTGAACCGCTCGACGACCAGGCCGCGCCCGTACTCGCCCAGCTCGCGGCGGCGCTCCGCGCTGCCGCTGAGGGTACGGAGGATGGCCTCCAGCCGTTCGGCGCCCGCGCCGCCGATGCCGTACCAGCCCTGCTCCAGGAACATGCCGCTGGTCTCGGGCGTGAGGGGCTCGAAGAAGCCGCGCTCGCCCTGCACGATCAGGGGGCTGGCGAACGCCATCGCGCGCAGCGCCGAACCGCCCATGCCCAGCGCGATGGAGGCCGCCGCGTACGCGGGGCGCGGGTCGTCCAGCTGGCCGGTGAGCACCACGACGCGGCGCCCGGCGCGGGCGTTGGCCTCGGCGGCGGCGTCCTCGACCTGGGAACGGCACGGGCCGTCCCCGACGATGACGAGCCGCAGCCGGGTGTCGGCCGCCAGCCGTCCGGTGACCTCGATCGCGGTGAGCAGGCCCTCCAGCTTCAGCTCGGCGGCCAGCCGGCTCACGGCCACCACGTCGATCGGGCCCGGTTCGAGATCGAAGCGTTCGCGGAACTCGCCTGAGGGGTGTCCCGGCGCGTTGGCGCGGACGTCCACCGGCGGTTCGATCAGATGGACGTGCCCGGGACGGCGCCCGCGCCGTTCCAGGACCTCGCGCTGGATCTGCCGGGTGCCCACCACCAGCGGCAGGGTGGGCGGCAGGAACGGTGCGACGGCCATCGACATCACCGTGCAGACCGCCGCCGCGTCCCGCCGGTTGCGTACCGCGTGGAAGGCCTCAAGGCCGGGCGGCCACTCGTAGCCGTGCACGATGTCGAAGCCCCGCTCGGCCACCAGGCGGCGCAGCAGCCGTACGGTGGCCGGGGCGGGACGGCGGCGGCCGGGATCGAGCGTGAAGTGCTCGATGCCCTCGGCGCACACCCGGTCCACGAGCGGGCCCGGCTCGCTGACGACCGCGACCGTGTGGCCCAGCTCGCGCATCGCGGCGGCCAGCTCGATCGCGTTCAGCTGGCTGCCGCCGATCCGCATGTCGTGCGGGTAGACCAGGATCTTCATGCCGTCTCCCCCTGGGGGACACGCCCCGCGTCGCTCATGCCGCCATCGCTCATGCCGCCACCGCTCATGCCGCCATCACTCACACCGTCATCGCTCATACCGCCTCGGCGATCGTCTCCACCACCCGGTCCTGCTGGGCGGCGGTCATGTCGTGGAACAGCGGCAGGATCAGCGAGCGGGTGGTGAACCGGTCGGTGACGGGCAGGTCGGCGGGTACCCCGGCGTACGCGGGCTCGCGATGCGCCGCCATGATCCCGCGCCGGGCCGAGACGCCCGAGGCCAGCATCCGGCGCAGCAGCTCGTCCCGGCCCAGCGGGAAGTCGTCGGGCAGCAGGATCCAGAACGACTGGTAGTTGGTACGGCCGTGGGCGGGGTCGTTCACGCAGGCCAGGCCGGGAACGTCGGCCAGCAGCCGCCGGTAGCGGGCGGCCAGCGCGCGGCGGCGTCCGATGATCGCGTCCAGCCGGGCCAGCTGGACCAGGCCGATCGCGGCCTGCAGGTCGGTCATCCGGTAGTTGAAGCCGACCTCCGCGTACTCCTCGATCACCACCTCGGCGCTGGCGTGCCGCTCGGCGGCGCTCACGCTCATCCCGTGCTCGCGCAGCCGCCGCGCCCGCCGCGCCCAATCCGGAGTGGGGCCGTGTCCCTTCTGGGCGGACGCCCCCCCGGACACCCCGGACGTATTGATGGTGAGCATGCCGCCCTCGCCGGTGGTCAGCAGCTTGCGCGGGTGGAACGACCAGGCGGCCAGGTCCGCGCCCGCGCCGACCGGACGGCCCCGGTAGATCGAGCCGGCCGCGCACGCCGCGTCCTCGATCACGGTGACGCCGCGCGGATCGCAGATCGCCCGGATCGCGTCGAGGTCGACCGGTACGCCGGCCTGGTCGACGGCGATCACCGCGCGGGTCCGGCCGGTCAGTGTCCCCTCGACGGTCTTGGCGGTCAGGTTGCCGGTGACCGGGTCCACGTCGGCGAACACCACCTCGGCGCCCGCGTGCCGGACGACGTTGGCGGTGGCGATGAACGACAGCGACGGCACGATCACCTCGTCGCCAGGCCCGGCGCCCGCCAGCAGGAGCGCCAGGTGCAGCGCGGTCGTGCAGGAGGACGTGGCCACGCCGTGGCCCGCCCCGACCCGGGCGGCGAACGCGCTCTCGAACTCGGCGACGCGCGGTCCCTGCGCCACCCAGCCCGACCGTACGACCTCGGCCACCGCGGCGGCCTCCTCCTCGCCCAGTACGGGTTTGATCACTGGGATCACGGCGCCGGCACCTCTTCTCTGATCTCGCGGATGTCGAGGACCTCGGCCAGTTCGCGGGCCCGGTGGTCCCAGTCGTGCAGGCCGGCGAACCGGCGCCGCCGTTCGACGACGGACGGGGCGGTGTCGGCCGCCAGCTCCTCGCCGACCGCGCGGACGAGGTCGCCGGCCGCGGACTCGGCCCGGATCAGCTCGGCGCCCTCCGGGTCGGCGCGCAGCCAGCGGGTCGCGGGCAGGTCCGCCGCGACGACGGCGCGCCCGGCGGCCAGGTAGTCCAGGGTCTTGATCGGGAAGCTGCCCCGGTTGAAGTCGCTGCTCGCGTACGGGGTCAGCCCCACCTTGATCGCCCGCATGTACGAGGGCAGCTCGGCGAAGCTCTTGCGGCCGGTCCAGTGCACGTTCGGGCGGCCGGTCAGCGCCCGGAACCGGGACGGCTCGAACGTCGCGTCGTGCGGGCCGACCAGCAGCAGCGGGTGCCCGGCCGCGGCCACGCCCTCCAGGACGTCCATGTCGATGCGGGCGTTGATGTGCCCGACGAACCCGGCGGCGGGACGGTCCAGGCGCGGGACGTCGGACGGCCACGGCGCGGTGCCGATCCCGTCGTAGGCCGCCGGCGAGCAGCCGGTCGGGATCATCTCGGCGGTCCTGCCCCGCTCGCGGAAGTCGTCCTGGAGATGCGGCGACACGGTCACGACCGCGTCGGCGCGGGCGAGCAGGCGGTCGCGTGCCGCCTCCAGCCTCCGTCGCGGCAGCTTGATCAGGTCCGCGCCGGCCACCAGGTCGTCGGTGGCGTAGAAGACCGTGCGGGCTCCGGGGACGGCACCGAGCAGATCGTCGTACCGGGCGACCAGGACCGCCGTCACCCGCTGCGCGAGCGAGGCGGCGGCGTTCCGGGCCGCGCGCCGCGTGCGGATGGTCGCGATCCGGGACATCCCGGGCCGGTAGGCGCCGGGCGGGACCCGGGGCACGAGCCGCCACAGGTCGCGTGACTCCCGGCGCAGCGGCGGCCCCTCCAGTGCCCCCGCGAGGTGCGGGCGGATCAGCGGCGTCAGGAACGAGACGGGCGGATCGACGTACAGCACCGGGACCATCGTGCTGAGCCGGTCGGCGAGTTGCCGGTCGGTTCCCGCCACGCCGTCGTACGCCGTACCGCCGAAATAGATGATCACGGGGCCGCCCCGGGGCCGCCCTCGGCGGGTACGGACGTCTCTCGTTCCGTGCTGTCCCGTTCTGCGCTGTCCCGTACTGCGCTGTCCCGTTCTGCGCGCCACCAGTCGACCAGGCGCCGCAGGCCGTCCTCCAGGCCGATCTGCGGCTTCCAGCCGAGGCGCTCGCGGGCGGCCGAGATGTCCGACAGCCGGCGCTCGACGCCGTTCACCGCGCGCGCGGGACCGAACTCCAGGCCGAGCCCGTCCGCGTCCATCGTGCGCAGCAGCGCCTCGGCCAGCTCCCGCAGGCTGGTCTCGGTGCCGGTGCCGATGTTGAACGCGGCGTCGGTGACGTCGCTGTCGGCGGCCAGCAGGTTGGCGCGGGCGATGTCCTCGGTGTAGACGAAGTCCATCGTCTGCAGGCCGTCGCCCAGGATGAGCGGCGGCTCGCCGGCCACGATCCGGTCCATCCAGCGGATCAGTACCTCGGTGTAGAGGCCGTGGACGTCCATCCGCGGCCCGTACACGTTGAAGTAGCGCAGCGCGACGTAGTCCAGCCCGCGCATCGCGTGGAAGCTGCGCAGCATTCCCTCGTTGAAGACCTTCGCGGCCCCGTAGAAGGTGTCGTTGTCGTATGGGTGCTGCTCCTCGGGCGTGGGGAACTCGGTCGCCGTCCCGTACACCGAGGCCGACGAGGCCGCCACGACCTTGCGCACGCCCCGGTCGGCCGCCGCCTCGATCACCTCGTACGTCCCGTCGACCAGGACCTCCAGCGCCAGCCTGGGCTCCTGCGCGCACTGGGTGATCCGGATCGCGGCCTGGTGGAAGAGCAGGTCCACGCCCTCCATCAGCGCCCGGACGAGGGCGCGGTCGCGGATGTCGCCCTCGACCACCCGGACCCGGTCGCCCGCCGCCGCGACCGCGGCGGCCACGTTGGCGCGGCGGCCCCGGGTGAAGGTGTCCAGCACGATCACCTCGGCGGCGCCCGCCGCCACCAGCTGGTCGACGATGGTGGAGCCGATCGTGCCGGCGCCACCGGTGACCAGGCAGCGGGATCCTGCGATCATGCGTTCTCCTTGTTCTCTGAAGCGTGGTCCTCTGCAGCGTGGTTCTCTGAGGCGTGCTTGTCGGGCAGGTGCTTGGGTGGCAGTTCTTCGGGGAGCTCGTCGCCCGTCACGGGGACTCGGCGGCCGCCGGCGGCGGCGCTGCGGCTGGCGGCCTCCAGCAGCGCGACGACGCGCAGGCCCGAGCCGCCGTCGGTCAGGGCCTGGCGGCCCTCGCCGATGGCCCCGGCGAACTCGGTCATCACCTCGCGCAGCGCCTCGCGCTCGGGCAGCGCCGGGACCAGGACGTCCCCCACGCGGTACGAGATGAGCGCCTGGTGCCGTTCGGCCGCGTCCAGCGAGCCGGCGGGGGCGAGGTCGATGCCGCGGTCGTACACCGCGATCCGCTGGACCGGGTTGAGGTCGTCCCAGACGATGGTGCGCCGGGAGCCCCCGATCACGGTGGTCCGGATCTTGGTGGGGCTGAGCCAGTTGACGTGGACGTGCGCCATCACCCCGGTGGACAGCCACACCGACAGGTGCGCCATGCACATCCGGCCGGCGTCGATCGGGTCGCTGCCGTGCGCGGCGACGGAGTCCATGGTCACGCCGTCGGGCAGCACGTGCTCCAGGATCGACAGGTCGTGCGGGGCCAGGTCCCACAGCACGTCCACGTCGGGCTGGACGAGGCCGAGGTTGATCCGGACCGAGTCGACGAACTGGATCTCGCCGATCTCGCCGCCGTGGATGAGCTCCCGGATCTTCCGTACGGCCGGGGTGTAGCAGTACGTGTGGTCGCACATCAGCACCAGCCCGGACCGCAGGGCCAGGTCCACCAGCTTCGCGCTCTCGTGCACGGTCGGGGTGAGGGGCTTCTCCACCAGGACGTGCTTGCCGGCCTCCAGCGCGGCCCGGACGAGGTCGAAGTGCGTCGCGGCCGGGGTCGCGATGGCGACGGCGCGGACGGCGGGGTCGTCCAGGACGTTCTGGTACGAGTCCGTGGTGCGCACCGTCGTGTAGGGCCCCAGCACGGAGCGCGCCCGGTCCTCGTTCAGGTCGCACAGCCACTCGAGCCGGAGGGCAGGGGTGGCCTGGGCGGTCCGGACGAGGTTGGGGCCCCAGTAGCCGGCGCCTATCACCGCCAGGCCGATGGGCTCCTTGCTTGGCATCAAGGCAGGTTGCTCCTCACGGTTCCGTGGTGGTGAAGATGGCGTCGACCCAGTAGTTCGACGTGGACGCGGTCGTGGGGAAGGTTCCGGAGCCGTAGCGGTAGACGCCGTTGGGCCCGTCCACGCCCGATTGCAGGGCGTGCAGCGGTGGTGCGTCGACGCCCTGGTTCTGCAGGGCGCCCACGTCCGCGGAGTAGTGGCCGTTAGGCGCGTGGTAGGAGGCGACATAGGTCGTCCCTGCCGTCACTTGGACGGGGGTGGCGAACGTGACGTGCTGCCAGCCCGCGGCGGATTCGTTGGTGAAGGTGGCCGTGGCGAGCCTGTTGCCGTCCCTGTCCCATAGGCTTCCGGTGTGCGTGCCCGTGTTGAGGGCTCCCTTGTAGAAACGCACGCCGGTGATCCAGCCGTTGGAGTCGGCACGGAACTTCAGGCCGAGTTCGAGTGAGCCGCCGTCCTCCACGTTCGCTATCTGTGGCGACGCCTCGTCCGGCCAGATGGAGCAGGGACACTGCCCCGGCGTCGTCTGCTTGGCCGTGGTGAACGACCACGTACGCGGCGACTCCAGGGTGTTGCCCGCGAGGTCCTTCGCGCCCTGGACGGTCGCGGTGTACTGGGTCGTCCAGGCCAGCGGGTTCGTGGGCGTGAACGTGGCCGTCCTGGTGGTCGGGTCGTAGCTCACCGTGCCGTCCACCGGCGTACCGCCAGGTCCGGTCACCGTGAACTGGATGGTGCCGCCCTGCATGGGCTCGTCGAACGTCACCTTGGGACGGGCCGCGCGCGGCACGCTGGTCCCGCCGTTGGCCGGATCGACCGACCGCACCGAGGGATCGGTCGAGTCGCCTGGGTCGGCGTCGGTGAAGACGGCGTCCACCCAGTAGTTGGCGCCGCCCCACGTGCTGCTGGGGAACCGCGACGACGCGCTGTAGGCGTAGACGCCGTTACCTCCGGGCGTCGTACCGGTCGCGAGCCCTCGTAGCGGCGCGTTGTCGTAGGCGGCGGTGAAGAATCCAGCGTCGGCCGAATAGCGGCCGTTGGGCGCGTGGTAGGAGGCGACATAGGTCGTTCCCGCGGTGACGGCCACCGGAGCCGAGAACGTCAGGGTCTGCCATCCCGAGGCGGTCTCGTTGGTGAACGTCCCTTGCGCCATCCGGGTTCCGCCACTGGTCCACAGGCTTCCGATGTGCGTACCGGTGTTCCCCGGCCCCTTGTAGAAGCGGACGCCCGAGATCCAGCCCGCCCTGTCGGCGGAGAACTTGACGCCGACCTCGATCGCGCCCGTGTCGTTCTCGGAAGGCGTGCCCGGGACCGCGTCACTGGGGAAGATGGTGCACGGGCATGCGCCGGACGAGGTGAACGACCATTGCGTGGTGCCCGCCATCGTGTTGTCCGCCGCGTCCTTGGCCCCCGAGACGCTCGCCGTGTACCGGGTCGCGGCCGCCAGGCCGGTGGACGGCGTGAACGTCAGCGTTCTCCCCGTCGGATCGAGCACGGACGTACCCGCGACGGTCTGACCGCTGGGGCCGGCCAAGGAGAACGCCGGCGTGCCCGCACTGACGGGCTCGCTGAACGTCACCTTGACCTTGGCGCCGGTGGGGACGCTGGTGGCCTCGTTCCCCGGGCTGGTCTTGGAGACCGTGGGAGGCGTCACGTCGGGCGGTGGCTGGAACAGCACGTCCACCCAGTAGTTGGCCGCCCCGTACGACTGGTTGGGGAAGCCGCGCGCGCCGTACTTGTAGAGGCCGTTCCCGCCGCCGTTCCCATTGGCGTGGGCCTGGAGCGGCGCATTGTCCACCGCAGTGCTCAACCCGCCTTGCGTGACCGAGTACCAGCCCTTGGTCGTGTGGTACGAGGCGACGTACGGCTCCCCTGCCTGCACTTGGACAGGGCTGGAGAACGAGACCTGCTGCCACCCCATCGTGGACTCGTTCGTGAACGTCGCCGTGGCGAGCTGGTTGCCGGCCCCGTCCCACAGGGTGCCGACGTGGGGACCGTCGTTGTTGCGCCCCTTGTAGAAGCGGATGCCGGTGATGGTCCCGTCCCGGTCGGCGTTGAACCGGACGCCGAGCTCGATCTCCTTGGGATCGTTGACGCCCTCGACCGCCGGGGCCGTGTCGTCCGCCCAGATGCTGCACGGGCACTGCCCCGGAACGGTCGGTTTCGCGGTCCTGAACGAGTAGCCGAAGTCCTCCATCGTGTTGCCCGCGTCATCGCGCGCGCCGCCGACGGACGCCGTCAGCGTGGTGTTCCCCGGCAGGGCCGAGGAGGGAGTGAAGGTGAGGACCGTCCTGGAGGCGTCCAGGCTCGCGCTACCCGGGATCGGCGCCGAACCGTTCTTCAGCGTGAACGTGGGCGTGCCCTGCTGGACCGGCTCGCTGAACGTGACGGTCGGCTTGGCGGAGGACTTGACGCTCGACGAGCCCGTGTACGGCGCGTTGTCCACGACCGTGGGCTTCATCGTGTCCGGCGGCTTCACGGTGACGAACGTGACGTCCACGTAGTAGTTGCCGCCGCCGTACGTCGACGTCGGGAAGCCCGCGTAGCCGGAACGGTAGACACCGTTGCCGCCGGGCGTATCCGACTTGAGCCCGGTCAGGGGCGGGGCGCTGTGCTCCTTCAGGGCGAAGTAGGCCGGATCGGCCGCGTACCGTCCGTTGGGCGCGAAGTAGGACGCGACGTACGTGGCGCCCCCTTCCACATGGACGGGGGTGGGGAACGACGCCGTCTGCCAGCCCGAGTTCGTCTCGTCCACGAACGTCGTGGTCTCGAGCCGGTTACCGTCCTCGTCCCACAGGGTGCCGGTGTGCGTGCCGGTGTTGCCGGGGCCCTTGTAGAAGCGGACGCCCGTGATCCAGCCGTCCGCCGCCGCCTTGAACTTCACGCCCAACTCGGTCGCGGTGGTGTCGCTGTCGGAGGGCCGTGCCGGTACGGCGGAGTCACCGAACATGCGGCAGGGGCAGCCGACACCGAACGTCGTGCCGGCTCCGGGCGTCTCGATGTTGCCGCTGTCGTCGACCGCACGTGACTTGACCGTCACAGCCCCGTTGCCGGTCGCGTCCCATTTGTACGACCAGTTCGCGCGGCCGGTGGCCATCCGCCAGGTCGTCCCGCCGTCGA
Organism: Actinomadura sp. 9N407; assembly: GCF_044326315.1. Lineage (NCBI taxonomy): Bacteria > Bacillati > Actinomycetota > Actinomycetes > Streptosporangiales > Thermomonosporaceae > Actinomadura > Actinomadura sp. 9N407. The sequence goes on along the minus strand of NZ_JBIRAW010000039.1, from coordinate 66,436 downwards.
GGGAGACCTCGACGCCGCCGACCTGGCCGCCGCCCGCGTCGGCCGCCGTTCCCGTGATCGTGAGCGTGCGGCCGTTCACCACGTCGGCGTTCTGTACCGGCGAGGTCACCGTGGAGACCGGCGGAGCCGTGTCGGTCGACTTGGTCGCTAGGGTCAGCCCGCTCTGCAGCGTGCGCGGCTGGGTGTCCATGTCGGCGAACAGGTTGACCGTCGCCTGCCGCATGTTCGGATCGGGCGAGGTCGGCGCCTCGGACGTGCCGTCGTGGGTGGCGTCCAAGCCCCACGACCACTGGACGGTGCCGCCGCCGAACACCAGCGCGCCGCTCGGCGCGCGGTACATCGTCAGCGAGTGCGTGGCCGTGCCCGGCGCCACCTGCGACCCGTAGTCGATCAGCTTCTCGGGGACCTCGGCCGTGGTCGTCGACATCCGGAACAGGCCCTTAGGCCGGGCCCCGTTGTCGAGATCCTCGTCCCACTCGTACCCGACCGTGTGGTCGACCAGCGTCATGGTGGAGTCGGCGGCCTGCTGCGCCACCTGCGTCCCCCGCCAGAACCGCATCTTCCCGTCGGCGGCCGGCACCTTCAGCGCGACGCCGCAGCAGTTCACCGTGAAGATCGTGCCGGTCAGGTTGTTCTCCGGACTCGCTCCGTTGGGCGGTTGCGTGTACCTCGGATCTCGCCAGGTCCCGGTCCACTCCGGATCAGGGTCGATCTTGGCGTTGGCGCGGGTCTCCTTGTAGGCGACCAGCGTCCGGTCCGGCTCGGCCGCACCGCCGACGCCGTTCTCCCAGCGGGTCTTCCAGTAGACCTCGTTGCCGCTGAAGAAGGCCAGATGAACGCCCGCGTCCCGCGCCGCCTCGACATGGGCGCGCTGGCCCCCCGACCAGTACTCGTCGTGGCCGACCGACAGGAACACCTTGTGGTTCTTGATCAACTGCCCGCGCCGGTCGGCGTCCAGGCCGCCGATGTAGCTGACGTCGTAGCCGTTGGCCTCGAGGAAGCGGATCATCGGGTACTCGTTGGCGAAGACGAAGTCGCGCCCCCAGGGCGTGTCCTCGCGGGTACTGAACGGCCGGTTGTAACTGACCTTGACCGCCCGCCCGGACGCGGCCGTGCTGTCGCCGTTGTAGAGGCTGTTGCCGCCCCACTTGTTGTACGCCTGCCAGGTGGTGTCGGAGGTCTGGAACACCATGTCCGAGTGGCTCGCGTCGTCGCGGACCACGAACACGATGTGGTTGTCGTCCTGCTCGCCGTCGGTCCGGCTGATGTGCGCGAAGTAGACGCCCGACACCGCCGTGGCCGGGACCGGCCAGCTCGCGGACACGCCCCAGTTGCCGCAGTCGACCAGTCCGGACGCGTCGTCGGTCATGCAGGACGGCTGCTGCTGCGGCAGCGGCACGGCCGGGGTCACACCGGCGATCTTGCGCGCGCCATTACCGCCGTAATACCCCATCCGGTAAATGTCGATGGAGTAACCGGTGGCCGGCGTGTTGATTTTGAACCGCACCGTCCCGCCGACGTTCACGCTGAAGCCGGTGGTGAAACCCTCGATCGTCTGCCCCGCACCCGAGGCCTTTTCCCATTCCGAAGGCGGTGCTCCGGGTTTGGAATTCTCACAGACCACTGCATTGCCACCGGGGTCGCAGGGCCCCGCGGCCGCCCGCACCACCGGGCTGGACAGCGCCGCCAGCGCCGCCGCCACCAGGGCGAACCCCAGCAGCAAGCACACCCTCGCCTGGACACGACTCGTGTTGATACGGCTCGTGATACGGACACGAATCCGGGCAGCATTCATGGCAACCGCGATCTCACTACGTGCCCCCTTGTGACCCCACCGTGAGCAGGACCACCGAGTACCCGGGTAAGGACCGGCCCCGCCCCGAATACCGAGCTCGATAAAGGCACTCCATACCGAAAGCGCCCCGTACCGAAAGCCCCCGCACCGAAACCATTCTGACTATAAGTGCGGACCGGGCGGCCGATGCGGGTGTGGCCGGTGCTGGCCTACGGCGTCATCGGAAAGCGAGGGCCAGGCGTCCGTCGCGCTCGGTGTACTCCTCGCCGGTCTCCGGGCAGCGCCAGAGGCCGCCCGCCTCCTCCTTCAGCGGGACCCCGGCCCGGCCGACCCACCGGATCCGCCGCGCCGGATTGCCGACCACGAGCGCGAAGTCGGGTACGTCCCGTGCCACCACCGCGCCCGCCGCGACCAGGGCCCACCGCCCGATCGTCACCCCCGCCACCAGCACGGCCCGCGCCCCCACCGACGCCCCCTCGCGCACCGTCACGCCCAGCGCGTCCCAGTCGTCCGAACGCTTGACCTTGCCGTCCACGTCCACCGAGCGCGGATACAGGTCATTGGTCAGGACGGCGGCGGGACCGATGAAGACCCCGTCCTCCAGCACGGCCGGCTCGTACACCAGGGCATGGTTCTGCAGCTTCACGCCGTCCCCGATCCGTACCGCCGGACCCACGTACGCGCCCCGCCCGATGATGCAGTCACGCCCCAGGACGGCGTCCTCCCGTACCTGAGCCAGATGCCACACCGTCGTGCCGTCCCCGATGACCGCACGCTCGTCGACATCGGCGCTGGGCAGGATCCGAACTCCCATGAAGCGTCCTCCGTGGTTCATACTCACCCCTTGTGGTGAGCATCGTGATCCCCGCGCACAACGAGGCCAAGGTCCTCGGCCGCCTGCTGAGCGGGCTGCTGGAGTCGGCGCGGCCCGGCGAGTTCGACATCGTCGTCGTCCCGAACGGATGCACCGACGCGACGGCGCGGATCGCCGCCTCGTTCGGCGACGCGGTCCGGGTGGCCGAGACGCCCGAGGCGTCCAAGGCCGCCGCGCTGCGCCTGGGCGACGGTGCCGCCCGCGGCTTCCCGCGCCTGTACGTGGACGCCGACATCGAGCTGCGCACCGGCGATGTCCGCGCCCTGGCCAAGGCCCTGGACCATCCCGGAACGCTGGCCGCCGCCCCGCACCGCAGGCTGGCGATGAACGGCCGCCCCTGGCCCGTCCGCGCCTACTACGCGGTATGGACCCGGCTCCCCGAGATCCGCCGTGGCCTCTTCGGCCGGGGCGTCATCGCCGTCACCGAGGAAGGGCACGCGCGCCTCGCGGCGCTCCCCCACGTCATGGCGGACGACCTGGCCTCGTCCCTCGCGTTCGCCCCGGACGAGCGCGCCATCGTCGGCGCGGCCGAAGTGGTCGTCCATCCGCCTCGGACATTCGGCGACCTGCTGCGCCGCCGCGAGCGCGCCGCCGCCGGCACCGACCAGCTGGAGGAGGCCGGCCTCGACCAGCCCGGCGGATCCGCCCGTACGGGCCCCGCCGACCTCGCCGCCATCGCGCGGCGCGAACCCTGGCTCGTCCCCCACATCGCGGTCTTCCTCGCGGTCGCCGTCATCGCCAGGCGCCGCGCGAGCCGTACCGGCACCACGACCTGGCAGCGCGACGAGAGCAGTCGTGATTTTTGAAGCCCCGGCCCACGGCCGCTCGCCTGGCGGCTGTGTCCATAAGCCCCGGCCCAGGGTGCTCGCCTGGCGGCTCGCATTCTGACCGGTTCTTGTGCGAGCGCGGCATCGCTTCGCGATCTGCCCGATGAGGCTCGCCTCCGGCATCGCCGCACCGGCCAGGTAACGCGCTCGCGCGGTGGCCGGGGTCACATCAGGACCAGCCCTTGGACCACTCGCGCCGGCGGGTCCAGAGCGTCCGCCAGTCGTCGCCCTTGGCGGTGGGGCGTCCCTGCCGTTCGGGGCGCGCGCTCATCACGCGGCTCAAGGCGGCCCGTACGAACACGCCCGCGACGAGCAACCGCACCGCGCCCGTACCGACATGGCGGCGCATCACCGTGGCCTTGCCGGTGAAGAGCAGCACGAGCTTGCCCACACTGGTGGACGACCCGCCGCCCTCATGGCGGAAGACCGCTCTGCCGGTCACCATCGGGCGATAGCCGAGCCTTCCCGCGCGCAGGCACAGGTCGGTGTCCTCGCCGTACATGAAGAAGGCCTGGTCGAACCCGCCGGTCTCGTCCCACGCGGTCCTGGAGACGAGCATGAACCCGCCCGTGACGACCGGGACCTCGCGTACCTCGGCGGTCCACGGCCGGGGCGACTCCGGATCGAAGAACCGGCTGCCGGGGAAGACCGAGCTCAGCAGGCTGGCGAAGCAGAAGGCCGACCACCGCCCCGGCCGCCCCCACCAGCTTCGCGGATCGACCGTACCGTCCCGGCCGACGCAGCGTCCCCCGACGATCCCGGCCCGTGGCTCCGCGCTCGCGCAGTCGACCAGCGCGCCGATGCTTCCGGGGGCCGGTACGGCATCAGGGTTCACGAACACCAGCCACTGACCGCGCGCCCGGGCCACCCCCTCGTGGCAGCCGTACGCGAAGCCCCCGTTCCAGCCGCTGTCGACCACCCGCGCGTCCGGTGCCAGCTTCCGGGCCGCCTCGGCGGTGCCGTCACCGGAGTCGTTGTCCACGATGATCAGCTCGGCGGGCCGGCCGGACACCGCCCGCCGCACCGCCGCCACGCATTCCTCGAGATATCTGGTGCTCCGGTACGTCACGACGATGACGGACACACCGTCCTCCGGGAGCTTCGTACCCGCGAACCGGCCATCGCCGACCTCATGCCCCACCCGAGACCTCCCCCGTGCCCACCCATGGCGGTCCCACGATCCCGCACTCGCACGCCGTGACCACGGCCCTGACCGGTCGTGGTCAGGACGGGGCGCGGGCCGGGGAAGGCGTGGGGAAAGGATCGGGCAGGGACCGGGAAAGGATCGGGCAGGGACCGGGAAGGGATGGGGGAAGGGATGGGGCAGGGATGGGGGAAGGGATCGAGAAGGGCAGGGTACGACTCGCCGCCGGAAATGGAGCATCGGCGGCGCCATTTGTGGGGCGGGTGGGATTCGAACCCACTCAGCGCGAGGCACCTGGGTTACAGCCAGGCCCGACTCTCCCGCGTCGGCGCCACCCCTTGCGAACGACCATTCATGGAAATGGCGAAAAAGCCGTCCAGTACCCCCGGCGGGATTCGAACCCGCACCATTCCTGCTCCTCGGGCAGGCGCCTCTGCCAGTTGGGCGACGGGGGCATGGCGAACCTCGTTCAAAGGTTTGCGTGCGGCTCCCGGGATTCGAACCCGGAACATCCACTTCCTGAAAGTGGTCTCTCTGCCGTTGGAGTAGAGCCGCGCGTGAGGATCGAGGTAGGCGTCACTGCGATCCGCGCGGCCGGGCGAGAATCAGGAGGTGGGGTACCGGCCGTGGAGTGCGAGCGACGCCTCAGGCAGTCGATATAGCTCGGGCAGTCGATATAGCCCAGGCAGTCGATACAGTAGGCGCTTCATGGCCGGTCCTCCTCTCGGGGCTCTGTCGTCCGGCCCGTTCCCCGGGCCGACGTGATCTACAGTGCCAGCTCTTCCGGGATCGCGCAATCCCTTTTCAGCATTCAGTCGTGAAGTCGTCTAGCTCGTGAAGTCGTCTAGCTCGTGGAACCGTCGTCGGTGGCCCAGCCGATGAAGAGGAGCAGCCAGACGGCGACCATGACATAGCCCAGGGCGATACCGGTCGCCGCCATTCCCATGCCCTTCTCGCCGTTGCGCCTCATCTGGTGCCACGAGATATGTCCCGCGACGATCGCGGGAATCGACGGGAGTCCGCACGTGATGAGCCCGACCAGGCCGAAGACGAACGCGTAGACGGCGGAGCTGTTGGTCCGGACCGCCTTGTAGCCGCCCTGCGCGCCCTGGGGGGCCGGCTGGTGGTGGTTGTAGACGGCGGGACGGGCGTAGCCGGCCTGGTACTGCTGGGCAGGAGGGCGCTGCCCGTACGACTGTGGGCTGTACGGCTGCTGCCCGTACGGCTGCTGGGTGTACGACTGCTGGCCGTAGCCCTGCTGCCCGTACGACTGGGCCGCCGCCGCCCGGCGGTACCAGTACTCCGCCTCGGCGGTCTGGCCGCGCCAGTTCAGCAGGACGCCCAGGTTGTACATGGCCGCGGTGTCGCCGGACTCGGCGGCCAGCCGGTACTGCCGCTCGACCAGGGCCGCGGACTCGTCGGAGCCCAGCGCGGGCGGCGGCAGCGGCTGCGCCGAATGCGGCAAAGGCGCGGGCGCCGCCGTCTGCGCGCTGGCCTGTGTCTGCGGCCGCTGGGCACCCGGCTGTGTCTGTCCGGAGCCGGCGCTGGAGATGAGCCGTTCCAGCAACTGCTGGGCGGTCGGGCGGTCGGTGGCGTTCTTGGCCAGGGCGGCCCGGACGACCGTCAGCAGCGTGCCGTCCAAGCCCCGCAGGTCCGGCTCGCCGCTCATGATCCGGTGGATGATCGCCGGTAGCGTGTCGCCGCCGAAGCACGGGGTACCGCTGGCCGCGAACGCCAGCGTGGCGCCCCAGGCGAAGACGTCCGAGGCCGGGGTCACGTCCTTGCCGTTGAGCTGCTCGGGCGACATGAACGACGGGGTGCCCACCAGCCCGCCGGTGACGGTGAGCCGGGTCGTCTCCACCCCGCGCGCGATCCCGAAGTCGATCACGCGCGGCCCGTACGGCGAGAGCAGCACGTTCGCGGGCTTGAGGTCGCGGTGCACCACGCCCGCGTCGTGGATGGCGGTCAGCGCGGAGGCCATCCCGACCGCGAGCGCCTCCAGGTCGGCACCGCGCAGCGGCGCCGCGTCCTGCAGGCTCGAACCGGCGACGAACTCGGTGACCAGGTACGGCGGGTCGGCGCCCGGGTCGGCGTCCAGGACCGGCGCCGTACAGAACGGGCGGACCCGCTGCGCCGCCGCGACCTCCGACTCGAACCGGGCCCGGTACATCGGGTCGGCCGCGTGCTCGGACCTGATGACCTTGATCGCGACCTTGCGGCCGGAGGAGTCGGCACCGAGGTACACGGTGCCCATGCCACCCTCGCCGAGCCGCTTCTCGATCGTGTACGGGCCGATCCGCGCCGGAGGTTCGTGGTACGACGGGCCCGGCACGATGCGGTCTCCTCCTGTGGGGCGGCTGCCTGTTGAACGACTGGCTGGTGGGGCGCTGGCTGGTGGGGCGCTGACTGGTGGGGCGCTGACTGGTGGGGCGCTGCAGGCAATGGGGCAAGCCTCACAAGGTTCGCATACCAGCGATGCTCAGCGGGCGCCGAACCGCGCAGGACGGAACGGACCCAGCATCGCGGACTCGGCGCCGTGCACCTCGCCCGCCACCTCGTCGGCCAGCAGCGCCGAGAGCGTGATGCCGCTGTGCGTCGCGGCCACGTAGATCCGGGCGTGCGGGTCCGCGAAGCCGGTGACGGTCAGCCCGTCGGCGGGGATCGCACGCAGCCCGACCCGGACGTGCTCCATTCGCGCGCCCTCCGTGAGCGCCAGCACCCGGGACAGCCGCTCCAGCATCCCGGCGCCGATCACGGCCGGCGGGTCCAGCACCGGATCGGCCGTACCGTCCAGGTCCAGGGCCTGCAGATGGATCCGGCCGGCACCGTCCGGGCGGAGGTTGAGCCCGTCGGTATGGAGAACCCGCGACAGCCGCGCCGGTACGGGCGTCGTCACGCCCAGGTAGCCGTTGGTCGTCGCGCCGGACACCCTCGGGTCGAGCATCGGCACGGTGATCCCGGCGGAGGCGGCCAGCTCCTGCGTCCACCGGCCCGTGCAGGTCACCACGGTGTCGGCGGACTCCGTACGGCCATCGGCGAACGTCAGCCCGGCACCACCGGCACTGGAGGAGATCTCCCGTACCTCGGCACCGGTCACGACCTGGGCGCCGCCGTCGCGGGCCTCGCCGAGGAACCGTCCCAGCAGGCTGATCGGGTACGTGTGCGCCTCTTCGGGGAAGAACGCGTAATCGGCCGAGTCCGGCTGGATCAGGTCGGGCTCCAGCTCGCGCGCCTCGGCGGCGGTGACGCGCCGTACCGGATAGCCCCGCGCCTCCAGCTTGCCGACCCGCTCCTCGAGCCGGGCACGATGCTCCTCGCCCGCCGCGCACTCCAGGTTGCCGGTCGGGAAGAACCAGTCACCGCCGCCCTTCGCGAGCGCGTGATGGGCCTGGACGGCTGCGTGGTTGAGCGCGAAGTAGTGCTCGGGGTCCTTGTTGTTGGAGTTGATCCACGCGACCGACGTCCCGCTCGTCCCGGCGCCCGGCTCGCTCCGCTCGTACAGCGTGACCTCGGCGCCCCGCCGCGTCAGCCCGGCCGCGACGGCGGCTCCCACCACACCGGCTCCGACGACCGCGACGCGCATGACGACTCCTCAAAGATCCAGGGTGAGCCGCCCGCCCTTCGACCGCGACACGCAGATCAGCATAGAGTCCCCGCCCGGATCGTCCGCTTCGCCGTCCAGGAGGCCGGTCCGGCACGTACCGCAGAAGCCCTGGCGGCAGGAGTACGGGACGTCCGGCAGCGCGTCCCTGATCACGTCCAGCGCCGAGCGATCGCCCGGCACCTCCAGAGTGAGCCCGCTGCGCCGCAGCTCGACCTCGAACGGCTCCCCCGAAACGGCCGGCGGAGCGAAGCGCTCGTAATGCAGCGTCCCTTCGGCATGCAGGCTGCTCCCGTCCGGAACGAACGCCGCCCGTACCCCGTCGATCATCGGCGCCGGGCCGCAGCAGTAGACGGCGGCCCCCGCCGCGCCGCCCAGCAGATCCGCAGGCTCGGGCACGCCGTGCTCATCGTCGGTACGTACCGTGACCCGTTCCGAGGGCAGCTCCTCCAGGAACGGCAGCGAGGCGCGGGAGCGGCCCGCGTACACCAGCCGCCAGTCGGCGCCCATCTTCTGCGCCGCCTTGACCATCGGCAGGATCGGGGTGATCCCGATACCGCCCGCGATGAACAGGTAGCGCTCGCGGGCCAGGAACGGAAAGGCGTTCCGCGGCCCGTCCCCGACGATCGTCGCCCCCTCGGCCAGCTCGTCATGGATCTCGGCCGACCCGCCACCGCCGTCCGGAATGCGGCGGACGGCGATCCGGTAGGCACGCCGATCCTCAGGGTCGCCGCACAGCGAGTACTGGCGGCGCCGCCCCGACGGCAGCCGCACGTCCAGATGGGCGCCCGGCTGCCAGCGCGGCAGTACCCCGCTTTCCGGAGCGCTCAGCCGCACGCTGACCACGCCCTCCGCCTCCGGCCGCATCTCCCGTACGACCAGCGGGAACGTCCGGTCGACCGGCCGCACGTACGGGACCACGGGCTTGCGGATCGAATGCATCCGCTGGATGCCGTTGAACACCGCGTTCACCGTGACCCAGAACGGATCGCGGGCCCGCCGCCCGCGCAGATCGGGCGGGATCATCCGCGCGCCGCCGGGGACGAGGCCAGATACTCCAGCGCCTGCGTGGTGGAGCCCTCGTTCAGCGGGCTGTACGACCGCTGCAGGTAGCGCCGGACCGAACCGGCGACCAGCCGGTGATCCGGCGTCAGCCCGGCGGGCCCGGTACGCCGCAGATGATGCAGCCCGCCCCTGATCCGCCCCTTCACCACGGGATCGCGCGCCATCAGGAACCGGTGCCCCCGCTGCCACAGGCTCGCGAACATCACGCTGGTCTGCGCCAGGGCCCGCACCCTCGCCACGTACGAGCCGTCCAGGTGCATGAACAGGTCATGCGCGACATGCCGGTGCTCGACCTCTTCCGCACCGTGCCAGCGAAGCAGATCGAGCATCATCGGATGCGCGCCCGCCTCGTCCAGCCTTTCGGCGTTGAGGATCCAGTGCCCCAGCACGCCGGTGAAGTGCTCGATGGCCGCGATGATGCAGACCCGCTCGTTCAGCCACACCCGTGCCCGGTCGCCCTCGAGATCCCGGTCGCCGAGCAGCCTCTCGAACATCCAGTCCACCTGCCGGACGAACGGCCGCACGTCCAGGCCCTGATCCACCAGATGATCGAGGACCCCGTCATGCGAGGCCGCGTGCACCGCCTCCTGCCCGATGAACCCGAGCACGTCCTGCCGGAGCCGCTCGTCCCGCACGTACGGCAGCGCCTGCGTGAAAACCCGGACGAACCACTCCTCACCGGCCGGCAGCAGCAGATGCAGGACGTTGATCAGATGCGTCGCCGCCGGATCCCGGGGAATCCAGTGCAGCGGTACCTCCGACCAGTCGAAGCGGACGTCACGGGCACGCAGAACGATGTTCTCCGGCTCGGCGAGGGACACGGAGACCTCCCCGGGGGCTATTGACAGCTTCTTATTGACAACCTGCTTATTGACAGCCTGTCCAAGACGCTACTCCGCCGCCCGCACCCTCACAACGCACCGTCTCCGTGACCCTCCTCACGGATCGTCCGGGCCACGATCTCCCCCGTCACCCGCAACGGCCGGGTGTCATGCGCCGTACGGCTGAGCACGATAGCCCCCTCGAACGCCGCCAGTACGTAAACCGCCAACTCCTCCGCCCGCCCCGGCTCGATCCCCTCAGCCACGAACCGCCGCACGGTCGCCGCCTGCCAGGACGCGAACACCTCCGCGCACGCGTGCCGCAACGGCTCGCTCGTACTGGCCACTTCCAACGCCACGGTCGCGATCGGACACCCATCGCCCCACCCGGACTGCTCCAGCGCGTCCACACTCAACTGGAAAAAGCCCCGTACCGACTGCGCCGCGTCGCCCTCCGCACGCCCGTACACCAAGTCGAACAACCACAGGTACCGCCCGCCCGAATGCGCGACGGTCTCGACGCCCAACTGCTCCTTGCCCCCAGGAAAGAAGTGGTAGAGCGACCCCCAAGGCGCCTGCGCCTCCGACGTGATCTGCTTCAGCCCGGTCGCCGCGTACCCCTGCTCCCGGTACGGGAAGGACCCGGAGGTCCGCGCCATCGTCCTCACCGGAGCCGGCGGCACCTTCTGCGCCGGCAACGACCTCAAGGCGATGGCGGCGGGCGAGTTCCCCGTCCCCACCGAAGACGGCCCGCCACCGATGATCGTCACCCGTACGCCCGCGTCCAAGCCCGTCATCGCGGCCATCGAGGGCTACTGCTTCGGCGGCGGCTTCGAACTCGCCCTCTGGTGCGACCTGCGCGTCGCGTCCACGACCGCCGAGTTCGGCGTGCTCAACCTGGCTCAGGGCCTGCCCTGCCTGGACGGAGCCACCGTCCGGCTCCCGCGCCTCATCGGCCAGGCCCGAGCCCTCGACATCCTCCTGACCGCCCGCCGCGTCCCCGCCGCCGAGGCCGAGACCCACGGCCTGATCACCCGGCTGGTCGCCCCGGGCCAAGCCCTGCAGGAAGCCCTGGCCCTGGCCGCCACCATCACGGCCCTGCCACCCGCCGCCCTGCAGGCCGCCCGCCATTCCGTACTGACCCAGTGGTCACTGCCAGAAAAGGAAGCCACCCACCACGAAGCCCACCTGGCCCTACAGGCCCCGCTGTAAGGGCCAGGCACCGGCTCCAGGACTCAGGAGTGGGGATCTTCGCTGAACAGCTCAGCGGCCGAGTCGGTCTTGAGCGCGCGCTCCAACATCGACTCGAGTTCGACGGTGTCGGTGCACTCCGCGATCCGCTCGCGCTGCTCCCCGGTCAGCTGGATCCCGCGAAGATCCAGCAACTTCAGCAGGGCCTTGGCCTCGCCCCGGGCCATGCCCCTGGCCATGCCCCTGGCCTCGCCTCGAGCCTCACCCTTGGCCTCGCCTCGCGCCTCCGCGTCGCGGAAGACCTCGCTGAAGTAGGGGGACTCGGTCTTCATCTTCTCCTCCAGGAAGGTTCGGACGACAGTTGGGATGACCGCGCAGACGTCGTCATAGTAACGACGAGCGATCTGCATGTTCTTCGCCGCCAGCAGATCGGTCGCCTTCTGAGTGGCCAGGAGGACTTCCCTGCCGGACGGCCCCTCGCTGTGAAAGCACGCCGACAGGACACCGAGGGCGTAGTCGGCGGCGATTTCGTACGGGTCGGTCATCAGAGGGATGTGTTCCGACTTGACCACCATGGGGCACAGAACGTAGCCCGGGTGGCCCAGGTCGATCGGCTCGGCACACCACTCGGCCACCTTGGGGTTGGGCGCGATCACCAGGACGCTTTCCGGAATCCGGGGGGATTCGGAAGGCGATCGCTGGGTGGTCTTGCGTTCCGTCAGGTACTGAACGGTAGTCTGGACACGTGTCCAGAACAACCGATCGTTTGCTTGCCAATCCCTCTCCCCTACTGCTGGACGGGCGCCTGACCGGTGGGTCGGGCGGTACGTTCGAGACGCTGAACCCCGCGACCGGCGAGGTCCTGGGGTCCGCGGCCGACGCGACGGCCGCGGACATGGACCGGGCGATCGCCGCGGCGCGGCGCGCGTTCGACGAGTCCGGGTGGGCCACGGACGTCGCTTTGCGGGTGCGCTGCCTGCGGCAGCTGCGCGAGGCCCTGCAGCGCCATGCCGACGAGCTGCGCGAGATCACGATCGCCGAGGTCGGCGCGCCCCGGTTCCTCACGCACGGGGCCCAGCTCGACACGCCGGTGGACGATCTGGGCTGGTTCGCCGACCTGGCCGAGTCGTACGGCTGGAGCCAGGACCTGGGACGCGCCGAGCCGATGGGCATGCCCAGCCATCGGCGGGTCGTACGGGAACCGGTCGGGGTGGTCGGCGCGATCACCCCGTGGAACTTCCCGCACCAGATCAATCTGGCCAAGCTCGGGCCCGCGCTGGCCGCCGGCAACACCGTCGTCCTGAAGCCGGCGCCCGACACCCCGTGGTGCGCCGCGGTGCTGGGGACCCTGATCGCGAACGAGACGGACTTCCCCGCGGGCGTCGTCAACATCGTCACGTCGTCCGACCACGGGCTGGGCGCGCAGCTCGTCCAGGACCCGCGGGTGGACCTGGTGTCGTTCACCGGGTCGACCGAGACGGGACGCGCCGTCATGACCTCGGCGGCGGTGACCCTGAAGAAGGTGTTCCTCGAACTGGGCGGCAAGTCGGCGTTCGTGGTGCTGGACGACGCCGACCTCAAGGCGGCCTGCTCGTACGCGGCGTTCGCCGGGATCGCGCACGCCGGGCAGGGCTGCGCGATCAACACCCGGATCCTGGTGCCCCGCGACCGGTACGAGGAGGCCGCGGAGATCACCGCCGGGACGCTGCGGGCGCTCGGTGCCGACGATCCGCACGACGAGGGGACGATCTGCGGCCCGGTGGTCTCCGCCCGGCAGCGCGACCGGATCGAGGGCTACCTGAGGCTCGCCGTCGAGGAGGGCGGTTCCTTCGCCTGTGGCGGGGGCCGTCCCGAGGGCCGCGAGCAGGGCTTCTGGATCGAGCCGACGCTGGTCACCGGGCTCACCAACGAGGCCCGTACGGCGCGCGAGGAGATCTTCGGGCCGGTGCTGGTGATGCTGCCGCACGACGGTGACGACGACGCGGTACGGATCGCCAACGACTCCCCGTACGGCCTGTCGGGCTCGGTCTACGGCACCGACCTGGAACGGGCGCGGGCGGTCGCGGCACGGATGCGCGCCGGGACGATCAGCGTGAACGGCGGCGTCTGGTACGGCGCGGACGTGCCGTTCGGCGGCTACAAGCAGTCGGGGCTCGGCCGCGAGATGGGCGTGGCGGGCTTCGAGGAGTACCTGGAGACCAAGGCGATCGCGGAGGGTATCTGATGGGGTTCGACGGCAAGGTCGCTGTGGTGACCGGGGCTGCGCAGGGGATCGGTGAGGCTTACGCTCGGGCGCTGGCCGCCGAGGGGGCTTCGGTGGTGGTCGCGGACGTGGACGAGGCGGGCCGGGCGGTCGCCGAGGACATCAAGGGCCTGTACGTACGGACCGACGTGTCGGATCCGGCGTCGGTGGAGGCGATGGCGCAGGCCGCGGTGGACCGGTTCGGCGGCATCGACCATCTGGTGAACAACGCCGCGATCTTCGGCGGGATGAAGCTGGACTTCCTGTTCACCGTGGACTGGGACTACTACAAGAAGTTCATGTCGGTGAACATGGACGGCGCGCTGCTGTGCGCGCGGGCCTGCTACCCGCACATGCAGGCGCGTGGCGGCGGCTCGATCGTCAACCAGTCGTCCACGGCGGCATGGCAGTACTCGGGCTTCTACGGGCTGGCCAAGGTGGCGGTCAACGGGCTGACGCAGCAGCTCGCGCACGAGCTGGGCGGCATGAACATCCGGGTGAACGCGATCGCGCCGGGCCCGATCGACACCGCCGCCAACCGGGCCGTGGTGCCGGGCGGGATGTCGGAGAAGATCGTCCGGGACAAGATGGCGCTCAAGCGGATGGGGACGCCGGACGACCTGGTGGGGGCGTGCCTGTTCCTGCTGTCGGACGCGGCGGGCTGGATCACCGGGCAGATCGTGAACGTGGACGGCGGCGAGGTGTTCCGGGCATGACGGTCGGGTTCATCGGTCTCGGCCAGATGGGCGCGCCGATGGCGGGCCACCTGGTGGGGCACGGGCTGGTCGTGTACGACGCGCGGCCGGACGCGGCGCAGCCGCTGGTCAAGGCGGGTGCGCGGGCGGCGGGCAGCGTCGCCGAGGTGGCCAGGCACGCGGACCTGATCTCGCTGATGGTCCGCGACGACGCGCAGGTACGCGAGGTCGCGGAGGAGATCCTGGCCTCCGCGCGCGAGGGCACCGTGCTGGCGATCCACTCCACGATCGGCGCCCGTACCGCCGAGGAGCTGGCCGAACGCGCCCGCCCGTACGGCATCGAGGTCGTGGACGCGCCGGTCAGCGGCGGGTTCATGGGCGCGAGCGCCGGGACGCTGGCGGTCATGGTCGGCGGTACGGACGAGGCGTTCGAGAAGTGCCGGGAGCCGTTCGGGACCTGGGCGGACCTCGTCCTGCACATGGGACCGGTCGGTGCCGGCACTCGTACCAAGCTCGCCCGCAACCTGCTGCACTTCGTCGCGTTCACGGCGGCGGCGGAGGCGCAGCGGCTGGCGGAGGCGTCCGGGGTGTCGCTGCGCAAGCTGGGCCGGGTGGTCCGGCACACCGACGCGATCACCGGCGGGGCCGGCTCGATCATGCTGCGCGGCACCACCGCGCCGATGGCGCCCGATGACGAGCTGTACGACATCCTCGACAACGCGCGCAGCCTCGGCGAGAAGGACCTGACGCTGGCGCTGGAGCTGGCCGGCGAGCTCGGGGTGGACGCCCCGTTCGCGCGGCTGGCCCTCGAACGCTTCGCGGCCGGCCTCGGCCTGCCCGACCGGAAGGGAGCCTGAGCGTGGACGAACGCCGGCGACGCGGGCTGGACATGATGCGCCAGGTGTACGGGTGGGAGGTCGGCGAGATGGAGGGCGACTTCTTCGGGCTCACCGTCGAGCACCTCTTCGGCGACATCTGGACCCGGCCGGGACTGAGCCTGCGGGACCGGCGGCTGCTGCTCGTCGGGATGCTCGCCGGCCAGGGCCTGAACGACGTCCTGGACATCCAGATCCCGGCGGCGCTGGCCAACGGCGAGCTGTCGCCGGAGGAGCTGCGCGAGATCGGGATCTTCCTGATGCACTACGTGGGCTGGCCGCTGGGTTCCAAGCTCTGCGTGCAGATCGACACGCTGATCGCCAAGCACGAGAAGGCGCAGCGGCGGCAGCAACGGGAGAGGGATCTCGAAAAGGAGAGTGACCTCGAGAAGGAACAGGACGGCTAGGGCCTGTCTCGATCTCGAACTGGCCGACCACCGCGCGAGCGCGCTACCTGGCCGGGGAGGCGAAGCCGAAGGCGAGCCTCACCGGCCAGATCGCGAAGCGATGCCGCGCTCGCCCAAGGCACGGCTAGTTTGCGAGCCGCCAGGCGAGCAACCGTAGGCCGGGACTGAAATTCAGGACGCGTGCCAGGTCAGGGCGACCTGGTGCTCCTGGAAGCCCATCGACCGGTACAGCGCGGCGGCCTCGGCGGGCGCGTGCAGATCGACCCGGTCCACGTCCTTGGCGCGGAACCAGGCCAGCAGCTCGTGCATGATCAGGCGGGCGTAGCCCTGGCCCCGGTAGACCGGGTCGGTCACCATGCCCAGGATGTAGCCGGACAGCCCGCTGCCCTGGTACGGGCCGGGCAGCCGGTACTCGATGACGCCAATGCCGCAGGCGGCGAGCCTGCCCTCTTCCCCGTCCACGACGAAGACGCCCAGCGTGTCGCCGAGCCGCTCCCCGACGTCGCGCGCGAACTCCGCGCGCCAGTCGCCCTCGGCGGCCGGTTCGGCGGCGTCGAGGACGCGCCGGAACAGCAGCTCGCGGAGGCGGGTGAGCTCGGGGACGTCGGCGGAGGTGGCCGGGCGAACGATCACGATGCCACCCTAGGCGACCGCGGCCCTCCGGCGCTGCCCCTGGTGGTGCGGTTGGCGTGGCACACAGGGCCCGCGTTGTGAGAGCAGGAATCCCGGTCGTGAAAGCAGGAGCCCCGGTTGCGAGCGCGGGACCGGCGGCTGCGAGAGCAAGGGCATGGAATTTTCCGGGAACCTTCGCCACAGAACGGGCGTCTAAGGGCCATGCGTGCCCGGTGGATGGCGTTCACTCCGTTGGTCCTCCTGACAGCGTGCTCGGGAGCTCCGGCGCCCCCGTCGCCTCCCGAGCCCACGTCCATGCGCCTGGTCGCGTACGACGGTTGCGACGAGGTCCTCGACGGCCTGCGTACGGCCACCGAACGCCGGGTCGGCCCGTACGGCCTGAACGGCGACGCCATCCCGCTCGCCTCTCCGGGAGGCGCCGTCCCGGAAGGTGCCGCCCCGGACGGTGCCCGCGCCCAGGGAGCGGCCCCGGTCGCCCCCGCGGAGAAGCCCGCGGACCACTCCCGTACGAACGCGCATGAGGCCGGTGCCGACGAGCCGGACCTGGTGAAGACCGACGGCCGCCGCATTTTCGTGCTCGCCGGGGGGCGGCTGAACGTCATCGATCCGGCGACGCGCGAGGTCGTGCACCGCCTCGACCTGCCCGGAGCGGCCGGCGAGATGCCGTACGCCCCTCAGGGCGATGGGAAACTCCTGCTGAGCGGCGATCGGGCACTGATCCTGAGCCCGCACGGCGGCGGCTACCTTCCGCGGGACCTTCCCGGGTCGAAGCCCGCGCGGCCGTCCCCGCAAACGGTGCTGACCCTCGTCGATCTGTCCGGGACGCCGAAGGTCGTCGGCTCGATGACCACGTCCAGCGACTACGTCGACGCCCGGCAGTCCGGCTCGATCGCCCGCGTCGTGGTGACGTCCGCGCCTCACATCGATTTCCCCCACTCCCCCCGGAGCGAGCGCGAGCGGGACAGGGCGGTCGAGCGCAACCGCCGGATCGTCCGCTCGGCGCCGCTCGACGCCTGGCTCCCCTCCTTCGAGGTACGCGGCGCCGACGGCCGGGCCAGGACGTACAAGACGCCATGCGACCAGGTGAGCCGGCCGGAACCGCACACCGGGACGACGATGCTGTCGGTGCTGACGCTGGACCTGTCCAAGGACCTCGGCGACCCGGCCCCGATCAGCATCGCCGCGGACGGGCAGAAGGTCTACGGCACCGGGTCGAGCCTCTACATCACCGGTGGCCGGCGGCCGGCGTTCACTCCTTCGGGCAGGGCACCGCAGGCGTACAAGCCGAGCACCGACGTGCACAAGTTCGTGACCACCGGTCCGGGCCGTCCCAGGTACGTGGCGTCCGGCTCGGTGCCCGGCACTCTGCTCAACCAGTACTCCATGTCAGAGCACGCCGGGAACCTCCGGATGGCCACCACGAGCGGATCCGGCATCGCCGGCTCCCGGTCCACGCAGAGCGCGGTGTACGTCCTCGGCCAGCGCGACGCGCGGCTGTCGGAGATCGGCAAGGTGGACGGGCTCGGCTTGAATGAGCGGATCTACTCGGTACGGTTCATCGGCCCGACCGCGTACGTGGTGACGTTCCGGCAGGTCGATCCGCTGTACGTGGTGGACCTCAAGAATCCGGCGCGGCCGCGGGTGACCGGCGAGCTCAAGATCCCCGGGTACTCGGCGTACCTGCACCCCATGGCCGACGGGCGCCTGCTCGGGATCGGCCAGGACGCCGACGGCAGCGGCCGCACGCGCGGCACGCAGGTCTCGCTCTTCGACGTCAGCGCGGGGCCGCGCCGCGTGGACTCGTTCCAGCTGCCCGGTACCAGCGCGACCGCCGAATTCGAGCCGCACGCGTTCCTCTACTGGCCGAAGTCCGGGCTGACCGTCGTCCCGGTCGCCGACCGGTCGGGCGAGAGTGAGGCGCTGGTGCTCAAGGTGGACCGCTCGGGCATCCACCGTCTCGGAGCGGTCGCCCACCCCGGCGGCGGCTTCGAGGGCCGGATCCAGCGCTCGCTCATCGTCGGCGACACCCTCTGGACGGTGTCCGATACCGGCGCCCGCGCCACCGACGCCGCCACCCTGGACGACCGTGCCTGGCTGGAGTTCTGAAGGCCGACTGGAATTCTGAAGGCCGGCTGGAGTTCTGAGGGCCGACTGGAATGCTGGGAGCCGGCCGGATTCCTGCCGGCCGGCCGGCCGGATCACGAGGGAGAACCTGTGGACCGAAAGAAGATCAACGAGTTCCGCGACTACCTCATCGGAGCCGCCCAGGACTACCCCGGCGCGGTCGAGGCGGGGCCGGTCCCGGGCGAGCACGGCATGTTCAGCGTGGACCTCGGCGACGGCGAGGAGCTCTTCGTCGCCATCGCCGCCGTCACCGCCTGACCGCGCAGTCTCACGTTGACTCGTGGCGTGTTCGCCTCAACGGGCGGCGCCGGGGGCGAACACGCCACGAGTCAACCACGAAGGCACCGAGAGGGCGCCGCTAGCGGAGGCCGGTGGAACGCTGCAGCGCGGTCTGGATGAGGCGGTCCACCAAGGCCGGGTAGTCGACGCCGCTGGCGGCCCACATCTGCGGGAACGCGGAGGCCGGGGTGAAGCCGGGCATCGTGTTGATCTCGTTCAGGACCCAGCGGCCGTCGGGCGTGTGGAAGAAGTCGACGCGGGCCAGCCCCTCGCAGTCGAGGGCCTCGAACGCCTGCACGGCCAGGCGCTGGGCCTCCTCGATCGCGGCCTGGTCCAGCCGCGGCGGGATGTCCAGCCGCAGGGACGTGTCGAGGTACTTGGTCTCGAAGTCGTAGAAGCTCTGGTCGCCGCTGATCACGACCTCGGCGGGCAGGCTGGGCTCCGGCGGGCCGTCGTCCAGGCCCTGCAGGACGCCGCACTCGATCTCGCGGCCCTCGATCGCGGCCTCGACGATCACCTTGGGGTCGTGCTCGCGGGCCGTCTCGACCGCGGCCTCCAGGCCGTCCTCGGAGGTGACCCGGGTGATGCCCATGCTGGAACCGGCCCGGGCGGGCTTGACGAAGACCGGCCAGCCCAGGTCCTTGATCTCGTCGATCTTGCGCTTGCGCTCGCGCCGCCACTCGCGGTCGCCGACCAGGACGTACGGGCCGACCGGCAGGCCGCGGGCCTGCCAGACCAGCTTCATGAAGCCCTTGTCCATGCCGACCGCGCTGGCCAGGACGCCCGCGCCGACGTAGCGGACCCCGGCCATGTCGAGCATGCCCTGGATGGTGCCGTCCTCGCCGTACGGGCCGTGCAGCAGCGGCATGACGACGTCGACCTCGCCGAGCGTCGACGGCACCTGGCCCGGCTCGATCACCATGAGGCCGCGGCTGTCGGGGTCGAACGGCAGCGCCAGCGGGCTGCCCTCGCCGCTCACCTCGGGCAGCCGGCCGTCCTCGATCGCCAGCCGCTGGCCGGCCGGGGCGAGCACCCAGCGGCCGTCGCGGGCGATGCCGACCGGCAGCACCTCGTAGCGGTCCCGGTCGATCGCGGCCATCACCGCGCCCGCGGTGACGCAGGAGATGGCGTGCTCGGAGCTGCGCCCGCCGAACACCACGGCCACTCGGATCTTGGTTGAAGCCTGCGACATGACGCCCGACCCTACCGGTGATCGGCCGGGATCGGCCATGAGCGCCCCGCCGGGTCCCGTGGGCTCAGACACCGTAGCGCTCCGGCTTGGGCGAACGGGAGATCAGCGCGATCGCGGCGTCCTTGATCGGGACGCCGTCGTACAGCACCGAGACGACCGCCTCGGCGATCGGCATCTCCACGTTGTGCTTGCTCGCCAGCTCCAGGACCGCGCCGGAGGACTTGACCCCCTCGGCGGTCTGCTTGGTCACCGCGATGACCTCGTCCAGCGTCATGCCGCGGCCGAGGTTCTCGCCGAACGTGCGGTTGCGCGACAGCGGCGAGGTGCAGGTCCCGATCAGGTCGCCCATCCCGGCCAGCCCGGCGAAGGTGTGCTCGTCGGCGCCCAGCGCGGCGCCGAGCCGGGCGATCTCGGCCAGCCCGCGGGTCATCAGCAGCGCCCGGGTGCTGTCGCCGAAGCCGAGCCCGACCGACATCCCGACGCACAGCGCGACGATGTTCTTGACCGCGCCGCCCAGCTCGCAGCCGACCACGTCGGTGCTGGTGTAGACGCGGAAGTACGGCGTCATCGAGGCGGCCTGCACCCGCCGCGCCGCCTCCTCGTCGACGCAGCCGACGACCGCCGCGCCGGGCTGCCCGGAGGCGATCTCGCGGGCCAGGTTGGGCCCGCTGAACACCGCGACCCGCTCGTCGGGCACGTCGGCGACCTCGGCGATGACCTCCGACATCCGCCGGCAGGTACCGAGCTCGACGCCCTTCATCAGGCTGACCAGGACCGCGTCGGGCGGCAGCAGCGGTACCCAGGCGGAGAGGTTCTCGCGGAGCGTCTGGGCGGGCACGGCCAGCGCCACGAAGTCGGCGCCCGCCAGCGCCTCGGCGGCGTCGGTGGTGGCGCGCAGGCTCGCCGGCAGCTCGATGCCCGGCAGGTAGTCGGGGTTCTCGTGCCGCTCGTTGACGGCCGCGACCGGCCCGGCCCGGCGCCCCCAGAGGGTGACCTCACCACCCGCGTCGCACAGCAGCTTGGCGAACGTGGTCCCCCAGGAACCCGCGCCCATGACGGCCGTACGGAAGGTCACGAGGTCTCCTCTCCAATGCCGGTACCGGTACCGGTGCCGGTGCCGGTGCCGGGACCGGTGTCCGTGCCGGTACCCGTCGTTCCGCGGCGCTGTTCGAGGACCTTGTGGTGGTCGTACAGCTCCTCGGGCGGCCGCTCGCCGCGCAGCTCGCCCAGCAGCCCGGCGATCGCGCGCATGATCTCATCCGTGGCCGCGCGCAGGGTCTCCTTGCTGAGCGGCTCGCCCTCGAAGCGCGCCAGGTCGACCGGCGGGCCGGCGATCACTCGCATCCGCTTGCGCGGGAACGGGTGGAAACCCCTCTTCAAGGTACCGGCCAGCCCGCGCTGCTCGGCCTTCTTGTACGGCAGCAGTTCGTGTGCGCCCCAGCTGGCCACCGGGACGACCGGGGCCCCGGTCGTCAGCGCCATCCGGGCCGCGCCGGTCTGCCCGGTCATCGGCCACAGTTCGGGGTCACGGGTACAGCTGCCCTCCGGGTAGAACATCAGGCACTGGCCGTTGAGCAGGGCCTGCTCGGCGTCCTTGAGGGCCATCGCGGCGTCGGCGCGGTCGCGGTAGACCGCGATCTGCCCGGTCCCGCGCAGCACGTTGCGGACGAACCGCACGTCGAAGAGCGTGGACTTGGCGAGGTACACCGGGTAGCGGCCCGACTCGAACACGAAATGGGCCAGCGCGAACGGGTCGGCCTCGGAGATGTGGTTGGCCGCGATGATCACGCCGCCCTCGCCCGGCACGTTCTCGCGTCCCCGCCACTCCCGCTTCAGCATCCCGTAGAGCAGCGGGCGAAGGATGA
Source organism: Actinomadura sp. 9N407 (assembly GCF_044326315.1). Lineage (NCBI taxonomy): Bacteria > Bacillati > Actinomycetota > Actinomycetes > Streptosporangiales > Thermomonosporaceae > Actinomadura > Actinomadura sp. 9N407. The sequence goes on along the minus strand of NZ_JBIRAW010000039.1, from coordinate 44,806 downwards.
CGATGGTGAGCTTGCGCCAGGCCGGCGAATACGCGTGGCTCATGCCCATCCCTCCTCGGTCGGGCCCACGTGAACGTGGGGTGTGCTCAAGTGTCGTGCTTGCCTGCGCATAGTGTCGAGTCGCCATGTCTATAGCAGAGCGCAGTTCGCCTCCCCTCCAGTGGTCGCTCGTGGTGCCGGTCAAGGTGCTGGCCAGGGCGAAGTCCCGGCTGTCCGGCGCGGCCGGCCCGCACCGCCAGGCGCTGGCGCTCGCCGTCGCGGCCGACACCGTGGTCGCCGCGCTGCGCTGCGAGCCGGTCCGGCATGTGATCGTCGTCACCGATGACCCCGTCGCGGCCGCCGAACTGGGCGCGCTGGGAGCGCTGATCGTCCCGGACGAGCCGGACGCGGGGCTCAATCCCGCGCTCGTGTACGGAGCGCGCCGGAGCCGGATGACCGCCCCGGACACCGGCGTGGGCGCGATCTCGGCGGACCTTCCCGCGCTGCGCCCCGGCGAGCTGGAACGGGTCCTGGACGAGGCGTCGCGGGCACCGGAGGCGTTCGTCCCGGACGCGGCCGGAATCGGGACCACGCTCTACACCGCGCGGCCCGGCGTCCCGTTCTCGCCCGCGTTCGGCCGGGACTCGCGGACGGCGCACCGGGCGCGGGGCGCACGCGAACTGCTGCCCGGCGACATCGACAGCGTGCGGCGCGACGTGGACACCCTGGAAGACCTGCGCGCGGCGCTTGCCCTCGGGACCGGTCCCCGGACGGCGGCCGTCGCCGCCCTGCTGCCCGCGCTCCGTACCTCCGCGTGATCCGTACCGCCACATGATCACCGGGTCGGCGGGCGACCGCTAGGCTGGCGCCATGCAAGGGACGGTGCGCAGCTATGACGCCGGGACCCGTACGGGCAGCGTGCTGCTCGACGACGGGACCGAACTGCCCTTCGACGCCGAGGCCTTCGCGGCGGGCGGCCTGCGGCTGCTGCGCTTCGGCCAGCGGGTGAACCTGGCCCTGGACGACGGCACCGACGACAGCACCGACGACGGCGCCGGCGCTCAGAACGAGGGCGAGAACGAGAGCGAGCGCGAGGAAGGCGGCGGGGCCGAGTGGGGCCGGATCAGGGCGATCACGCTGTCGACCTTCCCGCTGCCACCCGCCTAGCCCCCTGTACTCCCTGTGCCCAAGACCACAGAACCCGAGGCCATAGGACTGGCCACCACGGAACTGGCGGCCACAGAACCCGAGGCCGCAGAACTGGCGGCCCCAGAAATGCGACAGCGCCCGGAGCCGCGCAGTGCGGCCCCGGACGCTGACGAGGGCATTACTTCTTCCCGGCCACCAGGTTCTTGAAGTCGGCGCCCGCCTTGAACTTGGGCACGGACGTCGCGGGAACGTCGATGGTCTTTCCCGTTGCGGGGTTACGGGCCGTACGGGCAGGCCGGTCGGCCTTCTCGAACGAACCGAACCCCGTGATCGCGACCTTGTCGCCCTTGGCGACGGCGGTCTGGATGGTCTCCAGGATCGCGTCGACGGCCTCGGCTGCGGCCTTCTTGCTGCCCAGCCGGTCAGAGATCGCGTCGACCAGCTCACGCTTGTTCATGGGTTACTCCTCTAGTTCCCCCCTTGCCCGAACGAAACTAAGGGACCCATAGCACCGACACAATCACCTGCAAGCAATAGTTGCCGTGTCGCAGGCGTTTTGGTCGGTCTCGCCCCCGTCTCGCCAGGCGCCGGACCGGATCCGGCCACCCCGCACGCTAGCGGGATTCCGGCGCCCTGCGGAAATCGGCGAGGAACGTCTCCAGCCGGCGACCGGCCAGCGCGGGGTCGCGTTTGGCCAGATCAGTGATCGTCAGGAGCTGGCGGATCAGCCGCCGCCGGGGTTCCGGGGGCAGCGGCGCCACCAGCCGGTGGGCGACCTTCAACTGCTCGGCGAGCCAGGCCAGCGCCGGGTCGTCGTACTCGGGGCCGGTCCAAGGGACCGTGCTCAATTGAGCCCTCCAAAGGGTCGAGCGTGTCTCCGCACTAAGAATTGTCCTCCGTGCGGAGACACGCTCGTGCACCCGGGGTGCCCCGGCGCGTACCTGAGGCCCGCGGTGCCTGCCCTTGAGACCCGGCCCCTCAGGCGGTGACGGGCATCCAGGGCGTCCGCTGCTTCTCGTACGCCTGGACGGCGTCGGCGTGCCGGAGGGTCAGGCCGATGTCGTCCAAGCCCTCCATGAGCCGCCAGCGCGTGTAGTCGTCGATCTCGAACGGGGCGGTGATGTCGCCGGCGCGGACCTCGCGGGCGTCCAGGTCGACGGTGATCTCAGCGGTCGGGTCGGCCTCGGCGCGGGCCTGCAGCGCCTCGACCGTCTCCGTGGGCAGGATCACCGGCAGCAGCCCCATCTTGGTGGAGTTGTTGCGGAAGATGTCGCCGAACCGCGGCGCGATGACGACCTTGAAGCCGTACTGCTGCAGCGCCCAGACGGCGTGCTCGCGGGACGAGCCGGTACCGAAGTCGGTCCCGGCGACCAGGATGCTCGCGCCGTCGTACTGCGGCTGGTTCAGCACGAACTCCGGGTCCTCGCGCCAGGCCGAGAACAGGCCCTCGTCGAAGCCCGTACGGCTGACCTGCTTGAGCCACACGGCCGGGATGATCTGGTCGGTGTCGACGTTGCTGCGGCGCAGCGGCACGCCGCGCCCGGTGTGGGTGGTGAACGCTTCCATGATCGCGAGATCCCTCTACAGGTCGGTGTCATTCTGGGGGGCCGACCCCCCAGACCCCCCGGCGGCTGCGCCGAGGTCAGTGGGGGCGGCCAGCGTCCCCGTGACGGCGGTGGCGGCGGCGACGGCGGGCGACACCAGGTGGGTCCGCCCGCCGGGCCCCTGCCGGCCCTCGAAGTTGCGGTTGGACGTCGAGGCGCTGCGCTCGCCCGGCGTGAGCTTGTCGGGGTTCATCGCCAGGCACATCGAGCAGCCGGCCTCGCGCCACTCGGCGCCCGCCGCCGAGATGACCTCGTGCAGGCCCTCCTCCTCGGCCTGCTTCTTGACCGCCATGGAGCCGGGCACGACCAGCATCCGGACGCCGTCGGCGACCGTACGGCCGGACAGGATCCCGGCCACCGCGCGCAGGTCCTCGATCCGGCCGTTGGTGCAGGAGCCGACGAAGACCGTGTCGACCTTGATCTCGCGCAGCGGCGTACCGGCGGTCAGGCCCATGTACTCCAGCGCCCGCTCGGCGGCCTGGCGGCTGATCGGGTCGTCGTAGGAGGCCGGGTCGGGCACGGACTCGCCCAGCGGCAGCCCCTGGCCGGGGTTGGTGCCCCAGGTGACGAACGGGGTCAGCTCGGCCGCGTCGATCACGACCTCCTTGTCGAAGGAGGCGTCGTCATCGGTGCGCAGGGACGTCCAGTACTCGACGGCACTGTCCCAGTCGGCGCCCTCAGGAGCGTTGGGACGACCCTTCAGGTACGCGAACGTGGTCTCGTCCGGGGCGATCATCCCGGCCTTGGCGCCGGCCTCGATGGACATGTTGCAGACCGTCATCCGGCCTTCCATCGACAGCGAGCGGATCGCCTCGCCGCGGAACTCGATGATATGGCCCTGGCCGCCGCCGGTACCGATCCGGGCGATGATCGCCAGGATCAGGTCCTTGGCGGTGACGCCCGCGGGCAGCGCGCCGTCCACGGTCACGGCCATCGTCTTCGGCTGGATCTGCGGCAGCGTCTGGGTGGCCAGGACGTGCTCGACCTCACTCGTGCCGATACCGAACGCCAGCGCGCCGAACGCGCCGTGCGTGGAGGTGTGCGAGTCACCGCAGACCACCGTCATGCCCGGCTGGGTCAGGCCCAGCTGCGGGCCGATGACGTGCACGATGCCCTGGCCGGCGTCGCCCATCGGGTGCAGCCGGATCCCGAAGTCGGCGCAGTTCTTGCGCAGCGTCTCGACCTGGATGCGCGACACCGGGTCGGCGATCGGCCGCAGCAGGTCGGTCGTCGGGACGTTGTGGTCCTCGGTGGCGATGGTCAGCTCGGGCCGGCGGACCTTGCGGCCGGCCATCCGCAGCCCGTCGAACGCCTGCGGGCTGGTGACCTCGTGCACCAGGTGCAGATCGATGTAGAGCAGGTCCGGTTCGCCCTCGGCACGTCGTACGACGTGCGCGTCGTACACCTTCTCGGCCAATGTGCGGCCCATCGCCCTCACCTCACCTGATCGTTTTGCGGCGCGACGGTGCGCCGTGGTCCCGGTCACCTTGGTCGCTCTCGGTCACCTTGGTCCGCGTCCCGGTCACTCCGGCTTGCATCTCAAAGTACGAGACGACAATATCAAGACATGGACAACTCTAGCGGAGTCGGCGTACTCGACAAAGCCGTTCTCGTACTGAACGCGCTCGAAGCCGGTCCGGCCTCGCTCGCACAGCTCGTGCAGAGCACCGGGCTGGCCCGGCCGACCGCCCACCGGCTCGCCGTCGCGCTGGAGTACCACCGCCTCGTCCACCGCGACACGCAGGGCCGTTTCATCCTCGGCCCGCGGCTGGCCGAGCTCTCCGTGGCGGCCGGGGAGGACCGGCTGCTGGCGATCGCCCAGCCCGTCCTGACCCAGTTGCGCGACCTCACCGGCGAGAGCGCGTCGCTGTTCCGCCGCCAGGGTGACGTGCGGGTATGCGTCGCCGCGGCCGAGCGCAGCAGCGGCCTGCGCGACACCATCCCGGTCGGGGCGGCGCTGCCGATGACCGCCGGCTCGGCCGCCCAGATCCTGCTCGCCTGGGAGGAGCCCGACCGGCTGCACCGGGGGCTGCGCGGCGCCAAGTTCGAGGCCACCACCCTCGCCTCCGTACGGCGGCGCGGCTGGGCACAGAGCGTAGGCGAGCGCGAACAGGGAGTAGGGTCGGTCTCGGCGCCGGTCCGCGGTGCCGGCGGACGGGTGATCGCGGCCGTCTCGGTCTCCGGCCCGCTCGAACGGCTGTCGCGCTCCCCCGGCCGGATGCACGCCGGTCCCGTGCTGGCCGCCGCCGAGAAGATCTCCGAGTCGATGCGCCGTACCACCGTCCGGTGAGGGGAGCCCGGTGACAGAAGACACAGCAGCCGAGAACACAGTGGCAAAGGGCACAGCGGCCGAAGACACAGCGGCTGAGAACACAGCGGCCGAGGACACGGCACCTAGAACCGCGGGGCCTGATGAGGCCGACCTGCGTGAACGGCTCGGCCGGCTCTCCCTGGACGAGAAGGTCGGCCTGCTCACCGGGGCCGGTTTCTGGACGCTGCACCCGATCGAGAAGATCGGCCTGGCCTCCCTCGTGCTGTCGGACGGCCCCAACGGCATACGCGGCACATCCTGGGACGGGCATGACCCGAGCCTGCTGTTCCCCAATCCGACGGCCCTCGCCGCGACCTGGGACCCCGGCCTGGCCGAGGCCACGGGATGGCTGAACGGCGCGCAGGCCCGCGACAAGGGCGTCCACGTCCAGCTGGCCCCCACGGTCAACCTGCATCGCACCCCGTTCGGCGGCCGGCACTTCGAGAACTACTCCGAGGACCCGCTGCTCGCGTCCAGGATCGCGGCCGGGTTCGTACGCGGCGTCCAGTCGGCCGGGGTGGCCGCGACGGTCAAGCACTTCGTGGGCAACGACTCCGAGACCGACCGGATGTCGTACGACGCCCGGATCGACGACCGCACGCTCGACGAGCTCTACCTGCGTCCCTTCGAGGAGGCCGCCCGCGCTGAACCGGCCGGGGCCGGGGCATGGGCGGTGATGGCCGCGTACAACCAGGTCAACGGCGCCACGATGACCGAGAACCGGCCGCTGCTCACCGGCCTGCTCAAGGAGCGCTGGGGGTTCGACGGCGTGGTGGTCTCGGACTGGACCGCCGTCCGTTCCACCGAGGCCGCCGCGCTGGGCGGCACGGACCTGGAGATGCCGGGCCTGCCGTGGAGCCCCTGGCGGGACAAGCTGGTCGCCGCCGTACGCGACGGCCGGGTCCCCGAGGAGCTGATCGACGACAAGGTGCTGCGCGTCCTGCGGCTCGCCGCCCGCGTCGGCGCCCTGGACGGCGTCCCCGGCCCGCCCCCGGTGACCACACCCGACGACGCCCGCGAGAGGCTCCGCGCCCTCGCCTCGACGGGCACCGTTCTGCTGCGCAACAACGGCACCCTCCCGCTCCGGGCGGCCCGCGGCGTGGCGCTGATCGGCCCGAACGCCGTGCGGTTCAGCCCGCAGGGCGGGGGCAGCGCGCACGTCGATCCGGCCCATGTCGTGACCCCGTACGAGGGGCTCCGGCGGGCGCTCGGCGAGGACGCGGAGATCACCGTCCATTCCGGCGTCTACCCGCACGCCCGGCTCGCGCCGCTGCCACTCGCCCTCATGACCGACCCCGAGACCGGCGAGCCCGGCGCCCGCGCCGACTTCCTGGACGCCGCCGGCGGCGTGCTGCTCACCGACCACCGCCGCGCGGCCCGGATCCTGTCCTTCACCGACGACATCCCCGAGGGCACCCGCCAGGTCGTGATCAGGACGACCGTCACCCCGGCCGCGAGCGGCCTCCACACGTTCGCGGCGGCCGGGATCGGCGAGTTCGAGCTGCGCGTCGGGCCGGACATCGCGCAGGTCCGCACGCTCTCGGCGGACGGCGGCACCATGGTGGAGTCGCTGATGCGCCCGCCCGAGCACCGCGCCGAGATCGACCTGCCCGCCGGCCGCGCCGTACCGGTCGAGCTGCGGCACACGCTCGCCGAGGAGCCGTTCGCCATCGCGTTCGGCCTCGGCTACCAGGAGCCCCACCTGCCCGAGGACGAGGAGCTGGCCGCCGCCGTCGAGGCCGCCCGTACCGCCGAGACCGCCGTGGTGATCGTCGGCACCCACGACGACGTGGAGAGCGAGGGCTTCGACCGGACGAGCCTGGCCCTGCCCGGCCGCCAGGACGAGCTGGTCGCGGCCGTGGCCGCCGCCAATCCCCGGACGGTCGTGGTGGTCAACGCCGGCGCGCCGGTCCTGATGCCCTGGCGGGACGACGTCGCCGCCGTGCTGTGGGCCTGGCTGCCCGGCCAGGAGGGCGGCGACGCGATCGCCGACGTGATCACCGGCGCGGCCGAGCCCGGCGGCCGGCTGCCCACCACGTTCCCGGTCACCGAGACCGGCGTGCTGTCCCCCGTCCCCGGCCCGGACGGCACGCTCGAATACTCCGAGGGCACCGCGATCGGCTACCGGCACTACGCCCCCGAGGACGTCGCGTACCCGTTCGGCCACGGCCTGGGCTACACCACCTGGGAGTACGAGTCGATGACCGCCGCCGGCGGCACGGCCGAGGTCACCGTCCGCAACACCGGCAACCGGCGCGGCCGCGAGATCGTCCAGTGCTACGCCTCCGGCCCGGCCCTGCCGGTCCGGCTGGCCGGCTTCGCGGCGGCCGAGGCGGGCCCCGGCGAGACGATCACCGTCCCGATCGAGCTGGACCCCCGCCTGGACGGCCCGTTCCGGCTGCACGCGGGCCGCTCGATCGCCGACCTGGTGCTGGATGTCGAGATCGGCTGATACCCCGATCGGCTGATACCCCCTTTGGATAGTGGCAGTACCCGGCACCGGAATGGCGCTAGGAATGAGCCCTAGGGGGTGTGCCGTGCAGATTTCGGAGCTGAGCGACCGCAGCGGGCTCACCGTTCAGACGATCAAGTTCTACATTCGCGAGGAACTGCTTCCCCGGGGCACCGCCGCCGGCGCCACCCGGGCCGAGTACGGCCCCGGCCATCTGGAGCGGCTGCGCCTCATCCGCGCGCTGCGCGAGGTCGGCGACCTGCCCATCGCCGCCATCCGGCGGATCCTGGCCGCGATGGAGAACGACGGGATCGGGATGCACGAGCTGTTCGGGACCACCCAGCACGCCATCGGCCCGCATGTCGCGCCGCCCGACGACCCGCACTGGCGCGCCGCGCGGGAGGACGTCGACGCCCTCGTCGGCGAGCTCGGCTGGCGGGTCAGTGCCCGTGCCCCGGCCCGCGACCTGCTCGCCCAGACGTTCGTGGGGCTGCGCCGGCTGGGCTTCCCGATCACGCTGGCCGACCTGCGCCCGTACGTGCGGGCCGCCGCCGACGTGGCCGAGCACGAGATCGGACGGGTCGCCCACGACGCGCCCCGGACCCGTACCGTCCACTCGATGCTGGTCTCCACCGTCCTGTACGAGCAGGTCCTCACCGCCCTGCACCGGCTGGCCCAGGAGGACGCCTCGGCCCGCCGATTCGACGGGAATTAAGGAATTCCGCCGTTCAGCACGAATACCACCTAAATAGTGGGAATTCGCTTATCGCCTAATGTGGGGCGTGATGACCGAAATCCCGTCCCGCTGGACCGATCGGCTGCTCGCCGAGGGCGACGATCCCGATCCCCGGTTCACGCTGGCCAACGAGCGCACGTTCCTCGCCTGGATCCGTACCGCGCTGGCCGTGATCGCCGGCGGCATCGGGGTGGCCCTGGCCGGCGACGCGCTCGCGCCCGTGCTGCGCAACGGCCTGGCGATCGCGTTCTCCGCCACCGGCGCCCTGATGGCCGCGCTGGCGTTCCGCCGCTGGCTGCGCACCGAGCGGGCGCTGCGCCGCGCCGAGACCCTGCCGCCGCCCGCGCTGGCGCCGATCATGTCGTACGGCCTCGCGCTCGCCGCCATCGTGCTGCTCGCCGCCCTGCTCGTCGGCCGATGAGGCTCTGGGATCCCGGCGCCCAGCCCGAACGCACGGCCCTGGCCTGGTCGCGCACCACGCTCTCGCTCATCGTCGCGGGCCTGCTCTGCGTACGCTTCGCCCCGTCCGGCCCGGCCGCCGCGCTGAGCGCCGCGGCCGTGTGCGGCGCGGTCTCCCTCCAGCTCCGCCGTACCCAGAAGCAGCACCACAGGCGCCACCAGCGCCTCACGGCCGGCACCCGGGTCGCCGATCCCGGCTCCATCCTGCTGGCCACCGCCGTCACGATGCTGCTGGGCCTGATCGGACTGCTGTTCGCCCTCTGAGCCCTGACTTCTCTGATTCTCTGACCCTCTGACCCTCTGACCCTCTGGTTCTTTGGTTCTCTGGTTCCTTGGTTCTCTGGTTCCTTGACCATCTGACCGGCTCCGGCTCCTGAGCGGCGCTCTGGGAGGCTGGGGGCATGTTCGTCAGCCTGACCACCGACTTCGGCCACGCCTACACCGCCATCTGCGCCGGAGTGGTCGCCACGATCGCCCCGGAGGCCGACGTCCTGGTCCTGAGCGACGAGGTCACCCCGTACGCGATCACCGAGGGCGCGCTGCTGCTCCGCCAGGCCCTGCCCTACCTCCCGGCCGGCGTGCACGCCGCGATCATCGACCCCGGTGTCGGTACCCCGCGCCGCCCCATCGCGATCCGTACGCGCCGTGGCGACACCCTCGTGGGTCCCGACAACGGCCTTCTCATGCCCGCCGCCGCCCGCCTGGGCCTGGAACGCGCGTACCTCCTGGAGAACCCCGCGTACCGGCTGGCCGAGGTCTCCACCAGCTTCCACGGCCGCGACGTCTTCTCCCCCGCCGCCGCCCACCTGGCCTCCGGTACGGACATCACCGAGTTGGGCCCGGAGCTGAGCCTGGACGGCCTGCAAGCCCTGGACATCCCGGAACCCGAGATCGCGAACGGGCGGCTGACCGCAACGGTCCTCTACACCGACCCCTTCGGCAGCCTGATCCTCTCCGCCGAACGGAAGCACCTGGAAGAGGCTGTGGGCCCTCTGGAGCACGGCACCGTCCTGGAGACGGAAGCCGGGCCGGTTTCCTTCGAGTCGACGTACGGAAGCGTCCCCAAGGGCCACCCGCTCCTCTGGGTGGACTCCTCGGGACAGCTGGGCCTCGCCGTCAACCAGGGCTCGGCCGCCGAACGCTTCGGCCTGGCCGACGGCGACGCCCTCACCCTGCGTGGACGGCCCGGCTCGGCGACCCGCTGAACCGGCCGGCGGACTCCTCGGCCGACGGACCTGATCGGGCGACGGACCTGATCGGCCGGCTGGCAGACTGATCGGCATGGAGCTCGACGTCGTCGCCTGGGTGCACGTCTCCCGGGACCGGATGCTCGCCGTACGGTCCCGCGGCCGGAACCTGTTCTATCTCCCGGGCGGCAAGCGCGAGCCGGGCGAGGACGATTGGTCGGCGCTGTCCCGCGAGGTCCGCGAGGAACTGGCCCTCGAACTCGTTCCCGCCTCGTTCCGCGAGCTGGGCGTGGTCCGCGCCGCCGCCCACGACCAGCCGCACCACACCCACGTGCGGATGGCCTGCTTCACCGCCACGTACGAGGGCGCCATGGAGGCCGCCGGCGAGGTGGACGAGTACCGCTACGTCGAGGCCACCGAACGCGACCTGCTGGCCCCCGCCTCCCAAGCCGCCCTGGACCTGGCGATCGCCCGGGGCCTGCTGCCCTGATCGCGTCCCGGCGCGAGCGAGATGCCACGGTGTGCCCCTGTTCACATTCATGTGCCCCTGTTCACATTGAAGGGTCAATGTCATGATGCTTCGGGTCCTGATCAGCGCCGGATCGCCGGCGCCTCGACCATCCCTGGGGGCGAACCGATGAGGCAGATGACCGAGCGGGACATGACCGCACTGGGCGGGAACGGATTCCACTTCGAGGACATCCCCTCCGAGGACGTCGACCGGATGGAGGCGCTCTACGGGCCCCTGGGCGACAGCGTCCGGGCGCTGGTGGACGCGGTCATCCGTACCGAGGCCGACGCCGACACGATCCAGCAGGCCCGGAGCGAGATCGACGCCGTGACGGCACGGCTGCGGGAACGGCAGAGCGACGGGCCGTTCGGGATCAGGTTCAACCGCGCCGGCCGGGCCTGGTCCTGGGGCAACGCGGCCGTCGGCCTGCGCAACGCCGTCGCGCCGCCTTTGGTGATCGTGCACGGCCAGGACGGTCTCTCGCACACCGATTTCGAGTTGGGCGCGGCGTACGAGGGTCCGCCCGGCAAGGTCCACGGCGGCGTTCTCGCGCTCGTCCTCGACCATCTGATGGGCGAGACCGCCAGTACCGGCGGCCGGCCGACCGCGACCGGCACGCTGACGCTGCGCTACCGGCAGGCCACCCCGCTGGGCCCGCTGCGGGCGGAGGGACGGATCGACCGGGTCGAGGGGCTCAAGACGTTCGTCGTCGCGCACATCTCCGGCCCCGAGGGCGTCACCGTCGAGGCCGACGGCGTCTTCATCCTGCCCCGCTGGGCCCGCGACGAGCACGACGGCCGGCCCACCTGAACCTCCATCGCCTGAACACCATTCACCTGAACGCCCATCGCCTGAACGCCAACCGCCTGAACCCCTCCGCCCGAACCCCCTGAGGAGCGACACCATGCGCCACGGCATCGTCCTGTTCACCAGCGATCGCGGGATCACCCCCGCGCAGGCCGCGCGAGCGGCGGAGGACGCCGGTTTCCACACCTTCTACGTCCCCGAGCACACCCACATCCCGGCGCGGCGGGACGCGGCGCACCCCGGCACCGGCGACGAGACCCTCCCCGACGACCGGTACTCGCGCACGCTCGACCCCTGGGTGTCGCTCGCCACGGCGGCCGCCGTCACCGAGCGGATCCGGCTGTCCACGGCGGTCGCCCTCCCGGTCGAGTCCGACCCGATCACGCTCGCGAAGGCGATCGCGAGCCTGGACCACCTCTCCGGAGGGCGCGTCTCCCTCGGCGCCGGGTTCGGCTGGAACACCGACGAGCTCGCCGACCACCACGTCCCGGCCGGGAGGCGCAGGACGGTGCTGCGTGAGTACATCGAGGCGATGCGCGCCCTCTGGACCCAGGAGGAGGCCGCGTACGAGGGCGAGTTCGTGAACTTCGGCCCCTCGTGGGCGTGGCCGAAGCCCGTCCAGCCGCACATCCCGCTGCTGATCGGCGCGGGCGGCGGGCCGAAGACGTTCGACTGGATCTCCGCCAACGCCGACGGCTGGATGACGACCCCGATCGAGCAGGACATCACCGGCAAGGCCGGCGAGCTGCACCAGGCCTGGTCGGCCGCCGGCCGCGAGGGCCGTCCCGACATCGCGGTCCTGGCGACCACCCGGCCGGACGCCGACCAGATCGCCCGCTGGGAGGACGCGGGAGTGACCGACGTCATATGGGGACTTCCCGACAAGGCACCGGACGAGGTCGTCGCGTTCATCGGCCGCCTCGCCGGACGGGTCGGCGTGTCCGCCTGATCGGGACATGCACCTGATCAGGACATGCGAAAGGGGCCAGGATCGATGATCCTGGCCCCGCAATTGTCGAGAGGTACCCCCGAGCGGATTCGAACCGCCGTTACCGCCTTGAGAGGGCGGCGTCCTAGGCCACTAGACGACGGGGGCGTGCGTACTGCCGAGATCCTGGGCTCGCACCCGGGATCGGTTCGTTCGACCTGCGTTCGATCGATCTGCGTTTGATCGATCTGGGCGACCCGCGCTCCCGAACCGTACCCCCGAGCGGATTCGAACCGCCGTTACCGCCTTGAGAGGGCGGCGTCCTAGGCCACTAGACGACGGGGGCGTGCCCGGCCGTTAACGGGCCGGAACAGCTGGGGTACCAGGACTCGAACCTAGACTAACTGAACCAGAATCAGTCGTGCTGCCGATTACACCATACCCCAGTGCGGTAAACGGGCCCTTTCGGTTCTGGAACCGGCCGGACCCTCGCGCCTCGAAGAGAATACAGGACCTTGGGAGTTCGACCAAAACGAATAGCGAGGCAGGGCCGCGATTCAGGCCGGTTCGCCCGGCGGATCGATGTTCCGGGTGCCCCATTCGGCCAGCGGGCGCAGCCGGCGCCAGGACTCCCGGACCCGGTCCACGACCTCGCGGGTGTGCATCCAGGGGTCGGCGGGCCAGCCCTCGTGGGCGTAGAGCGAGCGGTGCCGCAGCAGGTCGAGCCGGGGATGATCGGGACGGGTACCGCGGGGGCGGGTCTTGAGGCGGTCGCCGGCGATCTCCAGGCCGGCGGCGCGCAGGCCCCCGACGATCGCCTCGAGCTCCTTGCCGCTGGAGTCGGCGTCGACGGCGGCACGGTAGCGCCGGAGCCGTTCGGGATCGGGCGCGAACATGCCGCCGGCGACCATCAGGCCGTCCGCGTCGACCTGGACGTACAGCCCGCCCAGGGCATGGGCGCCCTGGTGGGTCTTGTACGGCGTCTTGTCCGCCGAGAACCGGACGTCCCGATACGGCCGGAACATCTTGGCCGGTCCGAACTCCGCCTCCAGTTCGGCGCACAGCAGGGCCAGCGGGTCCCGTACGTGACGCTCGTAGGTGGACTTGTGCTCGGTCCAGTAACCCTTGGAGTTGTCGGCGAGCAGCCCCTCGTAGAAGGTGAACGTCGCGTCGGTGAAACCGTCGAATGCCATGACCTCTCCCGGCCGTACGACCTCAGGGTTCCGTCGCTCGGATCAGTCGCGGGCGACGACCCGGTTGGTGAGGCCGCCGATGCCCTCGACGGTCACGGTGACCTCGTCACCGATCTCCAGCGGGCCGACACCCGCCGGGGTCCCGGTCAGGATGACGTCGCCGGGCAGCAGCGTCATGACCTGGCTGACGTACGCCACCAGCGTGGGGATGTCGTGCAGCAGCAGCGACGTGCGGGAGTCCTGCCGGGTCTCGCCGTTGACCGTGGTGGTGATCGCCAGGTCGGACGGGTCCACCTCGGTCTCGATCCAGGGGCCCAGCGGGCAGAACGTGTCGAAGCCCTTGGCCCTGGTCCACTGCCCGTCCCTCTTCTGCAGGTCGCGGGCGGTGACGTCGTTGGCGCAGGTGTAGCCGAGGATGACGTCGGCCGCGCGAGAGGCGGGGACCTCCCGGCACATCCGGCCGATGACGACCGCCAGCTCGCCCTCGAAGTCGACCCGCTCGCTGAGCTTCTCGGGGTAGGCGACGGCCTCCCCCGGTCCGATCACCGCGGTGGACGGCTTGCCGAACATCACCGGCTCGGCCGGCGGCTCGCCGCCCATCTCGCGGGCGTGATCGGCGTAGTTCTTGCCGATCGCGATGATCTTGCTGGGCAGGATCGGGGCCAGCAGCCGCACGTCGGTGAGCGGATACCGATGCCCGGTGAACGTGAGATCCCCGAACGGGTGGGCCGCCACCGCGGCGACGGTGTTCTCTTCCACCACTCCGAAGGACATGCCCTCATCGGTGGAGAACCTCGCGATACGCATGACTCGAGCCTAGTACCAGCGCGATGGCGGCCGTCCCGCCGGTCAGAACCCGCAGGGCTTGCCGTTCAGCCGGCAGTCCTTCGGGTCGGCCGCCGCCCCCTCGGCACCGAACTGGACGTCCCAGGTGGCGCCCGGCGGGATCGCCGGGGCGTTCTCCAGGTTCTGGATCTCCACCTTGTCGCCCTTGCGGACCAGCCGCGCGCCCCAGATGTTCTTCACGTTGGCGCCGGGAGTGTTGAACGTGATCTTCCAGTCCTGCATCGGCTTGCTCGACCTGTTGGTGATGACGAGCTTGCCCTCGAAGTAGCCGGGATCGCGCTGGACGAGCTGGTAGGTGATGCCCTTGCCCGGAACGACGGGACCGACCGGCGCCACAGTGGGCGGCGGCGCCTGCAGTCCGGGGCTCGGGGACGCCGCCGGCACCTCGCCGGGCGCCGGGCTGCCCGTGGCACCAGGTGCGGCGGGCGCGGTGGGCGCGCCGGAGCCGGACGCCGTGGGCACGGGGGTGGTGGGCGGGGCCGACTGCGCGGCGGGCTTCTTGCCGGTGGGCTCGCCGCCGCCGGAGAGCACGATGGCTGCGACGATCGCGCCGGCGCCCACGGCCAGCATCGCCACGACGGCGACGGCCAGCAGCACCGGACGGCGCCCCTTGCCCTGCGAGGGGGCCGCGGGCGAGGGGGCCGCGGGCGCGGGGCCGGGAGGCAGGCCCCCGGACGGGGACATCGCCGCCGGTAGCGGCGAGTTGTGGGGCGGTGAGTTGTGGGGCGGTGAGTTGTGGGGCGGTGAGTTCGGTGCGGGCGGTGGCGGGTTCGTGCCTTCCGGGCCGGGTGGCTGGCCTCCGGAGTGCGACGCCGCGATCGGTGCGGGCTGCGGGAATCCGCTCGGCAGTGGCGGCGGGCCCGTGGGCGAGGCCGCGGCCTCGGGCGTAGCGGGCGGCGTCGCGGCCTCAGAGGCCGCTGGAGCCGCCGGCGGCGCCGGGCTCGCCCAGGAGACGGCCGGCGCGGCCGCCGCCGCCTGCTGCGGGACGGACGGGCCCGTGGGCTGCTCGTTCCCGGGCGCAGTCGGTGCTTCCTGCTGGAACGGCGCCTCCTGCTGGAACGGCGCCTCCTGCTGGAACGGCGCCTCCTGCTGGTACCCGGCCTGCTGCCCGCCGGTGGCCTCCTCGGCGCCGAACTGCGCCGTCCAGGGTCCCTGCTCGGGTACGGCCGGGGCCGGCGTCTCGGCGGCCGGTGGCGCGGGCTCGGCGGGCGCGCCCTGCTGCTCCAAGGCGCCCGTCTGCTCCAGTGCGTAGGGGGGCAGCGGAACCGCCCCGGCCCCTACGGGAGTGTCGTCTTCGACGCCAGCGGAGAAGTCGGACATCGTCGCGTCCGTCAGCGTGGACGGCCCCGTCTGCGGCCCGACCGGCGACTCGGATGCCTCGGCGCCGGGAAGGTCGTCCGCCGGGAAATCCTGCATGGTCATGTCCGCCATCGCCGGGCGGTCCACGAAGGTGTCGTCGGCGCTCGGCTCCGCGCTCTCCGGAACCGCGCTCTCCGAGGCCGCACTTTCCGGGACCGTGCCGTCCGTGATCGTGCTGTCCGCGGCCGCGCTCTCCTGGACGGTGGTCTCCGGAACGGCGTCGTCCTGAACGGCGCTGTCCTGAAGGGCGCCGTCCTGAAGGGTGTCGTCGGGATCGCCCTTGACCATCGGGATCGCGAACTCGGTGGTCGTCTTGTGGTCCGGGGGAACGTACCCGGGCTCCTCGCCGCTCAACTCGTCACCTTCCATCGCGTCGGCCCGTGTGCCGGCCTATGGACTCCGACGATGACGAGGCCGATCAGGTTCACACTCGCGGCCTGCCGGCTTGATCAGCCCGCGCCGGCGGACTCCAGGCCGCGGCGGGCGGCCGCCCGCTGGTGCCGGAGCAGCATGTCGGTGATCAGCAGGATCGCGTCGGGACGGCCGGCGTCCAGGCCCTCGCTGAGCCAGCGGCTCGCCTCGGCCAGCAGTTCCTCCGCCGCGCCCGCGTCGCTCTCGTCGGCCAGCCGGGACAGGACGGCGCTGAGCCGTACGGCGGCGTCGGGGCGGTCGCACTCGGCGGCCTGCCGGAACCACCGGACGGCCTGGTCGAGATCGCCCTCGCGCTCGTACAGCAGCCCGAGCTCGAAGGCGATGTCGGCCCAGGCCCCGTCCATGCAGCGCCCAGCCGTGCCGGGGCTCCAGGGTCGGACAGACATGCGATCACTCCGTGCTCGGGGTACGTCGGGAACGGCGCGGGACGTCCCGCGCGCCATGGGCTACACATGATGGCGTCCCGCCCGGTCGCCCGCCACTGGTTTGCTCCGCATTCGCGGAATTTCTTCCCGTTAACCGCTTACCTGAGTCACCTGCCGTGTCAGGAGCCACCGTGTCAGGACGTGCCGCCTCAGGAAACGCCTTCCGGCCGCTCCGGGGACGCCGGGGCGGGCTGGATAGGGTCGGCAGCGAACGAGAGTGACGAGGACGAGGAGGTTCCGACGTGTCCGTGGTGAAGATCAACGTCCTGACCGTGCCCGAGCCGATGCGGGAGGAACTGGAGCGGCGGTTCGCCAAGCGCGCGGGCCTGGTCGACGAGGCCGAGGGGTTCGAGCACTTCGAGCTGCTGCGGCCGGTGGACGGCACCGACCGCTACCTCGTCTACACCAGGTGGCGCAGCGACGAGGACTTCACGAAGTGGATGGAGGGCCAGGCGTTCCAGCGCGGGCACGCCCGGACCATGAAGGACTCCCAGGAGGCCGAGGCCGGCAAGGCGCCGAACCAGGGGCACGGCGGTCCCGCCGCCAGCGGCTCCGAGCAGTGGGCGTTCGAGATCGTCGAGAGCGCCGGCCCGAAAGGCCTAGCGGCTGCCGGGCTTCAGGGCGCACACGCGTCCGGGCGGGGGTCCTGACCAGGATCCCCGCCCGTTCTCCGTCCCGTCCTTCGCCGGGTCAGGCGACCAGGTCGGCGTAGTCCGGGTGCTTGTCGATCCAGCTCTTGATGAACGAGCACTGCGGCACCACGTTCACGCCGCCCTTGGCTCGGACCTCGTCCAGGGCTCCGCGGGCCAGCGCGCCGCCGACCCCCTGGCCGCCGAACGCCTTGTCGATCTCGGTGTGGGTGAAGACGACCTCGCCGGGACGGGTGGTGTACTCCGCGAACCCGGCCAGGGCGCCGTCCACGTGGATCTCGTACCGGCTCGCCTCGGGGTTGTCAGTGATCTCTTTGCTCATGTCCGGTCAATGCCCGCTGGGGCGCGGGTATTTCCGGTCGGCCGGCCTCGGAATCAGCTGGCCTCGGAGCCAGCCGGCCCTCGTGATCAGTAGGCCTCGTGATCAGTAGGCCTCGTGATCAGCCGACCTCGTGGCCGGCGTGCAGCAGGCAGTACGTGACCGCGCCCTCCAGGGCCTCCCAGGAGGCGGCGATGACGTTGTCCTCGACGCCGACCGTTCCCCACTCGCGCTCGCCGTCGCTGGACTCGATCAGTACCCGGGTACGGGCGCCGGTGCCGTGCGAGCCCTCCAGGATCCGGACCTTGTAGTCGACCAGCTCCAACCGCGCCAGCTCGGGGTAGAGCCGCTCCAGCGCGACCCGCAGCGCGTTGTCCAGCGCGTTGACCGGGCCGTTGCCCTCGCCGGTGGCGATGATCCGCTCGCCCTTGGCGTGCAGCTTCACGGTGGCCTCGCTGATCATCGAGCCGTCGGGCCGGCGCTCCACGATGGACCGCCAGGACTCGACCTCGAAGTGCCGCTGCCGTACGCCGGTCAGCTCCTCGCGCAGCAGCAGCTCGAACGAGGCGTCGGCGGCCTCGAAGGTGTAGCCGGTGGACTCCATCTCCTTGACCCGGGCGACGACGTCCTTGGCCTTGTCGCCGGACAGGTCGTACCCGAGCTCGCGGCCCTTGAGCTCGACCGAGGCGCGGCCGGCCATGCTGGAGACCAGCATCCGCATGTCGTTGCCGACCGCGGCCGGGTCGATGTGCTGGTAGAGGTTCGGGTCCACCTTGATCGCGGAGGCGTGCAGCCCGGCCTTGTGCGCGAACGCCGACAGCCCCACGTACGGCTGCTGCGAGTTGGGGGTGAGGTTGGTCACCTCGGAGACCGCGTGCGCGATCCGGGTCATCTCGGCCATCTGGTCGTCGGTGACCAGCCGCATGCCCTTCTTGAGCTGCAGGTTGCCGATGACCGTGAACAGGTTGGCGTTGCCGCTGCGTTCGCCGTAGCCGTTGGCGCAGCCCTGGACGTGGGTGGCGCCGGCCAGCACCGCGGCCATCGAGTTGGCGACCGCGCAGCCGGAGTCGTCGTGGCAGTGGATGCCGACCCGGGCGCCGGCCGAGACGACCTCGTGGACGACGTCGGCCAGCTCGTCGGGCAGCATCCCGCCGTTGGTGTCGCAGAGCGCGACGACGTCGGCGCCGGCCTCGGCGGCGGTACGGACGACCTCCAGCGCGTAGGCGCGGTTGGCCTTGTAGCCGTCGAAGAAGTGCTCGGCGTCCAGGAATACGCGCTGGCCCTCCGCACGCAGATGGGAGACCGTGTCGCGGATCATCGCGAGGTTCTCATCGAGCGTCGTGCGGAGGGCCAGCTCGACGTGCCTGTCGTGACTCTTGGCGACCAGGGTCACGACGGGCGCGCGGGAATCGCGCAGGGCGGCCACCTGGGGGTCGTCGGCGGCCTGCACACCTGCCCGGCGGGTCGCGCCGAACGCGGTGAGCTGCGCGTGCCTCAGGTCGAGCTCGGTCAGAGCCCGCCTGAAGAACTCGGTGTCCTTGGGGTTGGCGCCGGGCCAGCCGCCCTCGATGAAGCCGACGCCCATGTCGTCCAGATGCCGGGCGATGGCGAGCTTGTCGGTGACGGAGAGGTTGAGCCCCTCCTGCTGCGAGCCGTCGCGCAGCGTGGTGTCGTACACGTGGAAGGCGTCGTCACCCTGCATCGTTGGTTCCCCTCGAGGGTCTGGGCCGGTGCGCCGCTTGCGGTCCGTTCCACGGGGTCCTGGCGGGCCCTGCCGCGGAACGCCCGGGTTCTGGAAGACCCGGGTCTCGGAAGTCCCGGATTCCCGAAACAACCGGATTCCCGAAACAAAAAGACCCCTCACGGACGTGAGAGGTCTGCGCGCCGGCGGTGTCCCGTTGTCAGCCGGCGCGCCAGCCGATAATCAGGAGGCTGTGGCGCATGATGCCCATCAGTCTGCCACACGGATGCCGATGCTCGGACGAACGGTCTCAGGATGCGAGACACCGGCGTGTCGACCTGCGGCGCGTCGACCTGTTGGCGCGTCGACCTGTTGGCTTGTCGACCTGTTGGCTTGTCGACCTGTTGGCTTGTCGACTCGTGGCGTGTTCGCCTTTCCGGGGCCGGCGGAAGGCGAACACGCCACGAGTCGACGTCAGGCATGGGCGACTCAGACGATCTTGTGGACCCAGCCGTACGGGTCGGGGCGGGCGCCGTACTGGATGCCGATCAGTTCCTCGCGCAGCCGCATCGAGACCGCGCCGGCGCCGCCGTCGCCGATCTTCCACTCCCGGTCGGCGCCCTTGACGTGCCCGACCGGGCTGATCACGGCGGCGGTACCGCAGCCGAAGACCTCGGTGATCTCGCCGGACTCGCAGCCGGACTGCCACTCGTCCACGCTGATCCTGCCCTCCTCGACCGGGATGCCGAGGTCGGGGGCCAGCTTCAGCATGCTGTCGCGGGTGATGCCGGGCAGCAGGGTGCCGGTGAGCGCCGGGGTCAGCAGCCGGGTCGTGGTGCCCGAGCCGTACACGAAGATCAGGTTCATCGACCCGACCTCCTCGACCCAGCGGCGCTCCGCGGCGTCCAGCCAGACGACCTGGTCACAGCCCTGCTCGACGGCCTGGGCCTGGCCGGCGAACGAGGCGGCGTAGTTGCCGCCGGTCTTGGCCTCGCCGGTGCCGCCGGGCGCCGCGCGGGTGTAGTCGGTCGACAGCCAGACCGACACCGGCTTGATCCCGCGGGCGTAGTAGTTGCCCGACGGGGAGGCGATGACGACGAAGAGGAACTCGTCGGCGGGCTGGTTCACGCCCAGGGCGCGGGTGGTGGCGAACATGAAGGGCCGCAGGTAGAGGCTGTGGCCCTCCTGGGTGGGCACCCATTCGCGGTCGGTACGGACCAGCAGTTCCAGCGCGTCCACGAACAGCTGCTCGGGGATCTCGGGCATCGCCATCCGCTGGGCGGAGCGGTTCATCCGGGCGGCGTTGGCGTGCGGGCGGAACGTCACGATCGTCCCGTCGGCCTGCCGGTAGGCCTTGAGGCCCTCGAACAGTTCCTGGGAGTAGTGGAAGACCTGGCTGGCCGGGTCCATCGGGATCGGCCCGTACGGCTCCAGGCGGGCGTCGTACCAGCCCTTACCCGCCGCGTACCGGATCGTGACCATGTGGTCGGTGAAGTGGCGGCCCCAACCGGGGTCGGCCAGGATGCCCGCGCGCTCGGCGGCCGAGGCGGGACGCTCGCTGAGCGTGATGTCGAAGTCCAGGGTGCTCATCGTGGGGTCCTCTCGCGGATCGCCGCCGCGGCCCCGTTGCCGCTCGGCATTCCCTAGTCCTTATTGTCGTACTTCATCCTGACCACTCCTCCACCGTGCCGCACGCCGAAAACCGGGCGCGCCACGTGGCGCGCCCGGTCATGGGAGAGCGCGCCGCTAGCCGGATACTCGCTTGGCGATGGCGTCGCCGACCTGGGCGGTCGTGCGGGCGCCCTGGCCCGCGCGCTCGGCCAGGTCGTCGGAGACGGCCCGCTCGACGCGGCGGGCGGCCTCGCCGGCGCCCGGCGCCCGGGTCGCCAGGTGGTCCAGCAGCATGACCACCGACAGGATCGTGGCGGTCGGGTCGGCCTTGCCCTGACCGGCGATGTCGGGGGCGCTGCCGTGGACGGGCTCGAACATCGACGGGGCGGTGCCCTCGGGGTTGACGTTGCCCGAGGCGGCCAGGCCGATGCCGCCCGCGATGGCGGCGCCGATGTCGGTGATGATGTCGCCGAACAGGTTGTCGGTGACGACCACGTCGAACCGGCCCGGGTCGCTCACGAAGAACATCGTGGCCGCGTCGACATGGCAGTAGTCGGTACTGACCTGCGGGTACTCGGCGGCGACCTGCTTGAGGACGCGCTGGTAGAGCTCGCCCGCGAAGGTCAGCACGTTGTCCTTGTGGACGAGCGTGAGCTTCTTGCGCGGCCGGTTCGCGGCCTGCTCGAAGGCGTACCTGATGACCCGCTCGACCCCGAACGCGGTGTTGACGCTCTCCTGGGTCGCGACCTCGTGCGGGGTGCCCTTGCGCAGCACGCCGCCGACGCCCGTGTACGGGCCCTCGGTGCCCTCCCGGACGACGATCATGTCGATGTCGCCGGTGCCCACGCCCGCCAGCGGGCTCGTGACGCCGGGGAAGAGCTTGACCGGACGCAGGTTGACGTAGTGGTCGAGCTCGAACCGGGTCCGCAGCAGCAGCCCGCGCTCCAGCGTGCCGCTGGGCACGCTGGGGTCGCCGATCGCGCCGAGCAGGATCGCGTCCTGCCCGCGCAGCTCCGCCAGGACGGAGTCGGGCAGCGTCTCGCCGGTACGGTGCCAGCGGGCGGCGCCGAGGTCGTACGTGGTGCGCTCGAACGCCAGGCCGGACGAGGGGGCGACGGCGTCGAGGACCTTCAGCCCCTCGGCGACCACCTCGGGGCCGATCCCGTCACCCGGGATGACGGCCAGCTGAATGCTGCGGGAAACCATGGGCGCACTCTACTGCAAACGTCTCAGTTCCTGAGCATCCGTCTCAGAGTCCGATATGGGCGTTCGGTCGGCGTGTCCCGTCCGCTCGGTGGTTGAGTAGGGCCTACTCAGGCGGGATCCGGGCCGGCGGAGCAGGCTGATGCGACGGGGGCGGTCGGGCCCGTGATCGACGGGCCCGTGGTTGAAAGGCTCGTGCTCGAAGGGCCCGTCGTGGGGCTCGGGGGGAGGGGACGATCATGTTGTACGCCAGGCTGCAGACCGTCGGCGGGATGCCGGCGCCCGCCGGGGCCGTGCGCCGGCTGGTGGAGATCGTGTCCGGGCATCCGGGCTTCGCCGGGCTCTGCCTGATGGAGGCGGTCGAGGAGACGGCGGCGGGCGCGCTGCTCACCCTGTGGCGGACCGAGGAGGACGCCCGGCTCGCGGCGGACCGTACCGAGGCGGCGCGCGGCGGGCCCCGGCCCGTCACCCTCCACAGCGACCGGATCTACGAGGTGGAGGCCATGGCCGAGGGACCGGACGTGGCGCTGGCGCCGGGCGCCGCGGTGATCCTGTTCTTCGACGGCCCGCACGACGCCGCGTGGATGGAGTCGGCGCGCTTCGCCCAGCGTGAGCGTGTCGGGCCCGCGATGCGGACCGTTCCCGGCTTCGTCCGCGGGTTCGTCCTGTCCGACCCCGAGGCGCGCTCATCGGCGATCGTCTCGCTGGCGGTCTCGCTGGAGGCGCTCGCGCGCGGCGAGAAGGCGGTCAACTCGACCGAGCTGCTGCCGGGTGAGGATCCTGCCCTGCTGACCGGGCCCGATCGGGCGGTCGTGCACCGCGTGTCGGCGTTCGTCGGTGCCCCTGCCTGAGGCTCCGGAACGCGCGGCGCGGGTGTCCGGTACGTGCGGCCCGGGTGTCCGGTACGCGCGGCGCCCTTGGCCGGGCGGTCGTACCGCTCGTACGATGCGCGCGTGGCCGCCTCGCGCCCGACCCCCGCCCCGCCCGGCCCCTCGCCCGAAGAGCCCGGCTCCTGGCCCTTCGTCGGCCGTACGACGGAACTGGCCGCGGTACGGTCCGCGCTGCTGGATGCCAAGGCCGCCGGGGTGATCGTGGTCGGGGACGCCGGGGTCGGCAAGTCGTGGCTGGCCGCCAAGGTGGCCGCCGACCTCGATCCGGGCCGCAACCTGGTCGTGCGGGCCAAGGCGACCCGGGCCGCCGCGCGGATCCCGTACGGGGCGCTGGCCCATCTGCTGCCCGCCGAGCGCGCCCCGGGCGCGGGTCCGCCGGCGCTCGCGGGCCCGGTCGCGGGCGACGCGCGCAGGCGGCTGGTGCTGGCGCTGGACGACGCGCACGATCTCGACCCGGCCTCGGCCGCGCTGGTCGGCGACCTGCTGGCGCGCGGCGGCGCCCGGTTGCTGGCGACGGCCCGTACCGGGACGGAGGTGCCCGAGCCCCTCGCCGCGCTGCACCGGGACGGCGCGCTGCACCGGCTGGAGCTGGGACCGCTCGGGCACGCCCAGACGGTCCGGCTGCTGGAGACGGTGGTCGGCGGGCAGGTGGAGGACGCCGGGGCGCGGCGGCTGTGGCGCGTCGCCGGCGGCAACCCGCTGTTCCTGCGCGAGCTGCTGCTGGCCGGGATGCTGACCGAGGACGGCGGGGTGTGGCGCTGCGCCGGGGGCCCGCCGCTGACGCCCCGGCTGCGCGAGCTGATCGAGGCCCGGATCGGCGCGGTGGACGAGGAGGAGCGCCTCGTCCTGGAGTACCTGGCCCTGGGCGAGCCGCTGTGCGAGGCGATGCTGCACGAGCTCGCGGGGGCGGACGCGGTCGGCCGGGTGCGGCGGCGGCAGCTGGTCACGGTCGCGCCCGACGCGCGCGGTGCGCGGCGGCAGTTGCGGCTCGCCCATCCGCTGTACGGGGAGGTCGTGCGGGCGGGGACCGGTCCGCTGCCCGCGCGGGCCCGGCTTCGGCGGATGGCCGAGGCGGTCGAGGGCACCGGCGGGCGGCGGCGCGAGGACGTCCTGCGGGTGGCGACGTGGCGGCTGGACTCGGGCGGCGAGACCGACCCAGGCCTGCTGCTGCGGGCCGCCTGGCTGGCCTGGTCGGCGCTGGATCTGGAGCTGGCCGCCCGGCTGGGCTCCGCCGCTCTGCACGCGTACCTGGCCCGGCCCGCGCGGCGGCCGGGCAGCGCGGGGCAGGCGGCGGCGCTGCTGGCGACCGTGCTGCACTTCGCCGACCGCGACGAGGAGGCCGAGGCCGCGCTGCGCGAGGTCGCCGGCCGACTCCAGGACGACCGTGAACGGGGCCTGCACGCGGGCGCGCGCGGGCTCGTCCTGGCCTGGGGCCTGGCCCGCGACCGCGAGGCCGGGGATCTGCTCGCCGAGGCCGCCGCGACGATCACCGACCCGGCCTGGCGCCGGCACGTGCTGTCGCTGGCGGGCTGGGTCGCCCTGTTCGCGGGCCGCGTGGCCGACGGCCTGGACGCGGTCGAACGGGCCCGCGCCGAGGGGGCGGCGCCTCGCGGGATCACCGCCGAGACCGACTCGGCCGAGGCGCTGCTGCACGCGTACGGCGGGCTCCCCGGACGCGCGGTGGCGGAGGCCGAGGCGTGCATGCGGGACGCGGACGCCTGGCGGGACGAGGTCCCCGTCGTGATGACGACGCTCGCGCACGCCCGCACGGTCGCGCACCTGTTCGCCGGGGAGCTGGACGAGGGACTGGCCGCGACCGGGCGGGGCCTGGAACTGGTGCGGGGCCTGGAACCGGGGAAGGAGACCGGCGGCTGGGGACGGGTCGCCGCCTCGTTCAGCGGCTGGCGCGCCCAGCTGCACCGGCTGCGCGGCGATCTGCACGAGGCGGTGCGCTGGTCCCGGGACGGCACCGCCAAGCTGGCCGGCCGCCCGGCGATGTTCGCCGGGCTGTGCCTGGGCGAGCTGGCCTGCGCGGCGGCCCAGCTGGGCCGGGCCGCCGAGGCCGAGGAGGCCCTCGAACGCGCCGCCGCGCTGGCCCGTCCCGCCTGGCACGGCGTCGACTTCTCGCTGGTCCTGGCGCGGCCCTGGGTGCTGGCGGCGCGCGGGGACGACGCCGGCGCGGTCGCCGCCGCGCTGGAGGCGGCCGAGGACGCCGGCCGGCACGGGCTGCGCGGGTACGCGATGTTCGCGCTGCACGACGCCGTGCGCCTGGGCGCGGCGGGCCGCGTCCTGGTCCGCCTGAGGGTCCTGGCCGGGGAGGTCGAGGGCCCGCTCGCGCCGGTATGCGCGCGGCACGCCGCCGCCGCCGCGGCTCCGGACGGCGACGCGCTCCTGGCCGTGTCCGAGGAGTTCGAGGGGCTGGGGATGCTGCTGTACGCGGCGGAGGCCGCCGCCCAGGCCGCCGAGACGTACGAGAACGCCGGACGGGACCGTACGGCCGCCGCCGCCCTCGACCGCGCCCGGAAGCTGGCCGACCAGTGCCCCGGGGCGCGGACCCCCGCGCTGGCGCCGCTGTCGGCGCCGCTGCTGACGCCCCGCCAGCGGCAGATCGCCCGGCTGGCGGCGCAGGGGCTGAGCAACCGGGAGATCGCCGTGCGGCTGGACATCTCGATGCGGACGGTCGGCAACCACCTGGTGACGATCTACGAGCGGCTGGGCGTCACCGGCCGTTCGGGGCTGGCGGAGTTCTACGAGGCGGACTGAGCGGCCCGGGCGGACTCAGTGGCCCGGGAGGATCGGGCGGACTGAGGGGATCGGGCGGACTGAGGGGACCGAGCGGGCCGAGCACGCCGGCCAGGCCCTCGCGGTCGTGCACGCCGAGCCGGTCGTAGACCGCGTGCAGGTGGTTGGCGACGGTACGGACCGACAGCACGAGCCGTTCGGCGATCTCCCTGTTGCCCAGCCCCTGCGCGGCCAGCCGGGCGATCTCCAGCTGGCGGGCGGTCAGCTCGGGCGCGGCCAGCCCGGACAGTGCCGGGGTACGGGCGCCCGGGCAGCCCGCCGCCAGTGACCAGGCGCGGGTCGTGGCGGCGTTGGCCTCGCGGGTCCGCCCCGCCTGGCCGTGCGCGCGTGCCGCCTGCGCCGACGCCTCCGCCGCGTACAGCGTCATGCCGAGTTCGGTGAACGCCTGGGCGACCTCGTCCAGCCCGCCCGCGTCGTCATCGGCCGCGGCGGCCGCGTGCCTCGCGCAGACACGTGCCAGCCGCCCGTCCATCTCTCCCGCCAGGCGCGCGAGTCCGTCGCGGGCGCGGTCCGCCGCCCCGAGCCGTACGGCGTCGTGCAGCGCCATGGTCTCGTAGCAGCGCAGCGCGTGCTCCCGGTACCCGGCGGCGCTCTCCAGGGCGAGCGAGGCGGCGCCGTCCCGGTCGCCCGCCGCCGCGCGGATCCAGGCCCGTGCCAGGTCAGCGCGGAAGTGGAAGATGCGCCCGGACGGGGTACGGCGCCGTTCGGCCTCCTTCACCGCCGTGGACGCCGTGGCGACGTCCCCGGCGACGGCCGCCGCGTACGCCAGCAGCTCGAACCCGTGGCCCGAGACCGCCCAGATGGCCCCGGCCCCATGTGAGGCCGCCTCGTGCGCCCACCGCACGGCCCGGCGGATGTCCCCGCGCAGCAGGCAGTACTCGACGCGCAGCGAGCGCGACGTCGTCGCCGCCACAGGGGACAGGTGTTCCTCGGCGAACAGCGCCTCGCCATAGGAGACGAACGCGTCGGCCGCGTCGAGATGTCCTGCGAAGAGGGAGGCGGCGGCGCGGGCGTCGTTGAAGGTCGACACCAGAGTCGGCATCTCCCGCAGCAGCGCGTCCGGGTCTCGCAGCATCGCGTTCGACAGCACGACGGCCTCGTCCAGGGCGCCGGTCAGCATCAGCCTGAGCGCCTTGCCCGCCGTGAGCAGGGGCGCGGCCTTCGGGGCGATCGTCCCCGCTGTGCCGGTCTCGGCGGCCTCGCCGGTCTCGGCGGCCTGGGCGGCCGTACGTTCCGCCTCGGTGAACCGGGCCGCGTAGGCGTGCCCCATGGACTGATAGGCCAGGATCTCCTGCCGGGACGCGACGCCGCTCGTCCGGGACAGGGCCTCGTCGAGAAGCCGCTCGGCGCGCTCCTGCTCGCCCAGCCCCATGCCCATGTTGAACGCCCGTACGGAGGCGTGCGTGGCGCGGGTCGCCTCGTCCATCGGGTCGCCGGCCACCCGCGCGAGATGGGCCTCGGCCTCCTGGTGCAGACCCGCCATGAGCAGCACCGGCGCGACCACGACGGTGGCGCTCGCGTCGGCGCCGGACGCCAGCGCGGCCTTGCCGCACCGGACGGCCAGGTCGATGTCGTGCAGGGCCCACGCCTGGCCGCACCCGGCCAGCAGCAGGCCCGGATCGGCCGGGGCGTCGCCGTCCAGCCGCCACAGGGCCACCCGCAGCACGTCCCCGTGCCGCCGCATGCCGGTCGCCTGCAGCGCGGACGCGAGCGCGGACAGCCGCTCCCGGACGCGTTCGGGGGACGCCCGCAGCCGCGCGACCTCCCCGTACAGCGGATGGGCCGTCCGGACCTCCAGGCGGCGCCCGGCGGCGGCCGAGGTCACCACGTGGTGGGCCTCGGCGCGCTCGATCGCGGCCTCGGAGGTCACCGCGGCCAGCGTGGCGGCGCCCAGTGGCTCGCCGAGCGCGACGTACTCCAGGACCTCCCGCTCGGCCGCGCCGAGCGTCCCGAGCCGTTCCTCCACCAGCTCGCGCAGCCGGGGGCTGAGCGGCAGGTCGCCCCGCCACCGCCAGACACCGCCGGCCTCGCTCAGCCGCCCCGCCGCCAGCCCGGCCAGCACCAGCTCGCGCAGGAACAGCAGGTTGCCCCGGGTGCTCTGGTAGAGCCGCCGAGCCGTGGATTCGGCGACCTGACCGCCGAGCGCGCCCTCCACGACCGCCTGGCTCTCCGCCATCGTCAGCGGCACCAGGTCCAGGCGGCGGGCCAGGTCGTCCTTCCACAGCGCCGTCACCGGGTCGGGCGCGGGCGCGCCGGTACGGACGGTCGCCAGCACCCGGGCCTCCCGCTGCAGCACCAGGTGGTGCACCAGCGCGGCGGAGGACGGATCCAGCAGGTGCGCGTCGTCGACCGCGACCAGCAGCGGCGCCGCGTCCGCGCGGGTCCGCAGCGCCTCGGTGGCCCAGCGCAGCGGATTGACGACCGACAGGCCCGGCGACTCCACCGGCAGGACACGGCCGAACGCCCCGAACGGGATCGCGGCCTCGGCGGTGGTCCCGCCGACCTGCAGCACCGTGAACCGGCCCGGCTCGAGCCGCCGCAGCGCCTCGCCGACCAGGCGCGTCTTGCCCACGCCGGCGTCCCCCGCCACCACCACGCCTTGCGCGGCGCGCGTGCGCAGCAGGGTGTCCACCTGATCGAGCGTCGACGTACGGCCGGTGAACGGCCAGAAGGTCCGCACAACAGGATCGTACGGACGCTCACCCCGTGCCACCAGACAGAGTCACCAGACAGCGCCACCGGACAACCAGTGCCACCGGACAACCAGTGCCACCAGACGACCAGCGCCACCGGACGACGCGCAAAGGGAGCCCGGCGCGGAATTGAGTAGGGGCTACTCATGTGCCGCGCGCGCCGCGGGCGCATTCTCATGGTGCGGGACATTTCCGGAACGTATGGGAGCTTCCGGAAGGGTCTCGCGCGGCACCGGAGGCGACCGGCCGATCAACGTCGCCACCGGGGCGGGAGGGGGCACCCTCCGTATCTCCAGCGGGGGGAGATACGGGTGGCGCCCCCTCCCACATGTTCATGGCGGCCGCGCTCGCGGACTTGACGCGCGGGGTGCGAAAAGGGGACTCTCAGGGCGACAAGTTCACATATGAGGCGACGGTGTGCAGGAACCTGGTGCGATTCCAGGACGGTCCCGCCACTGTGACCAGGGAGCCTCCCCGCACGCGACCACGGCCGTACTCCGGCTGGAAGGTCGGAGGGGGCGTCGATCTGGGAGTCAGGAGACTGACCCGTCGTCCTCCCGTTACCGGGGCGAGTGCACCCCGTGAGGAGACCCCATGGCCCAGCCGGCCGTACCGCAGCGCGTTCCCGTCCCCCAGCGCGTTCCCGTTCCGCAGCGTGTCCCCGTACGCCAGATCCTGCCCTGGGCCGTTCTGGCCCTCGTGCTGGGCGCCGCGCTGCTCTACTTCGTCGGCGCCGAGCAGGGCGCCACCTCCCTCTTCGGCGGTACGTGGGTGCACGAGTTCACGCACGACGGCCGGCATCTGCTCGGCTTCCCCTGCCACTGAGCCGGGGACCGTACCGATGATGAGATCCCTACTGGTCCGCGGCATGCTCACCGGTCTGGCCGCAGCGGCGGCCGGGCTGCTGATCGCCTGGATCTACGGCGAGCCCCAGGTGGACCGCGCGATCGCGTTCGAGGAGGCCAAGGCCGCCGCCGAGGCCGCCGCCGCCCAAGTCCACGCGCACGGTGTCGGCGAGCACGGGGCCGGGGAAGAGGTGGTGAGCCGCACCGTTCAGCGCACCACCGGCCTGATCACGGCGATGGCGGTGTACGGGGTGGCGATCGGCGGGCTGTTCTCGATCGCGTTCGCCTTCGCGTACGGCCG
Organism: Actinomadura sp. 9N407; assembly: GCF_044326315.1. Classification (NCBI taxonomy): domain Bacteria; kingdom Bacillati; phylum Actinomycetota; class Actinomycetes; order Streptosporangiales; family Thermomonosporaceae; genus Actinomadura; species Actinomadura sp. 9N407. The sequence goes on along the minus strand of NZ_JBIRAW010000039.1, from coordinate 15,433 downwards.
GATCGGCGCGCTCGGCGCCCGCGCGACCGCCGCCCTGGTGGCGCTGGGCGGGTTCGTGGCGATCGTGCTGGTGCCGTTCCTGAAGTACCCGCCCACTCCCCCGGCCGTGGGCGCCCCCGAGACGATCGGCGGACGGACCGCGCTGTACTTCGGCATGGTCGCGCTGGGCGTTCTGGCCACGGTCGCCGCCGCGATCCTCTTCACCCGCCTGGCTCCACGGCTGGGCGGCTGGAACACGGCGATCGTGACGTCGGCGGGGTTCGCGATCGTGGTCGCGATCGTCTTCCGCCTCACCCCGCGTCCCGACGCGGTCGCCGACGGCTTCCCCAGCGCGGTGCTGTGGGACTTCCGGATCGCCTCGCTGGGCGTCCAGGTCGTCCTGTGGGCCACTCTGGGGTTGCTGTTCGGCGCCCTGACGGAACGCGCCTACCGGCGACAGCAGGCCGCGCCCCGTACGGAGGACGAGGCCCTGGCCGTCTAGCCCCGCCGGTCCAGCAGGGCGCAGTCGCCGCACATCTCGCCGCCGGGCGGTACCCGGTAGTAGAGGCAGCAGCTGCGCCGGACGAAGCCGTGCCGGCCGAACGACCCCGTACCCGCGAGCGGTTCACGCGCGAGCAGCTCGCGGACGAGGGCGGCGGCCGGCGCGGCGACCCCGGGCCGCAGCGTCCCGGCCAGGGCGGACGCCGCGTTCCCCCACATCAGGCCGTCCGCCAGCGGTACGACGCCGAGCAGGGTCTCGCGCAGCGGCCGCAGCTGCCGCTCGACGACCTCCGCGTGGACGAGGTCGGCCGGAACGGCGGGTCCGCTCCAGCCGTCCGGGTTCTCCAGCCACAGGGCGATCGGCGCGCCCGGGGCCCAGCGCCAGTGCAGGCCCGACAGATCCGGTACGACGCCGAGCGCGGCGACCGCGATCATCGGCGACCACAGCCGCGAGGCCAGCCCCTGGAAGAGGATCGAGGCCGCGACGCGCCGTTCGCCCGTACCGAGCCGGGCCGCGTACGCGTCCACCAGGTCCGACAGCCGGGATCCGTCGCGTTCGGGCAGCGGCCGCCAGGTCGGGTCGGCCGCCTCGTCCGGGTCCGTGCCGATCTCGAAGAACGGGCCCAGCGCGGCGGCCCGGGCCAGCGCGGGGACGACGTCGCGCGCGCCGGCCCTCATCTGCCGGGCCTCATCTGCCGGGCCTCATCTGCCGGGGCTCACTTGGTGGGAGAGCCGCCGTTGTCGCGGCGGTCCAGCGCGGTCTGCAGTGCCCGCGCGGCCTCCTCGGAGGCGTCGTCGGCGGGACGGGCCGCGTGCGCGGCGCTGTGCTGGGAGACGCTGTGCTGGGCTGCGTTGAAGGTCTTCATGGGTGTGCTCCGTGGCTTCGCGGTGGCGGAACGGTCAAGGACTTACGGCCAGCGCCACACTCCGCGACGGGGGTGGCCTGCCGTTCAGGCCCCGTCGCGGCAGCGAAGGATTACTACGAAGCGCCGCATGACACCACCCACGCTACCTGCGGTTCGGCGATCCTGTCTTGACCGGTGACCGAACTTCCCACATCGTGAGACGCCGCCGCCGTGATCCCGGCGGACGGGACCACGGCGGCGGAACGTTTCGGCGAACGGGTCTCGGCGAGACAAGTTTCGGCCGAGAGGGGCTCAGCCCTCCAGGTCCACCCGGCGGCCGCTCTCGGCGCCGACCTCGTTCTTGATCACGTCCACCAGCTGCGCGGGGATCGCCGAGTCGACGGTCAGCGCGATCAGCGCCCGGCCGCCCTTGGCGTCCCGGCCGACCTGCATGCTGGCGATGTTGACCCCGGCGTCGCCGAGCAGCCCGCCGACGACCCCGACGATGCCGGGACGGTCGGAGTAGACGAAGAAGGCCATGTGCTCGGTGGGCACGAGCTCCATCTGGTAGCCGTTGACCTCGATGATCCGCTCGATGTGCTTGGGGCCGGTCAGCGTGCCCGACACCGACACCACCGAGCCGTCGGCCATCGTGCCGCGCACCTGCACCACGTTGCGCCAGTCGGGGCTGTCCTCGCTGGTGGTGAGGGTGACCTCGACGCCGCGGTCGCGGGCCAGCAGCGGGGCGTTGACGAAGGTCACCGCCTCCTCGATCACGTCCAGGAACACGCCCTTGAGCGCGGCCAGCTCCAGCACCTTGACGTCGTGCTCGGCGATCTCGCCGCGGACCACGACCTCCAGCCGGACCGGCACGCCGCCGGCCAGCGCGGTGAACAGCCGGCCGAGCTTCTCGGCCAGCGGCAGGCCCGGCTTGACGTCCTCGGCGACCGCGCCGCCCTGGACGTTGACCGCGTCCGGGACGAACTCGCCCGACAGGGCCAGCTTGACCGAGCGGGCCACCTGGGTGCCGGCCTTCTCCTGCGCCTCGTGCGTGCTGGCCCCGAGGTGGGGGGTGACGACCACGTTGTCGTGGTGGAACAGCGGGCTGTCGGTGCACGGCTCGGTGCTGAACACGTCGATGCCGGCGCCGGCCACCCGGCCGTCCTTGAGCGCCAGGTCCAGCGCGCCCTCGTCGAGGATGCCGCCGCGGGCGGCGTTGACGATGCGCACCTCGGGCTTGACCTTGTGCAGCTCCTTGTCGCCGATGAGACCGAGGGTCTCCGGCGTCTTGGGCAGGTGCACGGTGATGAAGTCGCTCTGCGCCAGCAGCTCGTCCAGTGTGACCAAGTGCACGCCGAGCTGGGCGGCGCGGGCGGCCTGGACGTACGGGTCGAACGCGATCACGTTCATGTCGAAGGCGGCCAGCCGCTGGGCGACCAGGACGCCGATCCGGCCGAGGCCGAGCACGCCGACGGTCTTGCCCTGCAGCTCGACGCCGGTGTACTTGGACCGCTTCCACTCGCCCTGCTTGAGCGAGGAGTGGCCCTGCGGCACGTTGCGGGCGGTCGCCAGCAGCAGCGCGATCGCGTGCTCGGCGGCGGTGACGATGTTGGAGGTGGGGGCGTTCACGACCATCACGCCGGCCTTGGTGGCGGCCTCGACGTCGACGTTGTCGAGGCCGACGCCGGCCCGCGCCACCACGCGCAGCCTGCCGGCGTGCTGGAACACCTCGGCGGTGACCTTGGTCGCGCTGCGCACGATCAGCGCGTCGACGTCGGCGACGGCGGGCAGCAGCAGCTCGCGGTCGGAACCGTCGACGTGGCGGACCTCGAAGTCGGATTCGAGGACGGCGATACCGGCCGGTGAGAGTTCTTCGGCGACGAGGACGACAGGCTTGCTCAAGGAACGGTCCTTCGGAACGTGGATGTGCAGTGAAGTGCGGGAGAAGTCGCGAGTCACCACGGTGTGCCCTCGCCTCGTTCCCGAGTCTATCCCCCGCCGGGGGCGCCCCTTCCTGCCATGGTGGCACGCCCCCGAACAGCGCCGACGCCGCCCCGCCCACCGGCGCGCGGTGGGCGGGGCTAGGCGGCGTTGGGTTCCGGGATCGCGGTGAGGACGCCGGCGACGCGTTCGGCGTCCGACACCGCGATGTGCGGGACGTCGATGAGGATCCGCAGCGGGCCGGGCGGGAGCCCGAGCTCGTCGGCCACCTCGAGCTGGACGCCGCGCAGCGGGATGTACGACAGGTAGCCGTGGAAGACGTCCTGCGAGCGGAACATCGCCGTCATGATCAGCCGGTAGCCGCGGATCCGGAACGACAGCGCGGCCAGGTGCGGGACGCTGTCGGCGGGCTCGCCGGGCACCGTCAGGGAGATCCAGGCGCTGGTGGTCCACGGCCGGGCGCGCAGCAGGTTGGTGACCCAGCGGAGCTGGTCCACGCCGTTCTGGTCGCGCAGCCGGGACCCGTGCTCAGCGGACCCGTGCTCAGCCGACCCGTGCTCGAACGGGGGGCCGCCGCGGGTGCGCTCCTGTGCCCTGCGGACCAGCCGGCCGCGGTCGCCGTGCTTACGCAGGAGGGGGTCCTCCCAGCTCAGCGAGGCGATCTCGAACAGGGCCGGCGGCCCCTCGATGATCGGTCCGTACTCCTCCATGCCCGCCACGCCGGACGTCCAGACGTGCCGCAGGACCGCGATCCACGCCTGCCCGCAGGTCTCCCAACGCTGGACGGCCCGCTCTGCCGCCGCCACCTCACGACTCCTCGCCACGCATCACCCCGCGGCCCGCTGCGCCGATCGGGTCATTACTTGCCAGCGAACCGCGTGAACGGAAAATGGATTCCGCGCCGCGGGCCCTGGTCCCATGTTGAAGAAAATTCATGATCCCGCCCCACCACCGTCGCGGGCACGGTGAGTGTTTGCGCTGGTGCGCTGGGGTTGCCCGCGCCCGCTGCGACTCACTACAAGTATCGGTCAAAGAAGGGAAAAAGTGTAGGCCAATTCTCCACGGGATGGTCTTCACCGGCTTTCTGACACCAGTGATCCATATGGGTCACCGTCGGCCGAAAGCCGGGGCGATCAATCGCGGGTGAGAACGACGTACCCGGTTCGGCGGAACACCGGGCGGTAACCGCCGTCGATCAGCTCGCCGACCCGTTCGCGCTGCTCCGCCAGCGAACGGAAGGGAAAGGAGAACCGCGCGGTATCGGCGACCACCCAGGGAGCCCGGCGGGGCTCGCGGTCCCAGAGCAGCACTTTCGTCCGCCCGGAAAGGGCGGGACCGAGGTTGTTGACGGTCTCGACGAGCGCGCCGTCCGGTACCACCGAGACCGCCGCCGCGGCGGCCCGGGCCCGCTCGTCCAGCCGGTAAAGGCCCGGATCGGCCAGATCGCCGAACGCGAAGAACGGCAGCGCCGCCACGGCGGCCGTGAACAGCGCCGCGGCCGGCAACTCCGCCCCGAGACGGCCCGCCGCCGCCCGGCCGAGCGCCGTTCCAGCGCGGCGGAGAAGGCGCGAGCGCCGGAGCCGGTACGCCCCGTCCACGGCGGCCATGACCAGGATCGCGATCAGGAACGCGTTGTAGTGGTACTTCGGCTCCCACCAGTTGGGGAACTGGTCGGCCAGCATCCGCTCGGCCAGCATCGGCAGCACCGCCAGCGAGAGCGGTGAGCGGAGCGGGAGGAGCAGCAGCGGCAGCACGAGCAGCGCGACCGTGACCAACTTCACCGAGGGCGAGCCCAGCGCGGCCGGCACGGCCCACGGATGGGTGAGGATGTGCAGCGCGGCGGACGGCATGTCCTCGCCCAGCGAGCCGTATGCCCAGTAGTAGGCGTTGTCGCCGCCGAACGCCGCGATCATGACGCGGGAGGAGATCCAGGTGGCGGCGATCCCGGCCGCGACGCACGCCCCGCCGACGATCCGCTCGCCCCGCCGGGTGAGCAGGACGAATCCGAGCCCGGCCAGCAGCAGCCCGGCGTCCTCCTTGACCAGCAGCAGCGCGGTCGCGGCGAGGGCGGCCTGCCCGCGCCGGCCGGCGTCGTACCGTTCGATCAGCAGGGCCGTCAGGAACGGGACGAACGCCACCTCGTGAAAGTCGAACGCCACCGCCTCGGCGATCGGCCACGACAGCGCGTAGGCGCCGGCCACCAGGTACGCCGAGGCCCGGCCCAGGCGGCGCCGCGCGTACCGCCAGATGGGCACGATCGCCAGCGCGAACAGCACCGCCTGCGCGACGAGCAGCGTCGCGGGGCCGTCGTGGATCCAGTACAGCGGGGCCAGCAGCGCGAGCAGCGGCGAGAAGTGGTCGCCGAGGATGGAGAAGTCCGGCCCGAACCCGTTGTGGACGCCCTTGACCATCGCGACCGGAGCACCGAAGCCGCTGTACGAGCGGATCGCCTGATCGAAGATCACCAGGTCGTAGGTCCCGGCCTGGAACGCCCGGAACCGCAGCAGCGAGAACGCCGCGTACAGCGCGGCCGCCAGCGCGACGAGCCCGGCCAGGACCAGCCCGTCCCGTCGCGATCGCGACGGCCGGGACTCCGGTGGCTCGCCGCCGGAGGAGGCCGCGCGCGCCGTCGTCGGATCCGAAGCCCGAACCACGGCCCGCCCTGCCGCCAGCGCCTTCGTCACGTGCCGGAACGCTACCAGCACGGCCTTCCCGGCGTGCCGGTGACCAGACATCGCCGCGGCCCGTGCGGCGGCCCGTGCGGCGGCCCGTACGGCGGCCCGTGCGGCGCGGGCGAGGACGCCGGCACGCGAGAGTGGCGAACACGCTGAGTGTCGGTCACGATGGGTGATCTTCGATGGCCTTACCGTGACGATGTTTGACCGCATCACGGGAGAGCCAGTGACATCGGACGGCACGATCAGTGTCCTGCAGGACGTCCTGCGTGTGTACGACCATCGCTTCCTGGACCTGGACCGCCCGCAGCGCGACCGGCTGCTGGAGGGCACCCGCCGCGTCCTCGGCGACGAAGGGCTCAGCGACGCCGCCCGAGCGGCGCTGCCCGCCGCGTACCGGCTGCGCGCGTTCTGCATCAGGTACGGGCTGAGCGACGAGCTGGAGCGGATGATCCGCGACGAGGTGGACGGCCGTACGGTGGGCGCGGTGGTCGTCGGGGGCCGGGTGTACGCCATGTACTCCTACCTGCGCGGCGTCCCCCGCCAGGACGCCGACATCACCGCCGAGGTCGGGGTGGAGCACCGGCTGGACGCCGCGCAGGTAGCAGTCCGGGCGGCTCCGGATCCGCGGCCGGGCCGCGATCGAGCGGATCCAGGCCAGGCGGACCCACGTCGAGATCATCCTGCGCGAGCGCCGCACCGGCGAGGAGCACCGCTTCACCGCCGGACCGCTGGAGGGCGACGGCTTCGAGGCCGGGGTGTTCCCGCCAGGGCCCGGCCACTGGGACGTGCACGTGGCGGTGACGGCGCTGGGCCTCAGCCGCGAGGCACGGCTCGGCGGCGTGCGCGGCCCCAAGCTGAAGACGGCGCCGCAGCGGCACACGCTCGGCGCCGCCGGCGAGGCGACCGCCCACTTCACCAACGACGGCCACCTCGCGGTACTGGTGGAGAGCACGGTGCGTCCCGCGACGCTGCGGTCCCGGCTCCGCCGCCTGTTCGGCAACGGCTGAGGCCGCCCGCTCACCGAGCGGACGGCCTCTGTGCCTCTGTGACCCTGTGACCCTGGGGTCTCTGTGCTTCTGTGAGCGCCTACGGGCTCAGTCGTTCAGCCAGCTCATCATCGGGCGGAGCTTGCCGCCGGTCTGCTCGATCGGGTGAGCGGCCAGTTCCTCGCGGTACTTGGCGAACTGGGTCTGGCCGCCCTCGAACTCGGCCACCAGCTCCTTGGCGAACTCGCCGGACTTGATCTCGGCGAGGATCTTCTTCATCTCGGCCTTGGTGTCGGCGTTGATGACCCGGCCGCCGCGGCTGTAGCCGCCGTACTCGGCGGTGTCGGACACCGACCAGTACATCTTGGACAGGCCGCCCTCGTACATCAGGTCGACGATCAGCTTCACCTCGTGCAGGCACTCGAAGTAGGCGACCTCGGGCTGGTAGCCGTCCTCGATCAGCACCTCGAAGCCGGCCTTGATCAGCTCGGAGAGGCCGCCGCAGAGCACGACCTGCTCGCCGAACAGGTCGGTCTCGGTCTCCTCGGTGAAGGTGGTCTTGATACCGCCGGCGCGCAGGCCGCCGATGGCCTTGGCGTACGACAGCGTCAGCGGCCAGGCGTTCCCGGTCGGGTCCTTCTCCACGGCCACGATCACCGGCACGCCGCGGCCGGCGGTGAACTGGCGGCGGACCAGGTGGCCCGGGCCCTTCGGCGCGACCATGCAGACGTCGACGCCCGCCGGCGGCTCGATCAGGCCGAAGCGGATGTTGAGGCCGTGCCCGAAGAACAGCGCGTCGCCCTCGACCAGGGCGGGCTTGATGTCGTTCTCGTAGATCCCGCGCTGCAGGTGGTCCGGCGCCAGGATCATGATCAGGTCGGCCTCCTCGGCGGCCTCGGCCGGGGTGAGCACCCGCAGCCCCTCCGCCTCGGCCTTGGCCCGCGACTTGGAGCCCTCGGGCAGGCCGACCCGGACGTCCACTCCGGAGTCGCGCAGGGAGAGCGCGTGCGCGTGCCCCTGGCTGCCGTACCCGATGACGGCGACGTGCCGGCCCTGGATGACGCTCAGGTCCGCGTCGTTGTCGTAGAACATCTCAGCCACTGTGCTGCTGCCTTTCAGTGTTAGCGGTATCGGTGTTGGCGGTAGAGGTACGGGTCCAACGGTTCTGGTCCGGCGGGATCACGCGCTGCGCTCGATGGAGCGCAGCGAGCGGTCGGTGATGGAACGGGCGCCGCGCCCGATGGCCACCATGCCCGAGTGGACGAGCTCCTTGATGCCGAACGGCTCCAGCACCCGGATCAGCGCGTCCAGCTTGTCGCGGTTGCCGGTGGCCTCGATCGTGACCGCGTCCGGCGCGACGTCGACGACCTTGGCCCGGAACAGCTGGACGGTCTCCAGCACCTGGGACCGGGTCTCGGCGTCGGCCCGCACCTTGATCAGCACGAGCTCGCGCTGGACCGAGGCGGGCTGGTCCAGCTCGACGATCTTGAGCACGTTCACCAGCTTGTTGAGCTGCTTGGTGACCTGCTCCAGCGGCAGTTCCGCCACGTTCACCACGATCGTCATGCGGGAGATGTCGGGGTGTTCGGTCACGCCGACGGCCAGTGACTCGATGTTGAACCCGCGGCGCGAGAACAGCGCCGCGACCCGGGCGAGTATGCCCGGCTTGTTCTCCACCAGCACCGAGAGAGTGTGCAGGCTCATCGCGGTCAGTCTCCGTTCTCCCAGTCGGGGGCCATGTCCCGGGCGATCTTGATGTCGTCGTTGCCGGTACCGGCGGCGACCATCGGCCAGACCATCGCGTCCTGGTGGACGACGAAGTCGATGACCACCGGGGCGTCGTTGATCTCCATCGCCTTGGCGATGGTCGCGTCGACGTCCTCGGCCCGTTCGCACCGCAGCCCGACGCAACCGTACGCCTCGGCCAGCTTGACGAAGTCGGGGACCCTCCGCGCGGGACCGGTCTTGTCCTGCAGGTCGGTGTTGGAGTAGCGCTGGTTGTAGAACAGCGTCTGCCACTGCCGGACCATGCCGAGGTTGCCGTTGTTGATCACGGCGATCTTGACCGGGATGCCCTCGATCGCGCAGGTGGCCAGCTCCTGGTTGGTCATCTGGAAGCAGCCGTCGCCGTCGATCGCCCAGACCTGGGTGTCGGGCGCGCCGACCTTGGCGCCCATCGCGGCCGGGACGGCGTAGCCCATCGTGCCCGCGCCGCCGGAGTTGAGGAACGCGCCGGGCCGTTCGTACTTGATGAACTGCGCGGTCCACATCTGGTGCTGGCCGACGCCCGCCACGTAGTAGGCCTCGGGCCCGACGAGCTCGCCGATCCGCTGGATCACGAACTGCGGCGACAGCGAGCCGTCGTCCGGCGTGTCGTACCCGAGCGGGTAGGTGTCGCGCCAGGCGTTCAGCTGCCGCCACCAGTCCTCGTAGGCGTTCTTGCGGCCCGCCTCGTGCTCGGCCTGGACGGCGACGATCAGGTCGGCGATCACCTCGCGGGCGTCGCCGACGATCGGGACGTCGGCGTGCCGGTTCTTGGAGATCTCGGCCGGGTCGATGTCGGCGTGCACGACCTTGGCGTGCGGGGCGAAGCCGTCCAGCTTGCCGGTGACCCGGTCGTCGAAGCGGGCGCCCAGGGTGACCAGCAGGTCGGCCTTCTGCAGGGCGCCGACCGCGCCGACGCTGCCGTGCATGCCGGGCATGCCCATGTGCTGGGGGTGGCTGTCGGGCAGCGCGCCCTTGGCCATCAGCGTCGTGACCACCGGTGCCCCGGTCAGCTCGGTCAGCACCTTCAGCTCGGCCGACGCGCCCGCCTTGATGACGCCGCCGCCGACGTACAGCACCGGCCGCTTGGCCTCCACGATCAGCCGGGCCGCCTCGCGCACCTGCTTGGAGTGCGGCCGGGTGACCGGGCGGTAGCCGGGCAGCTGCATGGCGACCGGCCACTCGAAGGCGAACGTCGCCTGCAGCGCGTCCTTCGCGATGTCCACCAGGACCGGTCCAGGCCTGCCGGTGGAGGCGATGTGGAACGCCTCGGCGATCGTCCGGCCGATGTCCTCGGCCTTGGTCACCAGGAAGTTGTGCTTGGTGATCGGCATGGTGATCCCCGCGATGTCCGCCTCCTGGAAGGCGTCCGTGCCGATCGACTTGCTGGCCACCTGGCCGGTGATCGCCACGATCGGGACCGAGTCCATGTACGCGTCGGAGATGGGGGTGACCAGGTTGGTGGCGCCCGGCCCGCTGGTGGCCATGCAGACGCCGACCTTGCCGGTCACCATCGCGTAGCCCTGGGCGGCGTGGCCGGCGCCCTGCTCGTGCCGCACCAGGATGTGGCGCAGCTTCTTGGAGTCGAAGATCGGATCGTAAGCCGGGAGGATCGCGCCCCCCGGAATGCCGAACACGGTGTCGACGCCGACGTTCTCCAGGGCGCGGACCAGCGCCTGGGCTCCCGTCATCTGTTCGGTCGTCATGTTCTGGTTCCTTGGGAGAAGACGGTGCTTCCTTGGGAGAGGACTGTGCTCGCTGGGAGAAGCCTGTGCTCGCTGGTGGATCTCTGTTCTTGACGCCGGGGCGGCCGGGGAACGCGGGTACCCGTTCTCAGGTCACTCGGCCAACAAAAAACCCCCGCCGCCGGATGGCGGTCGAGGGGCGCGCGCAGGACGAGAAACTCGGTCAGCCTGCGCGCCGACCAAGTACTACGAGGATGATGGAACTAATCTGCACGGGTTCACTGTCGCCGACTTCCGGCCCCCGGTCAAATCCGTGGACGATTCATCCCACCATGTGAGACGGCAGGGGCGGGTCCTCCAGCGGCAGGACGATCTCCCCGGGCAGCCGCTGGGCGGCCAGGTTCGTCCGGACCAGCGCCTCCGCCCGGCCCGCGCCCATCGGCCTGGCCACCAGGTAGCCCTGCCCCCGCGGGCAGCCCATCTCGCGCAGCAGCTCCAGCTGCTCGGGACGCTCGATGCCCTCGGCCACCACGGCCAGCCCGAGATCGCTGCCGAGCCGCACGATCGTCCGGGTCAGCAGGGTGCGCGTCTCGTCCGAGCCCAGCCCGGCCACGAAGGACGGGTCGATCTTGATGATGTCCACCGGCAGCTGGCCGAGGTAGGCCAGCGAGGCGTACCCGGTGCCGAAGTCGTCGATGGCCAGCCGGACGCCGAGGTCGCGCAGCTCCGAGAGCCGCGCCACGCCCTGTCCTGCGTCCTCGACCAGGACCTCCTCCTTGACCTCCAGGGTCAGCGCGGACGGCGGCAGCCCGGTCTCGGCGAGCGCCGCCGCGACCGACTCCACGAACCGCGGCGCCGCGATCTGCCGCGCGGTGAAGTTGACCGACAGCCCCACGTCCCAGGAGTCGCCGCGCCAGCGCGCCACCTCGCGGCACGCCTCGCGCAGCACCCAGTCGCCCAGCGGGACCATCAGCCCCGACTCCTCGGCCGGGCCGATGAACTCCTCGGGCGGGATCGACTCGCTCCCCCGCCACCAGCGCAGCAGCGCCTCCACGCCGGTCACCCGCGAGGTCGCCAGGTCGACCACCGGCTGGAACTCGACCGCGAACTGCTCCTCGGCCAGCGCCCGGCGCAGGTCGCCGCCGAGCTCCAGCCGCCGTACGACATCGGCGTGCATGTGCGGGGCGAACACCTCGACCCGGCCGCCGCCCAGCTCCTTGGCGCGTGCCATCGCGAGATCGCCGTTGCGGATCAGGTCGGCGGCGCTGCGCCGCAGCCTGCGGTCCGAGTCCGGGCCGGGCCTCCGGCCGCCGTTCGCCAGGCCGCCGTTCGCCCCGCCGCTCTCCGGTTCCTCGCCGTCGCCGGCGAACGCGATCCCGATGCTGGCGGTCAGCGCGATGCCCTGGCCGCCGACCCGGTACGGCTCCAGCGTCAGGACCCGCAGCATCCGCTCGGCCAGCTCGACCGCCGCGCCGGTCTCGCCCGCGTCCGGCGGCAGCTGCACCAGCACGGCGAACTCGTCGCCGCCCCAGCGGGCCACGGTGTCGTCGGCCTGGACGGTGCCGCGCAGCCGCCGGGCGGCCTGCGCCAGCACCTGGTCTCCGGCCGCGTGCCCGGCCGAGTCGTTCACCGCGGTGAAGCCGTCCAGATCGACGAAGACGACCACGACCTTGCCGCCGTACCCCTGCCGGGGCAGCAGCTCGCGGGTGCGCTCCTCGAAGTACGCCCGGTTGGGCAGCCCGGTCAGCCCGTCGTGGAAGGTCAGATGCGTGACCTGGCGCTGCAGCGCGGCCTGCTCGCTCAGGTCGCGGGTGGTGACCAGCAGCCGGCCGGACGTGTCGCCCGTGCCGCTGTAGCGGGTGATCGTCGACTCGGTGGGCAGCCAGGTCCCGTCCGAGGCCCGGACCCGGCAGGCCAGCCGCAGCGTGCCGTCGCCGTACTCGGCCTCCAGCGGATCGTCCTCGAGCTCCTCCGGTACCTCGTCCAGTTCCGGATCCCAGTTCGGGTCCCGCTCCCTGTCCCCGTCCCTGTCCTTGCCGGAGCGGGAGCGGGCGTCCCAGCCGTCCTCCCCGGCCAGGAACTCGCCGAAGGCGGCTCGGACGCGCGGCAGGTCCTCGGGGTGCACGAACTCGTGCATCGAGCGTCCCAGCAGCTCCCCGGGCCCGTACCGGTACATCTTCAGGGCGCCCGCGCTGGCGTACTGGACGATCGCCTTCAGGTCGCAGATCACCACCGCGTCGTTGATGTTCTCCGACAGGGCCCGGAAGTGCTCCTCGCCGTTGCCGACCGCGCGGCGCAGCGACTCGTTCTCGCGCAGCAGCCCCGCCAGCCGGGCCAGCACGACGAGCGTGGCCGTCCCGGCGACCAGGGCCACGACCGGCTCGAGCCCGTCCGACTCGGTCAGGGCGTGCCCGGCGACGAAGATCGCCGCCGCGGCGGCCACCGCGGCCGGGGCGATCCCCGGCCCGATCATGCGCCCGCGCTCGTCGTCCGCCCCGCCTTCGGCACGGGCCCCGGGACGGGCCTCCGGTGCGTCGTCGTCGGACTCGCGGGGCGGGGCGAAGGCCAGCGGGATGAGGATCAGCAGCAGCAGCCCGCCCAGCCGCAGCAGGTCGGCCGGGTCGTCTGCGGGCGCGCCGCCGCCCAGCCGGACGATCGTGGTCATGATGTCGGCGCCGGCGAACGCCAGCAGCACCCCGTACCCCATCAGGGCCGGGCGCCGGTAGGCCCGGGACGCGCCCAGCACGAACGGCAGTGCCGCCCAGACCAGCACGACGTCGATCAGCGGGTACAGCAGTTCCAGCAGGAACTCCGACGGCGTCTCACCGGACCGGTGGTAGAGCGTGCTGAACCGCGCCACCCAGCCCAGCACGAACAGCGCGGCGGCGCAGACGTAGGTGTCGGCCGCGTACCGGACCCAAGTCCGCGCGTCCCGGGCCGGCCGGATGGGCACGATCAGTCCCGCCACCAGCGCGAACACCGCGACCAGGTAGAACAGATCGGGTACCGACAGCACCAGCGCGCTGCGGCTGGACACCGTCGAGGACAGGGCGCTGCCGACCGCGGCCACGAACCAGGACGCGGCCGCGATCCCGAACCAGCGCCACGACGACCGCCGGATCGTCGCCGCCTCTCCCCCGCCCGCCCAGCCCCTGGCCGGGGCGTCGGCGGGCCGGCGCGAGGCCGGCAGCAGCAGTCCGGCGGCGACCGCGGCGGCGGCCGCCTCGGCCCAGGAGACCAGGTCGGTACCGCCCCAGCCCAGCAGCGAGCCGATGGCGTAGAGCACGCCGGCGACCGCGACCATGCCGACCGGTATCGCCCGCGGCGGTACTCGCCGCGGCGACCACCTGGTCCTGTCGCCGCTCATCGCGCCGTGTTCCCTTCCTGCCCGCCCGGGCGCCCGCCACCGCGAAAGCCGCGCCGCGTCGCGCCCGGGGAGATTCTCGGTCAAGCATGATCGTGTTCGAGCGTGATCGTGTTCCAGCGTGCTCGTGCCGGTCGCTCGCGCCGATGCCTCGTCAACGTCCGGCGCGGGATGGAACGTGCCCACGCGCGGGGTCGGCGCCGGGTCGCGGCGAGCGCATCGGCTGCGCCGACTGTAGGTCAGCGACGTTGCTGCAGTGCGGGGTCACCGTGCTGCCCACAGTACGTTCCGTAGGTCACGGAGCGATTGAGGCTGGGCGTCCTCCCGGCGACGAACATCGGCGCCGACCGGCGTGTCGTCCACGATCATCCCGGCTTGCCGGAGTCACCGGAACGGTCTCGCGCCCGCGTCCGTAGTACTACTAGTGACGGAGGGGCGTTCATGAGACAGCACTCGTTCAGGCGGCACTCACTCAGGCGGCACTCAATCGACAAGCACGCGTTCAGGCGCTACCCCATAAGGCGTTCGGTCACCGCGGGTGCGATGGCCACGGCCCTGCTGGCGAGCGCCTGCTCGTCCGGTGGATCAGGTGAGGGGGGCGGCGAGGGCACGGCGAGCACCCCGCCCCCGATCCCCGCCACGGCCTCGGCGGGCAAGGGCGGCCCCGGCGAGCCGCGGGAACTGGCCGGCGGTCTCGAAGTCCCGTGGGCCATAGCTTTCCTCCCTGACGGCAATGCACTCGTCACCGAACGTGACAGCGCCCGCCTGCTCCAGGTCACCCCGCAGGGCAAGGTCAGCGAGATGGGCAAGGTCCCGGGCGTCGAGCCCGGCGGCGAGGGCGGACTGATGGGCGTGGCGGTCTCGCCCTCGTACCAGCAGGACCGCCTCGTCTTCCTGTACTTCACCGCCGCCGAGGACAACCGGGTCGTGCGGTTCCGCAACGACGGCGGCGTCGGCGCGCTGCAGCCGGTCATCACGGGCATCCCCAAGGCCGGCAACCACAACGGCGGCCGGATCGCCTTCGGTCCCGACCGGATGCTGTACGTCGCCACCGGCGAGGTGGGCCGGACCGAACTGGCCCAGGACCGCGACTCGCCCGGCGGCAAGATCCTGCGCGTCACCCCGGACGGCAAGGCCGCGCCCGGCAACCCGTACGACTCCCGGGTCTGGACCTACGGCCACCGCAACGTCCAGGGACTGGCCTGGGACGACGCCAAGCGGATGTACGCCACCGAGTTCGGCCAGAACACCTACGACGAGATCAACCGCATCGAGAAGGGCGCCAACTACGGCTGGCCGGAGGTCGAGGGCGTCGGCGGCAAGGGACGCTACACCGACCCCCTGCTCACCTGGACGACCGCCGAGGCGTCACCGTCCGGCCTCGGCTACGCGGCCGGCTCGCTCTGGGCGGCCGGACTGCGCGGCGAGCGCCTCTGGCAGGTCCCCCTGGACGCCAAGGGCGAGACGGGCCGTCCCGTCGCCCACTTCGAGGGCCGCTACGGCCGGCTCCGCGCCGTCGTCCGCGCCCCCGACGGCCGCTCCCTCTGGGTCACCACCAGCAACAGGGACGGCCGAGGCACCGACCAGGGCGACGACAAGATCCTCCTCGTCCCGCTCGGCTGACGGCCTCGCGACCACGTTGACTCGTGGCGTGTTAGCCTCACGGAACCACTCAGAAACGCGCACACCC